>JACQQF010000020.1 GCA_016207095.1 Candidatus Methylomirabilota bacterium | reverse complement strand
GTCCACGGTGGGGTGAGGCCCAAGATCGCCTTGTAGAGTTCAATGTCGCGCATCGCTCTCGCCCTCCTTTGCTGGGCCAGAGCATAGCGCAGGTGGGGTCAGTTACCCACACGATTTCCGGAAGAGCCAAAATTGAAATCCCCGTTCCTCTCGACAAGCAACCCGTCAGTGGCCGGTATGCTTTACGGATGCCTCCTGATCTGTATAGGGAACTGGTATTCGAGGCGAAGGCACAAGGGCTTTCGCTGAACCAGTTCATTGTGCACAAACTCTCCCGAGCGGTGGGCTAACGACCCCCCAAATCTGCTATGAGCATGTCAAGGTGTCCGGTTGACCCATTACAAGGGCCGTGATAGAGTGGCCCCGGTTCGTCCGACGAATGAGATCGCGCCCGTAGCTCAGCCCGGATAGAGCGTTTGCCTGCGGAGCAAAAGGCCGGCAGTTCAAATCTGCCCGGGCGCGCCATCCACCATTTCACATATTCCGGAAAGGAGACATGAGATGCATCTCAGGACGAGAATGACTCGGCTGTTGGCACCCACGCTCGCTTTTTCCCTGCTGCTGGCTGGCTGCGGCGGCGGTCTGAGCGCCAGAGAGAAGGGCGCGATCGCGGGCGGCGGGATAGGGGCGGCGACCGGCGCGATCATTGGTGGCGATGCGACGGGCGCAGTCGTCGGTGGTGCGGTCGGGGCCGCAGGCGGCGTGCTCGTGGGGCCATCGATTTTCAAAGACGACCCAAAGAAGTAGGGTATCGATCCTAGATGCTGAAACGGATGGTGATGACGTCACCATCCGCCACGAGGTAGTCCCTCCCTTCCAGTCGTAGCAGACCTTCCTTCTTTGAGCGCCCTACATTTTGGACTGAACTAGGCGCCAGGAACAGGGGCCTCGCTCAGCGGATCGGCGGAAAACCATTCAGGATTAGCCGCGCAATTGTTCGATGTACGAAGCAGGATCCTGGAGAAGTCGGTCGCACGCAGCGACCATGTGCCCAACCTCTAACGCTATCCTTGGTCGATCGATCAGGAATTTCAACGGGCGGTCGAACCTCGCTCGGAGCAGCAGCTTTATCGGCGTCGGGATGATTGCACGCATGACTCGCAGGAACGATTCGAAGCGCGTATAACCAATCTTCCTGAGGAGTCCCGGAGTCCTTGGAGACGGCACGACGAACAAGCTCACCGCGCCTCTGAGGTGAAAGACCAGGTCGTCATAGATAGCCGGGCCGTCCAGTTCGGCGTACCGGGAGGACTTGCGCATGTAGTGCCAGCTCAACCCTTCCTGATACGCTTTGAAACCATAGCCAATGCCGGAGTGGCGAATCGGTGCCACCTCTTGAAAGTATTTCTTGTATTTAGCGCTCTTTTGCTCCTCTTCCGAGAGAAGAAAAGTGGGCCGGTATTTGACGTAAAAATCACGGTGGAATACGAGACAGGCCGTGTTGATTCCAGCGATGGTTGAGAATACGCATGATGCCGACAGCTTCCCTATCAGGGCTTCAACCCATCCGTCGCGAATGGGAAAAGAGTCGACATGCAAAGTTACTATGTGGCTCGCACCATCTTCGATCGCGAGTCTCACGAGACGTTCCAGGTAGTAGCTGTGTTCCTCTGGTCCCCGCAGATCTGTTGCAGGAAGCTCGTGAAGCCTTACTTTCGGATGTTGTTTGAGCCTTTGCCTGTATTGAGGAAGCAGACGATTTGCGCTGCCATAGATCGTGTAGGGCACGGTTGTATGCTGTTCGATTCGGCTCAAGTGCAATTCGAGCAGCTTCTCGTGTTCCTCCCTCACCATGTAGACGGCGAGAATACCTAGCTTCATCGCCATCCTCGCTTTCCAACCGCCAGGCTTTTGAAATAGAGATCGAAGTCGAGGCGTCGGGGATCGTAGTTGACATCTTCCATGCGAATCTTACCGTCTCTCGGTATGTCACGTTTGAGTAACAGATCGTCGGCCAGGCAAATAGGAAGACCATCATTGGTTCCACCCAAGTCGTTGTTGTCGATCAAACCATAACAGGTAAATCCCCCAATCCCATCCAGTCTCTCTCCCTTTCGCAGAGATCGCTTGGCATATGCATAGACATTCGTCCGCAGCCCCCAATCGGGTTGGAGCAGACTTCGCCCGTCGAGGCTCGCTTCTGCAATACAGGCAATCGCCTCCACATGACACAAATGATATGGACGATAGAAGAGGTAGAATGGTCCGCTCCCCATTTTGTAGTACGAAAGCATCGCCATCTGGTACGGATTGTCGCAATGCCCGACTGCAAACACTCCCCCGTTGGGCTCAGCACCCAGGAGGTAGTCGACTACAGGTTCCCTCCTTCTCCAGATTGAATCGAAATCGAAGAGCGTGAAAACTTCATGGACGTCGTTCGCTCGGGGCCCCTGCATGCCGGGCACGGTGACTGCGAGGCCGCAAGCATTAGCCAATAGGGCCATTTCGATGCATAACTTCGTTCCGTCGGTGTACGCAGTCGCCATTTTGTAACCCAGGTTCCGAATGTCGGCTTCAGGAATGATCTTCACCGGGTCAGAGTAGCGATCCAGGAAGCCTTTGATGTTGCCGGCCATGACAAGATCAAAACCCCACAATTGAATTTCATCAATCAGATGCTTGATAACGCCATGCTGGTCGCCGTCGCAACTCGTGTAGGTGACGCCGTTATCCTGAGCCAGCCGCAAGAGATAAGGACCGAAGGTCAGATCGATCTCGGAATTCACCAAAATCAGATGTTTTCGGTGCTCGAGAGCGGTAATTGCGAACACGGCGGCCGCGTTGATCGAGCTCGAGGATTCGACCAGAGCGTCGACGAGTTCACATCGCGCCAACAGGTCTCCGTCTTCGCAAACCGCCATCAGTCCCTCGCGGATGGCCCGGTGCACGCCTTCGAGATCATGCGACACTCGATACTTGCACTTCATCCTCTCAGCAAAGGAGATGGCCCGATTGATGTCGAGGTCGGCGATGGCCACACATTGAACTCCGGGAGTGATCGGGCTCTGGTAAAGAAGGCTTCTGCCCATCGAACCGATCCCGATGATGGCGATGCGGATAGATTTGTCCAATTGCTTTAATCTGTCCAGCATTGGCCCAGCCCTCATTTCAGGTTGACTCCTGCACCAATGATGATGGGCGGAAACATGATGGCATAAACTTCAACGTCCTTCATCCCCCCAAAAAGACCTCTCTAAACGACTGCGGACTGAATCGGTAGTAATCCCCAGGCGCGTCGTGAATCTCGATGGTTGGCGTGCTGCGGAGGAGCCAGCACAGACGATCGTGAAATCCAATTCTCCCCAGAGCGCTCAAGAACAGCTGCTTGGCCTTCGCCGCGGATTGTCGGGCCGGAAATTGTATGTAGCCTGGCGTCCCGATGATGACGAGGCCGCCCGGCTTGGTCACTCGCCTTATCTCTGCAAGGGTCTTCCAAAAGAACTTGTCGTGCTCCAGAACGGCATTACGGAGAACGACATCGAAATGGTTGTCATCAAAGCAGTACATCTGATTGCCGTTGCCTCTCAGAATCATATAATCCCGATAGGTGTGCGGACCATCAAGATTGATACCTATTTTCTCAGTGGCATCCCGGATGGAGCTCATGCATAACAAGCTGTCGCTTGACGGCACTGCTCCAATCTCCAGAATGCGTCCAGCAGCCTTGCGCGACGCGCAGATCCGCTCGAATTCCCTGTAGGTTTTGGGGTGCATCGATTTCTCCCTCGATTTGCCGCGGGCGGACGATTCTATCGCCACGCCTGCTCACTTCTTAGGTCTGCCATATCCTCCAGCGACGCGTGATGATCGATAATCGTCAGGCTCTCGATGCCGGGTTGACCTGCCCCCAATTGTTGTACCACTCCCAATGTTAGTCATGCGCGTCACAGCCCCTTCCCGGGCGCGCCAATCACTTCCATGTCCTTCCGAGTCTTCTCGCCCACATACTATTCTAAAACGCTACACCCCGACATTCCCATGTCGTGAGAGGTCCGAAGATCCCTCCATGCTGGGCGAGGGCAGCCCCATCGATCTCAGACATTGAAACGGATCGTGATGACGTCACCATCCGCCACGAGGTAGTCTCTCCCTTCCAGGCGTAGCAGACCTTCCTTACGGGCTCCCGCTAGTGAGCCGCAACGCACCAATGCGTCGAAGGCGATCACCTCCGCCTTGACGAAACCTCGCTCCATGTCGGTGTGGACCGTCGCGGCCGCCTTCGATGCTGTGGCGCCGCGGGGGATCGTCCAGGCTCGTAGCTCATCCCCCACCGCCGTGAAGAAGGTGATCAGCCTCAAAAGGTCATAGCAGAGCTTCAACAGGCGCGGGACCGGTGACGTGTCGATGCCGAGCTCGGCGCGGAATGCCGACGCCTCGTCCGGGGGGAGCTCGGCCAACTCCAGCTCGAGCTTGGCCGGAAGCGAGAAGATTGACGTCTGGCTTCCCCCACCCGTCGCCGTCGCGGCCTCTGGAGGGGTGGGGGCCTGGCCTCCGTTCTCGCCGACATTGAGCAGGAAGCATAGCGGTTTGGCGGTGAGGAACTGAAAGCCACGGAGGAGGCGGTCATCCTCCGGTGAGAATGAAACCTCGCGGAGCGGTCGCTCGTTTTCAAGCGCCTCCCGGCACAGTCTCAGGAGTACCAGCTCCTGCGAGGTGTCCTCCTTCTTTCCCTTTCGCAACCCCTCCTCGATCTTGGCGATCCGCTTCTCTACAACATCCAGGTCGGCCAGCAGCAACTCCCCCTCAAGGGTGGCCGCGTCCCGTGCCGTGTCGATGCTCCCCTCGATGTGCGGGACACGTTCGTCCCTAAAGGCACGGAGCACCGCGAGCAGGGCATCCGCGCTCCGCATCTGGGGCAGGAGCTGGCCGCCCGCGTCCCCGGCCTTTCCCGACCCTTTCGCGAGGGGCGCCAGATCGAGGAATTCCATGCTGGCGGGTGTCACCTTCTTCGGCTTGAACAGCGAGACCAGGCGATCCAGACGGGGATCCGGGACTCGGACCACGGCAATAGAGGCTTCACTCATACGGCCGGCTTGCTGCCTGGGTTGCCCGTGAGTCAGCAGCCGGTAGACTGTGGTCTTGCCGGAGGCCGGCAGGCCAATGATGGCGATCCGCATGGGTCGCTATCCCTTCAGGGGACTGGGTTGGGGGGTTACCGCCGGCGGGATGGGGCCGATTCCGAACCCCTTGAACGAATCATTACCCGATCTCTCAGGGCTGCAATGAAGCGGAAGGCGGGATCTTCTACCACCAGCTTCTCGATTCGGTAGGTTACCTCGACGAGGCTCGTATCTTCTCCACGGGCTTTCACCGAGAGGTCCACTTGATGGCGTTCTTTTTCGACATTGCCCCTGGTGCTCTTATCGGTGATGACCCTCAAGACAATGTCTCTCGTGGCTTGCAGCTCACGTTTGTTGCTGTCCTGCTGGTCAACTTTGAAATCGCGCTCCCGAAGCAGCTCCAGTGTGTCATTCCAGACCTGATCGGGCGGGGCCATGATCACCGCCGACTCTGGCCGGACCTCCCACCCGGCACACGACACCAGTGCTGCCAGAGGTACTGCCACGAGGATCATGGCTAGCCGCATGGTATCACTCCCCGCGTCCACCCCTCAGATCGTTCAAGGGTTCGCCTTGCGGAAATCTGCAATGAACCGCTCCAGCACTCCATCGACAGCCTTCCGGACTGCGGTCGGCGCAAAGACCTCGCCGGTAAAGATAATGCTCTGCGCCCAGACGGTGGCCAGCGTCACGCGATACTCCTGGATCGGGGAGTCGGGAAAGTCCTTCCCCACCAGAATCATGCTGGGCCGCTTCAGTTCGACGCTAAGGTTGCCGTGGTAGCCGAGGCGGCTTTGGTAGCCGGCAAGATTTACATGGACGAAGAGCAGCGTAATCGCCTTTGGGTCCACCTTAAGCGTTGGGAGTTTCTCCTGGAGGATCTTCTGAGCCTGTGCTTCCACGGCCTCTTTTGTGACCCCATGGGTGGGCTCTCCGGCCTTCATCTCCGCCGCCAGGATGCGTAGCGCCCTCACCCCTTTCAGGACCTCCTCCTCCGATTTGATGGGTTTGGGCTCGATCTCTGCGGCAAAGGTTGTCGTTCCCGGAAGGACAAGCAGGAGACAGACAAGGCCAGTGAGGAGAACCTCGCGGCACCGGGGGGTGTAGTGAATCACCAGTTTCCTCCCTTGAGTTCCACTCTCAGATGCTCCTGACGATACCACAGGGTCATCGATAGGCGCCACTCGAAACTTAGTTGTCCGGCAGTTGCATCGGGGCGTCCAGCCGCAAGGATTCGTCGTTCGCGCCCCGGAAGGCTCTGCGGGCTGCTGTCCTCTCGGCTTTTGAATTGAAATTTGCCCGACCTGTGGTAAGCTCGTGTTCCGATGAACGCCTATCTTGACATCGAGACCTCGTTCGACGGAGTCATTACAATCGTCGGTTGCCATATCGCGGATCGGGGCCTGATCCAATTGGTCGGCGGAATGGTGAGCGACGTCTCCGTCTGGCAGTCGCTGGAAGGGGTGGAGACGATCTGCACCTATAATGGGAGCCGTTTCGACCTGCCGGTCATCCGACGGCGTTTGGGACTCGATCTGGCGAAAGAGTTCCGGTCCCACGACCTGATGTACGACTGCTGGCGTCATGGTCTGTTCGGCGGGCTGAAGCGGGTTGAGGAACAGCTCGGGATCACCCGCCGTTCGAAAGGGATCGATGGCTGGGACGCCATGCGGCTCTGGTCACGATACGAGGATGGCGGCGATAGGGAAGCGCTGGAGATCCTCCTGGCCTACAATCGGGACGATGTCCTGAACCTTCCGGTTCTTGAAGCCCGTCTGTCGGAGCTTGAGGGAGCATATGCGCGTCGCGATTAAGACGTTGGGCTGCCGCCAGAATCAGTACGAGAGCGATGGGCTCCTAGAGGCGCTGCGACTAGATGGGCAGATGCGGGTCGGTCCCGGTGAGGAAGCCGACCTCTTCATCATCAATACATGCACAGTGACGAAGGAGGCCGACGCCGATTCGAGACAGATGATCCGGCGGGCGATCAGGGACAACCCTTCAGCCCGTGTCGTCGTCACCGGCTGCTACGCCCAAGTGGCCGCCGGCGAGATCGCATCGATTCCGGGCGTGGATCTGGTGGCGGGCAACGGGGAGAAGATTCGACTCCTCGAGTTGATCCGTGGGCTGGCGGAGAAGGGGCCGCCGCTGATCGCCGTCGGTGATATCCAGCGAATCCGCACCTTTGACCCGCTTCCGCCGCCGATCGCGGGGTCTCGAAGCCGGGCGTTCCTGAAGGTCCAGGATGGGTGCAATTACCGCTGCACCTTCTGCATCATCCCGGAGACCCGCGGGCCCAACAGAAGCCAGGCGAAGGAGGCCGCGCTACGCGACCTCCGGGTCCTGTTGGGCGCCGGGTACCCTGAGGTTGTCCTGACAGGGATCCACCTCGGAACGTATGGACGCGATCTCCCGACTCGAGGTTCGATCGCTGGCTTGCTCAGTGAAATGCTGGAGGTGGCTGCGCCCGCGAGGATACGTCTCAGCTCTCTCGACCCACACGAGGTGGGAGAGGACCTGATCGGCCTCTTCGGGCGTTTCGGGAACCTGTGCCGCCATCTGCACTTGCCGCTGCAGAGTGGCGACGATCGGGTATTGAAACTCATGCGACGTGCCTACAAGGCTGAGACATTTCGTCGGTTGGTGGAGCGGCTCGCGGAGGCGGTCCCGGGGATCGCCATCGGCACTGATGTCATCGTCGGGTTTCCGGGTGAGGGCGACGCGGAGTTCGAGAACACCTACAAGCTCCTGGAAGGCCTGCCGATCGCCTATCTCCATGTCTTCAGCTACTCCCCGCGGGACGGGACCGTCGCAGCGTCGATGCCGGATCAGATCCCTAAGCCTGTGAAGGCGGCGCGGAGCTTCGCCCTCCGGTCGTTGAGCGAAAGGAAGTGGCATCGGTTTCGACGCGAACTGCTGGACCAGTCGCTCACGGCTGTCGTCCTTGACAGGCGAGATGCCAGGACCGGACACCTGGAGGCGCTGACAGACAATTATGTCACGGTTGCCTTCGATGCCGATGAGACCATGGTGGGTCGAATGGTCGATCTCACCATCGAGGAGGTGAGTGAGCGGCAGACATTTGGTCGCATGCGCGGGGTATGACCATATCGTCCTGCCGTTGACCGGACCGATCGGGGGGCTGCAGGTCGGGTCTCAAGCGGAGGGGAGATGACCGACGGGTTGATTGGAATCATCGGCGGGAGCGGGCTCTACGAGATGGAGGGACTGGAGTCGGTCGAGGAGCGCCGGGTCGAGACCCCCTTTGGCCAACCGTCCGATGCCTATATCATGGGGACACTGGCGGGACGGCGTTTGGCCTTTCTGCCTCGACATGGCCGGGGCCATCGATTGATGCCGTCGGAGCTGAATTTCCGTGCCAACATCTTCGGGTTCAAACTGCTCGGAGCGGAGTGGCTGATCTCGGCCTCTGCCGTGGGAAGCATGCGGGAGGATCTGCCGCCGCGGCACATTGTGATCCCGGATCAATTTTTCGATCGGACCAAGGGGAGGATCAGCACCTTTTTCGGTGACGGCATCGTGGTCCACGTGAGCTTCGGCGACCCGACCTGCCCGCTGCTCGGGAAGCAGTTGCTCACGGCCGGCCAGTCGGTTGGCGCGCGGATGCATTGGGGAGGGACGTACCTCTGCATGGAGGGGCCGCAGTTCTCGACCAGGGCTGAGTCCCGGATCTATCGGAGCTGGGGAGTGGATGTCATCGGGATGACCAACCTGCAGGAGGCGAAGCTCTGCCGCGAGGCGGAGATCTGCTATGCGACCCTCGCCACGGTGACCGATTACGATGTCTGGCACGACACGGAGGCGGACGTGTCGGTAGAGGGGGTGCTGGCCGTCCTGGGACAGAACACCGAAACGGCCAAGGCGATCATCAAGGCTGCGGTGTCGTCCTTCTCGGTTCGGCGGGTAGGGTGCCCCTGCCCCTACGCGTTGAGGGACGCGATCATCACCCCTCCGGCGTCGATCCACCCCCATGTTCGTGAGAGGCTGCGGCCGATCATCGGGAAGTATGTTCCGTAGTGTGCGAAGTGCGAAGTGCGAAGTGCGGGGTGCGACGTGCGGGGTGCGGTAGGAGAAGAGGGACTATCGGTCGGTCGCGCACTTCGGACTTCGCACTTCGCACGCTTTGAGGCATGAGTATCCTCGTCGTCGGGTCGGTCGCGCTCGACTCCGTTCGCACGCCGTTCGGTGAAGTGAAGGAGGCGCTCGGGGGGTCGGCGACGTACTTTTCGACGGCGGCAAGCTTCTTCGCCGACGTTCGGGTTGTCGCAGTGGTGGGGGAGGACTTCCCCGAGGAGCATCTGGCATTCTTGAGGAGCCGGTCGATCGACCTTTGGGGGCTGAAGCGAGTGCCCGGGCGGACCTTCCGGTGGACGGGCGAGTACGGCTTCGATCTGAACGATGCCCGGACCCTGGAGACCCAGCTCAATGTCTTTGCCGAGTTTCACCCCGACATTCCGGAGGCGTACAGGGAGAGTGAGCTGGTCTTCTTGGCGAACATCGACCCCGACCTGCAGCGGGAGGTGCTCGCCCAGGTTCGCTCGCCGAAGCTCGTAGCCGCCGACACGATGAACTTCTGGATCGACCGTAAGCCTGAGTCCCTCCGGGAGACCTTGCGGTCGGTCAATATGCTTTTGATCAATGACGCAGAGGTCCGCCAACTCGCCAAGGAGCCGAACCTGGTCCGGGCCGCCCGGACGATCCTCGACTGGGGGCCGACCTCTCTGGTGATCAAACGGGGGGAGTACGGCGCGTTGATGGTACGCGAGGGCGGATGGTTTGCGGCGCCCGCGATACCGCTTGATTCGGTCTTTGACCCGACGGGAGCCGGAGACTGCTTTGCGGGCGGGTTCATCGGCTATCTCGCCAACACGATGAATTTCGAGGAGGCCAATGTCCGGAAGGCGATCGTGATGGGCTCGGTGATGGCGTCATTCAACGTCGAGGCCTTCTCGCTCGATCGCCTGCGACGACTGACCTATCCCGAGATCGAGTCGAGGTACAAAGCTTTCCGGAAGCTCGCCCACTTCGAGGACCTCTAGTGTCCCGAGTCAGAAATCCGGACCATAATTCTTCCCCTCCCCCTTAGATGGGGGAGGGCTTGGGTGGGGGTGAAGACGGCAGATGCCTGATACTCACTCACCCTCCCCCGCGCCCCCTCCCGTCAAGGGAGGGGGGATTTCTGAAGCGAACTTCTGATTCAGGACACTAGCCGTTCATATGAGGTGCGCCTTTCCCGGTTGCACGTTGCCGGTCGTTTGTGGTAATGTCTGCCGGGCCTTGTAACATTTTCGTAACGTTCGTCAAGGTACCCGGTCTTTCTGTTCGACGCCCCGGATGACGTGATATGTTGCCTCCGTGTTCTGCTGGACCGGACTGTTCACGACTGAGGAGATGAGGAAGGGAGGGAAGATGGCGGGAGAACAGCACAAAGACAGATTCGCAGAGCTCCGCCGCCGCCGTGAGGCCGCCCTTATGGGGGGCGGCAAAGATCGGATCGAGAAACAGCACCAGGGGGGAAAACTGACTGCCCGTGAGCGGGTCGAGCTCCTGCTTGACAAGGGAAGCTTCAACGAGCTCGACGCTCTGGTGACCCACCAATGCCACGACTTCGGCATGGAGCGCCAGCGGATTCCCGGAGACGGGGTCGTCATCGGATACGGGGCGATCGACGGGCGACAGGTGTACGTCTTCGCCCAGGATTTCACCGTCTTCGGCGGCAGTCTCAGCGGCGCGCAGGCAGCGAAGATCTGCAAGGTCATGGAGCTGGCGCTGAAAATGGGGGCACCGATCATCGGGCTGAACGACTCGGGGGGCGCCCGGATCCAGGAGGGCGTCGTCTCACTCGCGGCGTATGCCGATATCTTCCTCCGAAACACACTCGCCTCGGGCGTGATCCCGCAGATCGCGGCCATCTTGGGCCCGTGCGCCGGCGGCGCGGTCTATTCCCCCGCCTTGATGGATTTCTGCTTCATGGTGAAACACACCAGCCACATGTTCGTCACGGGCCCTGACGTGATCAAGACCGTCCTCAATGAGGAGGTCACCTTTGAGGAGCTGGGCGGCGCCATGACCCATAACGCCACGTCGGGCGTGGCGCATTTTGCCATCGATTCGGAGGAAGAGTGTCTGGCGTCGATCAGGGAGCTTCTTTCGTACCTCCCCCAAAACAATCTGGAAGACCCGCCCCGTCGGGAGACACGGGATGATCCCGAGCGGCGGGACGAAGCCCTGAACACCCTGGTCCCCGAGCACCCCAACAAACCGTACGACATGAAGGAGCTAATCCGGATGGTGGTGGACGATGGCGACTTCTTCGAGGTTCAGGAGCACTTCGCCCAGAACATCGTCATTGGCCTCGCCCACCTGGACGGGCAGTCGGTCGGGTTTGTCGCCAATCAGCCTGCGGTGCTGGCCGGCTGCCTCGACATCGGTTCCTCCATCAAAGCGGCCCGATTCATCCGGTTCTGCGATGCCTTCAACATCCCGATCATCACCCTGGAAGATGTCCCGGGCTACCTCCCTGGCACCGCCCAGGAGCTGGGTGGAATCATCAAGCACGGCGCAAAGCTGCTGTACGCGTACGGCGAGGCCACGGTGCCCAAGGTGACGGTCATCACGCGAAAGGCTTATGGGGGCGCCTATTGCGTGATGGGCAGCAAGCACATGCGGGCCGACATGAACTTCGCCTATCCGACGGCCGAGATCGCCGTGATGGGGCCCGAGGGGGCGGTCAACATCCTCTATAAGCGAAAGATTGCGGAGGAGGCCGATCCCGCCGCCTTCCGCAAGGAAAAGGTTGCGGAATTTCTGGAAATGTTTGCCAACCCCTATGTCGCCGCGGAGCGCGGCTACATCGATGAGGTCATCGAGCCACAGGAGACCCGCCCCAAGCTGATCAAGGCATTGAGGTCGCTCCGAACGAAGCGCGAGACGAATCCCCCGAAGAAGCACGGCAACATCCCGCTGTAGAGCAGGGGGTAAGATAGGGTTGAGGGTATAGGGTCTGGGGTTCAGCACAGCGTATGTTCAGCAAGATCCTGATTGCGAATCGCGGAGAGATCGCTGTTCGTGTCATACGTGCCTGCCGGGAGATGGGCATCGGCGCGGTCGCGGTCTACTCCGAGGCTGATCGAGCATCCCTGCATGTCCGTCTCGCCGACGAGGCCTATTTGATCGGCCCCCCCCCTTCAGCGCAGAGCTATCTGAACGTTGACCGGATCATCGAGACGGCGAAAACGGCCGGTGTGGAAGCGATCCACCCCGGATATGGCTTTCTGTCGGAGAATCCCGATTTCGCTATGCGGTGTGAGCAAGAACGCCTGGTCTTTATCGGTCCCAGCTCCCAGGCGATTCGGGCGATGGGCGGAAAGACTGCGGGTCGGAGCCTGGCGGCCAAGGCTGGCGTGCCCGTCGTCCCGGGTGCGACCCGAGAGCTCAGCGATCAGGAGGTGCTCCAGGCCGTGAAAGAGATCGGCCTTCCTGTGGTCATTAAGGCGACCGCCGGCGGGGGCGGCAAGGGGATGCGGATCGTCTCGACCGAGGCCGATCTGGCCGGCGCCATCCGCGCGGCGCGCTCAGAGGCCTCTTCGTCATTCGGCAACCCCGCCGTTTACGTCGAGCGCTATCTGGGCGGTGCCCGCCACATCGAGATGCAGATCCTGGCCGATGGCGGAGGGCGCGTGGTGTATCTCGGGGAACGCGAGTGCTCGCTTCAGCGACGCCACCAAAAGGTGGTCGAGGAGTCGCCTTCGCCTTTCGTCGATGCAGACCTCAGGGCTCGGATGGGGGAGGCGGCCGTGAAGTTGGCCAAGGCGGCGGGCTATACAAGTGCGGGGACAATGGAGTTCCTCGTCGATTCCGGCAAGAACTTCTATTTCCTGGAACTGAACGCGCGGTTGCAGGTGGAGCATCCGGTCACCGAGATGGTCACGGGGCTCGACCTTGTCAAGGAGCAGATACGGATCGCTGCGGGCGAGCCGATCTCGGTGCGACAGGATGACATCCGATTGCGTGGGCACGCCATCGAATGCCGCATCTACGCTGAAGACCCCTTCAATAACTTCATGCCGTCGCCCGGGAGGATCCACACGCTGCGGAGCCCGAGCGGACCCGGCATCCGGGTTGACAGCGGGATCTACGAGGGGTGCGAGGTCTCGATCTACTACGACCCCATTATATCGAAGCTGATCGCCTGGGGTCGCGATCGGGACGAGGCGATCCGCAGGATGCGGCGCGCCCTGGGCGAATATGTGATCCTGGGCGTGAAGACGAGCATCCCGTTTCACCTCCGGATCCTGGAGGACCCGCAGGTTCTGGCGGGCCAGATCCATACCCGGTTTCTGGAGGAGTGGCTTGCCAAAGGGTTGGTCGGGGCGAAGGAGGGCCTGGCTGAGATCGCGCTGGTCGCCGGCTCGCTCTATCTGCACACCAAGAAGCCCTTAGTGCAAGGATCGGGCGGGCAGGGCGGGCCCGCCGAAAGCCTTTGGAAATTGGCCGCTCGACACGAAGCGGTGCGACGGAGGTAAGAAAAGTGCGAAGTGCGGGGTGCGAAGTGCGAGGTTCGGGGTGCGATGAAACGAACGTCAATATCCGCACCTCGGACTTCGGACCTCGCACGGGGAGTCTATGAGTTATCTCGCTGACTTTCAAGGACGGACCTATCGGGTGGTGGTGACCGCGATGGGATCGCCCGCGGCAGTCCAGCTCGATGAGACGACTCACGAGGTCGATTTTACCCCCATCGTGGGGGGCCTGTTCTCTCTTCTCGTGAAGGGCCGGTCGTACGAGGTCGATGTGGTTGAGGAGGGGGAGGGCGTGCTCGCGATTTGGGTTGAGGGCGAACTCCACCGCATCGAGTTTGAGGAGACGGGCCGCCACCGGCGAAAGGCGGCTCGCGCCGGGGGCCAGGGCAAAGGGGGACCCCAGACCATTGTTGCCCCGATGCCTGGCAAAGTCGTCAAGCTCCTGGTCGCATCCGGACAGGAGGTCAGCGCCGGGCAAGGGGTCATTGTGATCGAGGCGATGAAGATGGAAAACGAGCTGAAGGCGACCGGCCCTGGAGTGGTCAAAGAGATCAAGGTCCAGGAGGGCGCAGGCGTCGGTGGTGGCGAGGTCTTGGTAGTGATCGAATAAGAGATGTTGACGGTTTACAGTTCACAGTTCACGGATAGGGCAAAGACAGACTCAATCACTCCGTCCGTCAACCGTCAACCGTGAACGCCTTCAGGGACGAGCGATGGATGAAGCAGAACGATTAGAACACTTGAAGGACTCCCTCGATGCGTGGAAGGTGGAGACCCTCCAGCCCACACTCAAGCGGGCGCCGGAGCGGAAGAGGGGGTTTCAGACCAGTTCCGACATCGAGGTGAAAGGCCTCTACACCCCTCTGGATCTCTCTGACAACGATTACTCGGATCGGCTGGGATTTCCCGGCAGTTACCCCTTTACCCGCGGGGTGCAGCCGACCATGTATCGGGGCCGCCTCTGGACCATGAGGCAGTATGCGGGCTTCGGGACGGCGGAGGATACCAATCGGCGATTCCACTATCTGCTTCAGCAGGGACAGACCGGGCTCTCGGTCGCCTTCGACCTCCCAACCCAGATCGGGTACGACTCGGACGATCCGATGGCAGCGGGAGAGGTTGGAAAGGTCGGCGTGGCCATCGACTCCCTGACCGATATGGAGGCCCTGCTGCGGGGGATCCCGCTTGACAGAGTCAGCACCTCCATGACCATCAACGCCACTGCCTCCATCCTCCTGGCTATGTACGTGGCCGTTGCGGAGCAGCAAGGCGTCGCGCCCGACAAGATCTCGGGGACCGTGCAGAACGACATCCTCAAGGAATATATCGCCCGCGGGACATATATCTTCCCGCCCGGACCTTCCATGCGTCTCATCACCGATACGTTCGCCTACTGCGCCGCACAGCTGCCGCGCTGGAACGCCATCAGCATCAGTGGCTACCATATTCGGGAAGCCGGGTCAACGGCGGTCCAGGAGGTGGCATTCACGCTGGCGGACGGGATCGCCTATGTGGAGGCTGCGATCGCCACAGGGCTTGACGTGGACCGCTTCGCCTCCCAGCTCTCCTTCTTTTTCAACGCCCAGAACAACCTCCTGGAAGAGGTGGCCAAGTACCGGGCGGCCCGTCGCCTGTGGGCCACGATCATGCGGGAGCGGTTCAAAGCCGGCGATACAAGATCCTGGATGCTGCGGTTTCACGCCCAGACCTCCGGGGTGAGCCTGACGGCGCAGCAGCCCGAAAACAACGCGGTCCGCGTGGCGCTGCAGGCCCTGGCCGCGGTGTTGGGTGGGGCTCAGTCGCTTCACACCAACTCGCGTGATGAGGCACTGGGACTTCCCACCGAGGAGGCAGTTCGCCTGGCGCTCAGGACCCAGCAGATCATCGCTTACGAGAGCGGCGTCGCGGACACCGTCGATCCGCTTGGCGGCTCGCATTGTCTTGAAGCGCTGACCGATCGGATCGAGCGAGAGGCCTCGGCCTACCTCGAGAAGATCGATGCCATGGGGGGGACGCTTCGAGCCATCGAGGCTGGATTCATACAGCGCGAGATCCAGGAGGCCGCGTATCGGGAACAGCGAGCGACTGAAGAGCGCCGCCGCATCGTGGTGGGCCTCAATGAGTTCGCCACCGCCGACCCGGTCACCATCCCCGTCTTTGCCGTCGATCCCAGGCTTGAGGTGGAGCAACGAGCCAAGCTGAACCGGGTCCGCGGCAGTCGGGACCAGCATAGAGCGGACAAAACGCTCGAGGCGTTGGGTCGGGCGGCGCGAGGGAAGGAGAACCTGCTTCCTCTGTTGATCGAGGCAGTCAAAGCCTACGCCACTATCGGGGAGATCTGCTCCGTACTCCGGAACATCTTCGGTGAGCACCGCGAAACAGTTACCATATAAAGAAAGGGTAGAGGGTCTAGGGTGTAGGGTTTGGGGGGCGACTGAGCATATGCCGTCTTTAATCCTCATAGTCATTCCCTAGACCCTATACCCTAACCCCTAACCCCTGTCCTTGGAGGTTCTATGGTCACCCGGATCGAGCACATCGCCATCGCTGTGAAGGATGTAGACGCCTCTGCCAAGCTGTTCGAAACCCTCTTGGGGATCGAGCGTGGGCATACGGAGACCCTCTCGGTCGAGCGCGTGAAGGTGGCATTCTTCGAGCTCGGGGACAGTCGGATCGAGTTGGTGGAAGGGATCGGTTCGGACAATCCGACAGCCAAGTTCATCGAGAAGAGGGGCGAGGGCATCCACCATATCTGCCTCGAGGTCGAGGACCTCCCTGGGACGCTGAGCCGGTTGGATGCGGCCGGGTTCCCTCTTATCGATAAGGTCCCAAAGCCGGGCTCCCGGGGGACGAGCGTGGCGTTCTTGCACCCGAAAGGCTGCAATGGTGTCCTGGTCGAGCTGGTCGAGCAGCACCGGCCGAGTTCATAGCAGACCGTCCTTCACATAGGCTGGCTGTCTCGCAGCTTCCCCTCACCCTGACCCTCTCCCCGCAATCGGGGAGAGGGAAGATTGTGGATCCCCTCCGCCTCGCGGGTGCCTGGATACGCTTTTCATGACCACCGGCAAGGGAATTCAGTGGCGATGCTTTAGTTTGGGGGCATTAGTGGCCGATAGGCAATTCCTCCCGTTGACCGCAATCTCTTGGGCGCTGCTTCTTTGCTTCCTCGTATTATCACTATTCGTGCTTAGCCTCTCGCCGAGCGGAATGGCGTTCGCTCAGGCTCGCGCCCCCGCCCAGGGACGACCCACGGGTCCTGCCCGCGAGAAGGAGAGTCGGTTCGCGGAAGCCACGCGGGTTGTGGCCGACCGCGTAGCTGCTGCCTTTCCCCGAGTAGAGGGAATGATCATCGGCTTCGAGGGCGACCAGGTTCTGATCGATCGTGGAACGGCAGATGGCGTCTTTCAAGGGATGGAACTAGAAGTCTTCCGCGAAGGGGAGGAGTTCAAACACCCCCTTACCATGGAGGCGTTGGGGAGGCTGGACAAAGACCTGGGAATGCTCCGCATCCTGCAAGTTCGGGAGCGATACGCTGTAGCGGCTATCACCAAACGGGCTGAGAAGGCGGAGATGCGGCAGGGCGATCAGGTTCGGGTCTCGATGGCGCGGATGATCGTGGCCTTTCCGAATGTCGAAGTGGAAGGTGTCAAGGACGCCAACACGCGAGCAGTGACCAAGGATCTCGGGGCTGCCTTGCTTCGAACAGGTCGCTTTGAGTTGATCGAGGAGCGGCAGTTACGATCGATGGTGCTCGCCGATAAGAACCTGGCGGCAGCGGAGTTCGCCGACCCACGCATCCTCAAGCAGCTTTCCGAGAGGGGCAAGGCTCAAGCGCTGCTGATGGGCCGTTTGACGCCCCACCCGAATGGCGCCTCCCTTGACGTTCAGGTGTTCTCGACGCTGACCGGCAACCCTCTCCTGTTGGCCAGCGCGGAAGTGAAGCCGGGCCTCATCCCTCAGGATCGACCGTTGGCGGGGTCCCGGCAGGCCAGCGCCAGTCGTCCGCCTGGGCCTTCGGCAGCCGCCCCCGTCGATTTGCGCAAGGTGTCTACCCCGCGCCCTGCGCGACCTCGGCTGTCTTCGGAAGGATTCCGACTTGGGCCGGAGTTCGACGGGCCGATGCAGGCTCTGGCCGTGGGAGACCTGGACGGCGACGGCACGCCGGAGCTACTGCTGGCGGCGGCCGATCGGCTCTTGCTTCACCGGATCGATGGCCGACGCCTCCATCAGATCACGGAACTGGCCTTGACTGGCAAGGAAACGGTCGTGGTTCTCGAGACAGCCGACCTTGACGGCGACGGCCGCGCCGAGATCATCATGACCCTCTCGCAAAAGAGCCGCGTTCGTTCCCTCGTTCTGCGGTTGAGAGACAAGCGACTCGACCTCGTCTGGGAGATGCCGAACCTGGTCCTCCGAGCGCTGTCCTCCGATGGAAAAACGGCCCAGCTCTTTGGTCAGGAGGTCCAGCACGAAGGTCGCCCGTCGGGCCCGATCCACCAGTACGCCTGGGATGGCCGTAGCTACGCCCGGGGTCAAACGCTCGATGCCCCGCCGGGGCTTGCTCTAGCGGGGCTACAGCTTGCAGATCTTGGTGGCGGCGTGGGGATCCGGTACCTGACGCTGAAGGAGGGAGGGGTTCTTGA
This sequence comes from Candidatus Methylomirabilota bacterium, assembly GCA_016207095.1. Taxonomy (GTDB): domain Bacteria; phylum Methylomirabilota; class Methylomirabilia; order Methylomirabilales; family Methylomirabilaceae; genus Methylomirabilis. Next base: position 58,845 of record JACQQF010000020.1, on the reverse strand, counting down.
AGTCCATTCCCAGGCTGGGAAGCTTGCGAGCTACGCAGATAGCGGGCGTCTCGCCTCGTCAGGGCGCGGTACCAGCCCTCGGATCCTTGTTGAGGGCGGCGAAGACGGAGCGCGACCTGAAATTATCTTGGGGCGGGAGGAAGCAAGCGGACCTGCAATGTTGCGCTGGATAACGCGGCGCAAGGCAGCGAGGTTGACCGCCCTGAGATGGAATGACGCCCGACTTGAACAGGTGTGGCAGACTCCTCTTTTCGAGGGAACCCTAGCCGATTATGGCGTTGCTGATCTTGGAGGGGGACTCGGGCGCCACCTCCTGTTGCTGGTGATGAAAGAGGGCAGGCTGGGGTTCGGCGGAAGAAGCGAAATCCAGGCGATTCGCCTGCAGTAAAGAAGTCAGGGTCCGGGGGTTAGGGTCCAGGGTGGATGCTCTGATATCTCTCAACCCTATGGCCTGTTCAGAGTGATCGGGGTGAGGGGGAAGAAATTGCTGGACAAGGCGTGGGAACCGGTGATAACGTGCCCGCGAAGTTTAGGAACAGCTTGGCCCTTCTGCTGCGATGATGCAGAGGGAACTATCCTCTTGCGGTTCGATCCTCCTGCGATTTCATCATAAGACGTCTCGCGAAGTGGGAGAGAGTTCTGCTCACTTCTCAGGGCGCGACATCTCAACGGGGAGGTGGACGATGAGGCGCAGCTTACCTGCCGTTCTTGCTCTCGTGCTATTCCTGTCATTCATGGATTTCTCAGACATTGCCTTTGCCGGACCTGGAGGCGTCGTGATCAAGACCGACGGCGATATTACCGCGACGTTCGGTGGTCAGGTCCGCGTGATCCCGGTCTACGAGCAGAACTGGGACTTCGGGATCAGCGACAAGACACTCTTCGGTAAAACCAACCCATCGGCGAGGATCTTTCTCAACCATCTGAACGAGGCGGGGGTCGTTTGTTGCGGCTATATCCGGTCCGAGGATCGGCTCTACTTCAATTTTGCGAAGGGCGACCTCTGGGACGTCTATATGGCCCTGGAGTTCGACGACGTCCTCTCTTCCCGCACGGTGGACCGCTCGAATCAAACCCAGGGTGACTTCAACTCGTTCGGCCTCGAGCGCCTCAATGCCAGCATCAAACTCCCCTGGATCTCTTCCCGCCTCCATGCAGGCTGGGATATCTACGCGGTAGACCTCGATACCGCGCTATTGGTCTATGGCGATGACGATCCCGGCTTCTGGCTCAAGGGCGGCGTCGCCAACGTCGATTGGCAGTTCGGCTATCACAAGAAGGATGAGGTAAACCGAGCGAGGATGTTCCCCGCTGTGGTGTCCGGCGCAGTCGTCAGGAATGCCGTCACCAACACCAGCTATGACAACGACCGCGATATCTACTCCGCGCGGATCAACTTCTCGCCGACCAAGGATGTCAAGCTTGGCCTGCTCTATACGTTTGATCACATGGCCATGCGGTTTCTCCTTCCGACGGGCGATCCATGCCGCCTCCTCCCGGGTCCACTCTCGGTCATCGGCAATCCCTGCCCGAAGGTGAACAGCCACCACATCGGCCCGGTCGTCACGGCGAACGTCGCGGGCTTCAAGTTCACCGGGCAGTACGTCTATCAGTTCGGCGAGGCCAGGAACACCGGGATTACGAATGCCGCGGTGACCGACATCAATAATGCGAACTATGACATCGATGCACAAGCCTTCCTCCTCGATCTCGCCTATGACCTGACCCCCTTTGTGGGCTTTCGCCTCGTCCCGCATGTCGGCGTGCTCTATGCCTCGGGTGATGACAATCCCAGGGATGATAAGCTGCAAGGCTATGTCGGCAACGTCGATGGCCAGCGCTTTACACCGATCTTCGGGGGCGAGAACACCATCCTGGCGGATTTCAACATAGTGGTTGGGACCAACCTCTATTCGTTCATCCCGAACCTCAGGGGGAATCAGCATGCGGGGCTCGTCACAGGCGGCTTGCTGAGCAACGGCCGGGGCGACAGCCCTGGCCTCATGCTGGTCGGAGGCGGGGTCACGGTCGCTCCCCTGGCCAATCTGGTCTACCGGACGAACGCCTATTACCTCCGCTATGACGAGAAGCCGTGTGTGAATCCCGCCGTGGTTGAAATCCCGGTGCTGACCGCTCCCCTTCCGTGCCCGGCGAGCCCGAACTCCGGTTTTGTGAACAGCAAGGAGGTCGGGGTTGGATGGGACAACGAGGTGATGGTGTGGCTGGACAAGAACTTTGTCGTGAAGGGTCAGTTCTCGTTCCTGTTCCCCGGCGACGCCGTCAGGGATATCACGACGATCACAACGAGGATAGCCGCCTCACCCGGCGGCCAGGGGGTGGATGAGACCGCCATACGGCTGGCGTTGGAGTTGCTGTGGAATTTCTGAGGGACGTGCGAAGTGCGAGGTACGGTGTGCGAGGTGCGAAGTGCGTTGTAGGGGCGCTGCTTGCTGCGCCCGTGGCAGGGGCGAAGTCTGAAGTGCGGGGTGCGGGCGGGGGTACCGAACTATGAACGCCCCAGGCCGGTGAAAAATTCCTTGACAAGGCTTGTGAGGCGGTGATAAGGTGCCGCCTACAAGTGTAGATAACGTGTGGTTTTGCTGCTTTTTTCAGGAGCTTGGTCCTCTGAGCTAATGGAGCCAGGGGGGCCTAACCGATGGTGTCGATCGAAAGGGGGGGGTGATACGAACACGCAGAAAAGGCAAGGGGAGTGCTACTGGGGCCCCAATTGTTGGGTAGCCCCTGAATGACGCAGACGAGCGAGCAGACCGTGCACGGCATCTTAACGGGGAGGTGAGAGGATGAAGCGCCTAGCGTTCGTAGTGCTCAGCCTCATGTTGGTGATGGGGCTCTCGGTTGTTGCCTATGCTGGACCTGGAAGCGTCGTGATCAAGACCGACGGCGATATCACCGCCAAGTTCGGGGCCCAGGTCAGGATGATCCCGACCTACGAGCAGAACTGGGACTTCGGCATTAAGGGGAAGACTGGGAACGGAGCGTTTACCGCCCACCTCAACGAGGCCGGGGTGGTCGGCCAAGGCTACATCCGGTCGGAGGATCGCCTCTACTTCAACTTTGCCAAGGGCGACATCTGGGACGTCTACTTCGCGATCGAGTTCGACGACATCCTGTCGTCCCGCACCGTGGACCGCTCGAACCAGACCCAGGGTGACTTCGCGGCCTTTGGGATCGAGCGGCTGAACGCCAGCGTCAAGCTCCCCTGGATTTTGTCTCGCTTGAATGCCGGCTGGGACGTCTACACGGTGGATCTGGACGCCGGGTCGCTAGTCTATACCGATGACGACCCGGGTTTCAATCTGGTCGGCGGAGTCGCCAACTTCGACTGGAAATTCGGCTATCACAAGGTGGTGGAATCCAATCGCAGAATCATCGCCCCTGCCATCGCCGCCGGGGTGATCACAGTTAATGCCGAGACCAACACCGGCTACGATAATGACCGCAGCATCTATTCTGCCCGGGTCAACTACACGTTGTTTAAGGACACGAAGTTCGGGTTGATCTATGCGTTGAACGACCAGAAGGTCCGAGGCAACTTCCCCACGGGCGATCCCTGCGGTCTCGTCGGCGGCGCCAACACCACCTGCCAGAACGTCAATGCCCACTTCATCAGCCCGATCTTCGTCGGCAGCATCGCCGGCTTTAAGATCGCTGCCCAGTACTCCCATATGTTCGGTGAGGCGGAGCGGATGCTGGTCGCGGGAGACAAATTCGACATCGAGTCGAACGCGTTCTTTGGCGATATCGCCTATGACATGACCCCGTGGTTCGGCTTCCGGTTCGTCCCGCACATCGGCGTGCTGTGGACCGAGGGCGACGACAATCCGACCGACAACAAGTTGAGGGGGTACACCGGGAAGAACTTCCAGCGGTTCACCGGGTCATTCGGCGGTGAGAATACGATCCTTGCCGATACGAACCCCGTGATCGGAACAATACTGTACAGCTTCATCCCCGACCAGCGCGGAAACCAGAACAGCAACCTTGGGGTCGGCGGTCTGGTGGGGACCGGCCGAGGCGATAACCCGGGCTTGCTCCTGATCGGCGGCGGCATCACCGTCGATCCGGTCAAGAACTGGAGCTATCGGACCAACGTCTACTACATGGAGTATAACGAAAATTTCTGCCTCGTGAACGTTGCCGCAGGAGTCTGCGCCGCCACCGCAAGCGGTGCCCCTAACCTGATCACTAACCATGAGATCGGCGTGGCCTGGGACAACGAAGTCTCCTGGTGGCTGGATAAGAATATGGTGGTCAAAGGCCAGTTCTCGTTCCTCGTCCCCGGAGATGGCCTCAAGCAAGTCACCCGGGCACTGGCGAACAACGGAACAACGCCCGATGAAACCGCCATTCGTCTGGCCATGGAGTTGCTCTGGAACTTCTAAGGACGAACTAGCTAGAGAGATCAACGAAAACCCCCTCCCGGCAATTCGGGAGGGGGTTTTCGTTTGAATTGAGCCGTCTGAAGACGGGGGGTCTCTATAGGTCATTGTTCGTAGTTCATAGTAAGAAGATCTGCCCGTGTTGCTTGTATTTTATCTGTCCATGAACTCTGAACTATGAACTCCGAAAGGATTTGCTTCGCCGCTCGGTTTAGGAGTATCATGTGCGTATGAAGTCGCGGCGGTTCAGCCTCTCACTCCTACTCATGGCAGCCCTCTGCCAGTCCGGCTGCTCACTCTGGAACCGGGTCTGGTCTGCGCAAGGAGGGGAGCAGGCGGCTGAAAAGAGCAAGACAGCGGCGCCTTCTAAGGGACAGGCGGCCTCGGCGCCAGCATCTCAGTCGGCCAAGTCTGAGAAAACCGATCCTGCAGTGAAGACAGAAGAGAAGGACAAGAAGGCCGAGAAGCCGCTCACCGAGAGTCAGAAGGAGTGGGAAGAGAAGATTGTACGCTCGCCGTTCCTGGTCTCCGGTGAGTATTTCCGCCAGCGGGATCCGGGGGGCACGTTTGACCTGGGTCTTGGCCGGCTGACCGAGCTGTTCGGATGGTCGAAAGAGGAGGAGCAAAAGCGGAAGGGCCTGGAGGAGCGACTCGCCAAGCTCGAGGCCGAGTTGGCCGCCGGCGGCGCTCCGGCCGCTGCCACCGGGGTGGGAGCCTCTCGGGCAAAGGTCGTTTCAGTCAACGGACGAGCCCCGGTGAACCGCGTCGCGATGGTCGGGTTCGAGCCCGAGGCGGCGAACCCGAAGGGGTTCGGGCGGATCCCGCTGGAGATTGTGACATCGGTCCTTGAGAAGGACACAAGGTTGATCCTGGTGGAGCCTCCGTTGGTCGATCGCGTTCTTCGGGACCATGGGATTCGCCCGTCGGCCGCCAACGCCAAGCAGATAGCCACACTGTTGGAACGGGACCTGGGAACCCAGCTCGTGATCTTCCTCGATGAAGCCGGTGTCAGCAGTGACTGGGATCGACGAGGCCAGGTGCAGGCCCAGGTCGTGTTGAAAGGCGAGATCCGGGAGGGGCTCACCGGCCAAGCGTTGAGCCTGTTGTCGGCCAAGGGGACGCAGACGGGCTCCGGGTCGCAGGAGGCGTTGGCCAGGGTAGAGGCGCTCAAGCAGGCATCGGATCAACTGTCCACCGCCATCCTCAAGAAGACGGTCGAATATGAGTGGAGCGCGCGCGTCCTCTCCGTCGAAGATGGCCGGGTTCGGATCAATGCCGGCCGTCGCTCCGGTCTCCAGGAGGGCGATCTCCTTCGGGTCTTCAAGAGCGATGGCCAGGAGGTGTATCACCCCGCCACGAAGCTGTTCGTAGGCCTCGACCTTGGAGACTCGAAGGGAAAGGTTCGGGTTACAGACTTCTTCGGAGCCGACGCTGCCATCGCGAAGATTACGGAAGGGTCAGGCTTTGTGCCGAATGATCTCCTGAAGCTGGACAAGCGGTAGGCGATCCTCACATCTCCCATCATCCCCTCTGCCTTCCCCTTACGATCTCGGTCGATCCGTTCTCTCCAAGATTTAGCATCGCTGGCCGGCTCGTGTTCTGAGTCACAAATTCGGACCATAATTATCCCCCTCCCCCTTAGATGGGGGAGGGCTTGGGTGGGGGTGACGATGGCAGATGCCTGATACTCACTTACCCTCCCCCACGCCCCCTCCCGTCGAGGGAGGGGGGATTTCTGAAGCCAACTTGAGACGCGGGACACGAGTGCCCTTCCAACTTGTTTCGGCTAATCGCCGACAGGAACCCTGATAGGAACTATCGCCTTCCCTAGCCTCACCATTGTGGCGTAAATAGTTGGACCGGCACTAGAAGCGGGCCTCGAGGGAGACGATCGCATTGATGCCGGGCGCGTTGATCCCGGACCCATGCTCCCGATACGGTTGATCGAAGATGTTCTCTACCGCAAGGCGTGCGCGGAAGCGCTCAGTGATCTCCCAGCCGAGCCGGATGTTGGCCGTGACCCAGCCTGGCGTCCCTTCCGGATTGATGCGCGGGTCTGTTCTGTCACGATCGCTCAGTCGGTCCTGGGTGGCGGCGAACCGGACGAAGGGCTCGACCCACAGGCGGGGCATGGGGCGATAGAGGAGGCCGACTTGGCCGTTGACGGGGGGGATCCGGTCTGCCGCAACGGTCTTGCCGTCAAGGAACTCCTCTTCTGCCCAGGTGAAGGTGAGGCTGCCGAAGAGCTGGAGGTTGTCCAGGAGGCGAAACCGCCCGCCCGCTTCGACTCCATAGAGCGTCACCTTGTTGAGGTTGGCGCTTTGAACGATCTGCCTGCCCTCCGGCGTGACCTCGCCTGTTGCGACATCCTCGATCTTATCCTGGTAATCGGCATAGAAGCCGAATAGCTCGCCGGTGAATCGGGGGAAATTGAACTTCACCCCCGCATCGACGGTGATCACCTGCTCCGGCTTCAGGTCGGGACTCGGAATATTGAAGCGGTTGCCTGGGCGGGGGCCCAGGGTGGACAGGTCGAAGACATTGGGAACGCGGAAGCCGCGCCCCACATTCGTGACGAGGTTGATCGTCGGGGTCAGATGGTAGAGGAGGCCAAGGCTACCCGTCAGAACGCTTGTGGTGAGGTGAGCCCCCACCTCTCGGTCCGCTTTGGGGACGTCGATGTCGAAGTGGCTGACGCGTCCCCCGAGGACCGCGGTCAGGCGCGGATGTACCCGAATCTCGTCCTGTAGGTAGAAGGAGAAGCTGTTGAGCGTCGAGCCGTCCGCGAAGCGGCTCTGTTGTGTCGAGGTCGTCCCGGTGTCGATGTTGCGCCCCACCCGGCTGCTGTTGACCTCGTCCAGATAGATCTCGCCGCCGTAGGTAAAGGTCATCCATTGCCCCCATCGTGAGGTGAGCTGCAGGGTGATGCCTGTCAACGCATCGCGGTTCCGTTCCCGATCTTCCCTCGTACCGCCAAAATCCCGGTTCCTCCGGTCATCGTTGATCTCCTGGAAGGCCACGTGAAGCTCCAGCCCGTCCACAAATGGCAGCGGGTTCCTGAGTCGATATCGCCCGTGGAGGAAGAGGCGGTCGTTTGGCTCGAAGAAGAAGACAGCCGAACTGGGCTGAGTCCGACCGAATCCGGGCACCAATTCGTCGAAGCGAGGGGTCTGTGGCTGCCTCAGGTACTGGACGCTGAGGAACAGATCCTGGTTTCCTCGCTCGAGGAAGAGCGCGCCATCGCCGGCATACACCTCGTAGCCGGAGGGCCGCTGGATGCCGATGTCTCCGCCCCCGCGAAGATCGTTGTGGTTTTGGTAGGTGAACCCGCCGTGTATCGCAACACCCGATTTTCCCCCCTCCAACGACACCCGATTGACCCAGGAGGTGTCAGCGCTGCTGAACTGTCCCAGTGCCTTGCCGTGGAGTTGCCACTGCTCGCTGGCCAACCGGGGGACCGGCGTGAGAACGTTGATCACGCCTCCCATGGCGTCGCTGCCATACAGGGCTGAGCCAGCCCCCCGGACGACTTCGATTCGCTGGACGTTGTAAGGGTCCACCAGCGCAAAATACTGGTTAGGCGCGGAGCGGAAAATGGCGGTGTTTAGCCGCATCCCGTCTACGAGCATTAGAATCGAGCTTCCGATCAGGCCTCGGATGATGGGGGCGGATTGGCCGGGGGTGGTCTGCTGGACGAAGACCCCGGTCTCCCCGCGCAAGAGGTCTGGGAGGACCCTCGGTGCCTGCCGCTCGGCATCCTCGCGATCGACGATCGTCACGGCGTTTGGCACGTCGAAGCTTGGTCGCTCCCCGCGCGTAGCCGTTACGACCACTGGCGACAGCTCGATAGTCTGCTCCTGCTGTGAGGATGGACCACCTTCCCTCTCGACGCCCAATGCCCTATCGGCCTGACCGACGAGTACAGATATCAGGAATAGGATGACAATGCCGCCGCGGAGTAGAGCCGCGCTTCGTCGCATCGCTAGAACTCCGTGCTCGGATACTTCAGCCTCGTCTTGCGGCTTATACAGGTCGGGAACCGGCCACCAAAAAAAAGCCCCGCACGAAGTCAGGTCCACGTGCAAGGCGTTCCGGCCTTCGGGTACGGGTGCCATAGGCTATCTTCCCGAATAGCTCTTCAAGGTCGCGCGCAATCTTATTGGGCGTTTCGCAAGGTGTCAAGCATTATACTTCGCCAAAGGACCGCGTTCTGGAACGTTATCCGATGCGGCTCTTCGGCCTGTTTGCCGAGTACACGTTCACGCATTCCAGTCTTGATGTCGGCATTGCCTCAGGCCGGGCAGACATCAGCGACAACACACACCATCTCGTCGGGGGCATCACGATTCCTCAGTCCCTCTTCTAAATCGCTTGTCCCACTCTTCCCTCCGTGCTATCCTCCCTCCACTTCAGCACAGATCGGGGAAAGGGGGGGGTCGGATTGCGAGATCGATCGCATTCCACAAGGGAAGCCGTCCAAATGCCCAGGGCAGGGAATCTGGCGTATATCCTCGGATTACTTGCCTTGGTGCCGTTTCTCGTCTTGTACCTGGATGGCTCCGTTAGGACCTTTGTCTTGTCCGTGCAGGGGCGCTGGGGGCTCCTGGTCGCGACATGGGTCAGCTCTGCAGGCTACGGCCTCGTGAATGCCGCTTTGGCCGCGATCATCATGGCGACCGGCCTGCTCCTGGGCCGGCCTCGAGAGGTGGTGGCGGGTCGGCTTGGGCTCTACGCCGTGATCGGTGGCGGCCTCTCGGTACAGATATTGAAGCACCTGTTTTGCCGGTCCCGCCCTCTGGCGGAAGGGGCGGGACGGTTCTTCACTGCCTTTCCCTGTGTGGGCAAGGGCTCTTGGCTGAGGTCATTTCCCTCCGGCCATTCTGTGACCGCCTTTGCCCTGGCGTATGTCCTCTCCCGGACGTATCCCAAGGGTTCGTGGGCCTTCTATGCGTTGGCCACCATGGTGGCCTTCTCCAGGGTGTATCTCGCCAGCCATTTCCTCTCGGACATCGTGGCCGGGGCAGCCTTCGGGCTTTTCGCCGGGTGGATCGTCTGTCGGCTTGCTGCTTTTCCGCTCGAGGATGCGCGAAGTTAAGGTGGCCACAGCTCCCGTCGGCCGCTCGAACAGACGGCAGCGAAGTGTCATCGTCTTTCTTATCCTTCTCAGCCTGCTCCTATTCTTTCATCGCCTGGGTTCCCTTTCCCTTTTTGACGCCGATGAACCCGCCTTCGCCGAAGCCACGAGGGAAATGCTCCTCTCGGGCGACTGGATCACGCCCCATTTCAATTTCGAGCCGCGTTTCGACAAGCCGATCCTGTTCTACTGGCTGATGGCTCTGGCCTATAAGAGCTTCGGAATCGGGGAGTTTGCTGCCCGCTTCTGGTCGGCCGCGTTCGCAACCGGACTCGTGCTGTCAATCTACCTGTTCGGGCGACAAGTGCTTGGGCAGCGAGGCGCCTTGATCGCCGCATTGGCATTCACGACAAACATCGGGACCGCCATCCTGGCGCGGGCGGCGGTCACGGACATGACCCTTGTCTTTTTCATGACCTGGACGCTCTTCTCATTCTTCGCGGCCTATCGCGCCACGGGCCCGACTCCCCTTGGATACCTTTTCGTGGCGTATCTAACCATGGCGCTTTCCGTCCTCACGAAGGGTCCGATCGGCCTTCTCCTTCCCCTCCTCGTCATCGGCCTCTTCTTGGGGGTCCGCAGGACGAGCAGGGCGGCACTTCTCAGGTTGCGGCCGTTCGCCGGTCTCGCGCTCTTCGCCGTCATCGCGCTTCCGTGGTACCTCCTCGCGTTGCGAGAGAACGGGTGGGCGTTCGTTCAGGGATTCTTCGTGAAACACCACCTGGTCCGGTATACCGGGGTCATCTCCGGGCACCGTGGTCCCATCTACTACTTTCTACCGGTGGTGCTCCTTGGCTTCTTCCCGTGGAGCGGCATGTTACCCAAGGCCTTCGGTGAGCTTTGGCGCGCCAGGGCGAGACTCCGGCGTGACCTGACGCCTCGGGAGGAACTGCTGCTCTTTGCATGGCTCTGGTTCGGCGTTGTCTTCGTCTTTTTTTCGCTGTCCGGCACCAAACTTCCCTCCTATATCTTCCCCGCCTTTCCCGCGCTTGCTTTGCTTGCAGGAGCCGCAGGGGAGACGCTCCTCGACGGTGAGGCTCGCGCCGGGAAAGGGGGAACATCGTTTGACTGGCTGGTGGGGGGAATCGGCGGTTCGCTTGCGGGTGCGCTCGTCCTCCTCCCCATCATTGTCGGGAGCATCCGCCTCCGCAAGGCGCCGGACGTTCCCCCCTTCAACCTGGGACTCACGCCGTATCTCCTGGCCATCCTCTTCGTTCTCGGCCCTGTCATCGCGGTGTGGGCCAGGCGGAGAGGCCGGGGGAACATGGCGCTGGCAGCGCTGGCGACAACGATGGTCCTGTGCCTCTTGGTGGCCGTCCACCGCGTCGCCACGGTCATCCAGGAGGGTCTCCAGAGCCCCCTCCGCGAGTTCGCCGACTTGGCCCGGCGGGAACTCGGCCCCGCTGACCTGTTGGTAGCCTACGATCTGAACGCGCCAAGCTTGGTCTTCTATGCGCGCCGCCAGGTCGTGACCGTCAGGGGGGGTCAGGAGGTCAAATTTCAAGAGCTTGGCGCCTCTGCCCGGCGCCTTTTTGTCATCACCAAGGCGGCCGTGGAGACCCGATTGCGGGAGGTGCCGGATATTTTCCCCTTGGACAGGCGGGGAGGATATGTCCTATACTCTAGTCGTCCGAGTGAATGACATCGATTCAGTTGACGGAAGCGTTCAGCAACACGTAGGGGCGCCGCTTGCTGTGCCCGCGGTGGGCAAGGTACCCCTTGCCCAGACCGGTTGACGTAGAGGACCGGATGTGATCGTCGAGAGGATTCTCGCCCCTGTAGTCCATGAACTCGCTCAGGTGGAAGAGCGGCTCTTCCAAGAGATCGGCGGTAGGGTCGAGCTGATCGCCGAGATCACACGGTACGTGCTGAAGAGCGGCGGGAAGAGGGTCCGACCCGCGCTCCTGCTCCTGTCGGCGAAGCTCTGCGGCTATCGCGGCGGTTCGCGGAACATCGCGCTCGCCGTGGTGGCTGAGTATATGCACGCCGCCACGCTGATCCACGACGATATCATTGACAACGCCGACAAACGCCGAGGGTTGCCATCGGCGAATCGCACCTGGGGCCCCCAGGTCTCGGTCCTGGCGGGTGATTTTTTGTACGCCAGGTCACTCCAGATTCTGGTGGCGGACGGTGACCTCAACGTCATGCAGGCCTTCGCCGACGCCACAGTCCAGATGACCGAAGGAGAGGTCCGAGAGGTGCAGAGGGCCGGTGACCTTGATCTGACCTACGACGAGTACCTGGAGATTATCATTTCGAAGACGGCTGCTCTGATGTCTGCCGCCTGCAGGGCCGGCGCCCTGATCGCCGCAGCCTCGGCGGAGGCGGTGGCTGCGTTGACGGAGTTCGGGTTGAATCTGGGGGTCGGGTTCCAGCTGGTCGACGATGCCCTGGACTTCGTGGCCAAGGAGGACCGGTTGGGCAAGCCGGTGGGGAACGATTTCAAGGAGGGCAAGGTGACCTTTCCGGTGCTCCACGTCCTGCGGGCAGGCTCGGAGGCCGATCGGAAGAGGCTCAGGGAGCTGGTCGCGAAGGAGTCGATCGTAGAGGCCGACCTCACAGAGGTGAAGGAGATGGTGGAGCGGCACCGCGCCGTCGCGGCCACCATGGAACAGGTCCGCACCTACCTGGAGCAAGCCAAGGCGCCCCTCGCCATCTTTCCAGATTCTGCTGCCAAGCGTTCCCTGGTGTCGATGGTCGATTTCGTCCGGGATCGAGACTGGTGATCTCCGGCCTGCCCGCTTCCCTCCGAGCCCCTCAGCAATCAGCATTCAGCAGTCAGTGTTTTTGCTGGACGCTGATGGCTGAGAGCTGAAGGCTTATATCATGGCGACCGACCTGAATCACATCCGTAACTTCTCCATCATCGCCCATATCGACCATGGCAAATCCACGCTGGCCGATCGACTCCTGGAGGAGACCGGCGCCCTACCGCCCCGCCAGATGGAAGCCCAGGTCTTAGACCAGATGGACTTGGAGCGAGAACGCGGGATCACCATCAAGGCGAAGTCCGTTCGCTTGCGCTACAGGCCACAGGGCGGGCAGGAATATATCCTGAACCTGATCGACACGCCCGGCCATGTGGACTTCAGCTATGAGGTCTCCAGGAGCCTTTCCGCCTGTGAGGGCGCGCTCCTCGTGATCGACGCCGTTCAGGGGGTGGAGGCCCAGACGCTCGCCAACGCTCACCTCGCCATGCAACACGAGCTGTCCATTGTGCCGGTCATCAACAAGATCGACCTGACCAATTCGGACATCGGCCTAGTCAAGCGACAGATAGAGGAGGTCCTGGCCATCGATGCATCCGAAGCGATTCTCTGCAGCGCCAAACAGGGGATCGGGACCCAGGAAGTGCTCGAGGCCGTGATCAAACGGATTCCGCCACCCCAGGGGTCTCCCCACGCTCCCTTGAAGGCTCTCATCTTCGACTCCTCGTTCGATCCGTATCAAGGGGTGATCGTCAATGTCCGCCTGTACGAAGGACAGGTGTTCCCAGGGATGCGGATCCTCCTGATGTCCACCGGGGCCGCCTTCGAGGTTGCGCAGGTAGGGGTCTTCGCCCCCCAGATGCGGCCAGCGGAGCTCCTGTCGGCTGGAGAGGTCGGGTACATCATCGCCGGGATCAAGGATGTGCGTCAGACCAGGGTGGGCGACACCATTACCGCCGAAGAGCGGCCCACCGGCAGGCCCTTTCCCGGTTTCAAAGAGGTCCGGCCCATGGTCTTCGCCGGCCTGTACCCGACCGAGAGCGAGCAGTACTTGGAGCTGAAGGAGGCGCTCGAGAAACTCCGACTCAACGATTCCTCGTTTACGTTTGAGCCGGAGACGTCGCTGGCGCTCGGCTTCGGGTTCCGGTGCGGATTCCTTGGGTTACTGCACATGGAGATCATCCAGGAGCGGCTGGAGCGGGAGTTCGGCCTCACCCTGATCACCACCGCCCCGACCGTGGTCTACCGAGTAACCAAGAGCGACGGGTCGGTGGTTGACGTGCAAAACCCCAGCCACCTTCCCTCCCCCCAGCAGCTCGTCCGGATCGAGGAACCATACATCAAGGCCTCCATCATGGCACCGGGTGAGTATGTGGGCCAGATTTTCGGACTCTGCCAGGAGAAGCGGGGGATCCAGCGCGGGGTGGAGTATCTGGAGGGCGGTCGAGTCCTCATCACGTACGATCTGCCTCTGAACGAGATCGTCATGGACTTCTATGACCGGCTCAAGTCGGCGACTCGCGGCTACGCCTCCCTGGACTACGAATTCCTGGAGTATCGGGAGGGGCGCCTGGCGAAGCTGGATATCCTGGTGAACAGTGAGCCGGTTGACGCACTCTCCTCCATCGTCCCCAAGGAACAGTCCCATCTGAGGGGCCGGGTTCTGGTGGAGCGGCTGCGGGAGTTGATCCCTCGGCAGCTCTTCGAGGTGGTGATCCAGGCGGCCATCGGCGGCAAAGTCATCGCCAGGGAGAGCGTGCGGCCGTTGCGCAAGAACGTCACGGCGAAGTGTTACGGCGGCGACATTACCAGGAAGCGGAAGCTTCTGGAGCGGCAGAAAGAGGGAAAGCGACGGATGAAGCAGGTGGGCCGTGTCGAGATTCCACAGGAGGCCTTTATGGCGGTCCTGAAGGTTCACGCTCCATGACGGGACAGGGGACGGGACCACCGGTGCAAGAGCGTCAGGAGCCTCCCATCCCGGAAAGGAAGGTACGGGAGAAGTCGGTCATCCGCCAGTACACAGAGGCCTTCCTCATCGCCATTCTCCTGGCGCTGGTGATCAGGACCTTTGTAGTTCAGGCGTTCAAAATCCCTTCGGGATCGATGCTGCCGACCCTCCAGATCGGGGATCACCTCCTGGTCAATAAGTTCCTCTACTGGTTCGCCGATACGCAGCGAGGAGATGTCATCGTCTTCAAGTTTCCCCAGGATGAGGGAAGGGATTTCATCAAACGGGTCATCGCTTTGCCGGGTGACAAGGTGGAGGTTCGGGGAAAACAGGTGTATGTCAATGACAAGCGGGTCCAGGAGTCGTACGCGGTCCACCTGGATCCGTCGATGCAGGAGAACCCACACTCTCCACGGGATAACTTCAGCCCCGTCACGGTCCCGGCAGGACAGCTCTTCATGATGGGCGATAACCGAGACTACAGCATGGACAGCCGGTTCTGGGGTTTTCTTGAGATCAAGAAGATCAAAGGGAAGGCCTTCATCATCTACTGGTCCTGGGATCGGGAGCGATTCCGACCGCGCTGGGAGCGGATCGGGATGGTGATCCGTTGAAAACAGTCCGAAGTCCGAAGTGCGAAGTGCGAAGTGCGATGCAGGAGAATCACCCCGCACCCCGCACCCCGCACCCCGCACCATTGGGGTTGTACATCCACATCCCCTACTGCGCCTCGCGCTGTTACTACTGCGATTTCAACACCTACCGGTTCGATGCGGTCCAGGCCGAGCAGTACCTCACAGGGCTTTCGCAGGAGATCGATGTGTGGGCCGCAACGGAATCGGTCCGCAACCGGCAGATCTGTTCCGTTTTCTTCGGCGGCGGAACCCCGTCGATCCTTGAAGCCTCACAGATCCATGATGTTCTCGATCACTGTCGAGCGGCCTTCATGCTCGAGGACGGGGCGGAGATCAGTCTTGAGGCAAACCCAGGAACGGTGGATCTCCCGAAGCTGCGGGCAATGAGGGAGGGTGGGGTCAACCGTCTCAGTTTCGGCGTTCAGGCCGTGCAGGACGGACTCCTGCAGCGGATCGGTCGGTCGCATGGCGCGCATGAGGCCGAACAGACCTTCTGGCTGGCTCGCACCGCCGGCTTCCTCAATATCAACCTGGACCTGATGTTCGGGCTCCCCGGTCAAAACCTCGACGACTGGGTAAAGTCGCTGCGCTGGGCCATCCGCTTGAATCCCGAACACCTCTCCGCTTACGGACTGATCCTCGAGGAGGGGACGCGGCTTCACCACGAGCATCGCGCAGGCTCCCTTGAGCTGCCCGATGAAGAGACTGAGGCGGCGATGTACCAGATGACGATAGAATTACTTCAGGGCGCCGGTTTCGAACAGTACGAAATCTCCAACTTCTCGCAACCCGGATTCCATTGTCGGCACAACCTGGTCTATTGGCAGCACCAGGAGTATCTTGGCCTGGGGGCCGGGGCCTATTCATTTCTCGGTGGGCGGCGATTTTACAATGAGCTACTTCCAGCCAACTATCTGCGCGCCATCCGGGAACGGGGGACCGCCGTTGCGGGCAGCGAGCCGGTCTCTCACGAAACGTTGCGGTCCGAGCGCCTGATGCTAGGGCTTCGGTTGCGGGCCGGATTAGACCTGCAGACGTTCAAAGAGATGCTGGGTATTGATGACCTCAGCGCCTCTGATCGGGTGGTGCGCTTGTTGGATGACGGATTCCTCGGCCTGAAAGAGGGGCGGGTGCAGATCACAGCGCGAGGGCTCCTGGTGGCGAATGAGTTGATCGTCCAACTTCTCTGACTCAGAGGCCCGCAAGGCGTGGCAAATCCCCTTGACAACAGGGATGATATTTCCTAATAATGATTTTTGAGGGTTTAGCACTCTCTCCGTGAGAGTGCTAAACAACAAAGAGGCATGAGGGGATCCGATGCACGCGCATGACATTACCCCGAGACAGCGTCAGATACTGAAAGCGGTCATCCATGATTATATTACCTCCGGGGAGCCCGTGGGGTCCCGGAGTATCGCCAGGCGGTATCTGAGCGATCTGAGCGCCGCCACTATTCGCAACGTGATGGCCGACCTGGAGGAGGTCGGCTACCTCTCTCAGCCACACACCTCGGCCGGCAGGGTTCCAACCGACCTGGGATACCGCTTCTATGTCGATAGCCTGATGCGACGCCCGAAGCTATCAAAGGTGGACGAAAGCCGGATCGAGAAAGGGATTCGGCCAAGCTGGGGGCAGGCCGAGGAGCTGATGCAGGGGACCAGCCGCATCCTCTCGGATCTCTCCCATTTCGCCGCCGTCGTCCTGGCGCCAAAGCTCACTCAGAACACCTGGCGGCGGATCGACTTCGTCCATCTCAATCGGGAACGGATTTTGGTGGTCCTGGTTGCTGATTCCGGCCTTGTTCAACAGAAGGTCATTGTGATTGACGAGGTGATTGAGCAGACTGAACTGGATCGGATCTCCCGCTACCTCAGCACCTTACTGGGGGGAGTCACCCTCCACCAGGTGAGGAATCGCATTGTCGCCAGGATGGCCGAGGAGCGTGACGAATTCAACCAGTTGATGCGCCGAGCGCTGGAACTCAGCAACAAGACGATGGAGGGAGAGGGCGCGGAGGTGTATATCGGGGGCGCGGCCAACATCGCCCACCAGCCGGAGTTCGCCGATGTGAAGAAAATGAAGGAGATGTTCCAGGCGTTCGAGGAGAAATCAAGGTTGGTCAAGATTCTCGATCAGTTCCTGGCCCCGGGAGGGGTCAGGGTTCTCATCGGCGGCGAAAGCGAGATCAGAGAGTTGCGTGAACTCAGTCTGATCGCCTCGCCGTATAAGAGCGGCGATCATGTTCTTGGCGTGTTGGGGATCGTGGGCCCGAAACGGATGGCATACGAGCGCATGGTGGCGCTGGTGGACTTCACCGCCAGGCTCATGAGCAAGATCCTTACCGAGGCAGCCTCGTAGCGTCACACCAGAACGGCCCCCTTCATGATCACGGAGCCACCTCTAATCTGGAATCCGACTGCGGGTTGAGTCGAAGCGATCGAATGATGGGACAGGAAAGCGAAGAGGACAAAACGACAAGGGGCGAGGCCGACATGACCGCAGTTGCCGCCTCCAGCGAGCTGGAGACAAGGATCGGTCGACTCGAGGCCGAACTAAAGGAGAGGGTCGCAGAGGTGGAGGCGCTCAACGACCGGCTCCTCCGCCTCCATGCGGAGTTCGAGAACTACAAGAAGCGGATGGTGCGCGAGCGAAGCGAGTTCGTGAAGTTCTCGAACGAGGCACTGATCCTGGAATTCCTGCCAGTCCTGGACAGCCTGGAGCGGGCCCTCGCCACCGCCAGGTCCGCAGCGGAGGCACGGGCTGTCGCCGAGGGGCTCGAGATCATCCTTCGGCTCTTTCAGACGACCTTGGAGAAAGTAGGGGTCAAGGTCATTGAGGCCCTGGACCGCGAGTTCGATCCAAACCTCCATCAGGCCGTGGCTCAGGTGGAGTCACCTGACGGTCGGGACAATGTCGTCATGGAGGAGGTTCGAAAGGGGTACCTGCTGGAGGGGCGTCTTCTGCGACCATCGATGGTCAAGGTGTCGAAAACCACAGTTCCAAGTTCCAAGTTCCAGGTTCTAAGTTCTGATGGGGAGGAACCCGGAACCCGGAACCCGGAACCGGGAACCTTTGGACAATGAGCAAGCGCGACTACTACGAGGTTCTAGGGATTGAGCGGGAGGCCCCTGCAGAAGAGATCAAGCGGGCCTATCGGCGGCTGGCCCACCAACATCATCCGGATAAGAACCCGGGCGACAAGGGATCGGAAGAGCGGTTCAAAGAGGTCACGGAGGCGTATGAGATCCTCAGCAACCCCGAGAAGCGAGCGGCCTACGACCGGTTCGGCATGGCCGGCGTCGGAGCGGGTACCGAGGGATTCGGAGATGCAGGATTCGGCTCGGTCTTCGAGGATCTCTTCGAGGGATTTTTCGGGGACTCTTCGCGTCGCCGCACGTCCCGTGGTTCCGACCTCCGCTATGATCTTGAGATCACCCTGGAGGAAGCGGTGCTTGGGGCGGAGAAGGAGATCGTCATCCCTCGGCTCGAGGCATGCGGCTCCTGTAAAGGCAGCGGCGCCAAGCCGGGGACCTCTGCCGCCACCTGTCGCTCCTGCCGGGGAAGCGGTCAGGTCCGGTACTCCCAAGGCTTCCTCACCATCAGCCAGACCTGCTCGGCCTGTCGGGGCGAGGGGCGGGTCATCGAGCACCTGTGCCGAGATTGCCGCGGGACGGGGCGATCGAGGCTCGATCGATCGCTTACCGTGAAGATTCCGGCAGGTGTGGAGACCGGAACCCGCTTGAAGCTGACCGGCGAGGGAGAGGCCGGTCTCCGTTCGGGAGATCGCGGGGATCTCTATGTTGTCATTGGTGTTCGGGAACACCCGCTGTTCTCGCGAAATGGCGACGACCTGTACTGTGAGGTCCCCGTGAGCTTCGCGCAGGCCACTCTGGGGGCGGAGTTCGAGATCCCGAGCTTCTCCGGGATGGTGAAGCTCAAGATCCCGCCTGGAACGCAATCGGGCTCCGAATTCGGCCTGCGCGGGAAGGGGGTGCCCAGCCTGCGCGGCCGTGGCCGCGGCGATCTTGTCGTCAGGGTCGTGGTCGAAGTGCCAACCCGGCTCACCGCAAAGCAGCGCGAATTACTGGAAGCCTACGCTGAGCTTGAAAACGGGGATGGCAGCCCTCTAGCCAAGAGCTTCTTTGAGAAGGTCAAGAGCTTCTTCGGCTAGCCTGGCTGCAGAGGTTCGGCAAGATTTGACCAGGCGTCCCCGCTCTCTCGCGGCCGAGCCCCCTTCATCAGGTTACATCGAGGTCACGATCACCATCTCACCGACCGTGGCCGACCTTGTCTCTGCCCTGCTCTTTGAATCGGGGGCGACAGCGGTCGTCGTGTCCGAGTTGCCACGCCTGAAGCTTCGCACATACCTTCCTGACGACGCCACCCTCGAGGCAAAGCTGATGCGCGTCAGAACGTATCTGGTTGCTCTCCGATCCATGGGTTTGGATCCCGGTCCCTCAAAGGTTGTGACCCGACCCTTTCACGATCGCGGGTGGGCGATGCGCTGGAAGGAGTTCTTTCGACCCGTGCGGATCGGGAGGCGCCTGGTGATCACACCATCCTGGGACGCGTTTGCAGGGAGGGAGGGGGACATCGTCGTGACGCTCGACCCCGGGATGGCCTTCGGGACCGGGCAGCATCCCACCACGAAGATGTGCCTCGAGCTGCTCGAAGCCGCCATGCAAGAGTTCAGTGTCAACGGTTCACGGCTGACAGAAAGCAATGTCCGTGAACCGTCAACCGTCAACCGTGAACCAGCCGTGCTCGATCTGGGGACAGGATCCGGCCTCCTGGCGATTGCCGCGCTCCGGCTCGGTGCGGCGACAGTCCTCGCCCTGGATACCGACAGGGTGGCCTGTCGGATCGCTTCTGAGAACATTAGACAGAACGGGGGAGATGGCCGGATCGTGGTGAAGCAGGGTTCCCTTGACGCGGCCGGCAGCCGGACCTTCGACCTGATCCTTGCCAATCTCACGGCTGAACCGCTCATCAGCCTCGCCCCCCGTCTCGCAAGGTCATTGAGGGGAAGGGGTTGCTTGATCACGTCTGGGATCCTGGCGAGTGAAGAGGAGCGGGTCGCGGCGAAATTCCGCCGCTGCAGCATGGTTCCGGAGCGCAGGCGAAAAGGCCGTGGGTGGGTCGCTCTGATGTGCAGGGGGCCCGTCGTGTCTGCTCGCGGCGCGGGGTGATGCGACCAAAGTCAACCCACCATTTCTACGTGGCGCCGGATGAGGTGAGGCTCGTCCGGCAGGTGGGGTGTCTGGCTGCCTCGTGTGGCCGACGGACCTTGCGGACCGAGACCGCCGCCGTCGCGGCGGTTGGCATTGTCCAGTACGAGTTGGGGGATCTCGGAATGCCCCAATCGGGCTAATTTTATGGCAGGTGAATCGCTATACCTCATCGACGGAAGCTCCTACCTGTTTCGGGCCTACCATGCGCTCCCGCTCCTCAGCAACAGCAAAGGGGTGCCGACGGGAGCCGTCTATGGATTCACCAACATGCTTCTGAAGATCATCCGGGACAAGCGACCCGACGCCGTGGTCGTGATCTTCGATCCACCGGGGCCGACCGAACGGCATGAGCGGTTCGCCGACTACAAAGCGAATCGCGCGGAGATGCCCCATGAGCTAAGCCTGCAGGTCCCCTACATCCATCGTGTGGTGGAGGCGATGCGGATCCCCCTTCTGATCCAACCCGGCCAGGAGGCGGACGATCTGATCGGTTCTGTGGCCAGGCAGGCAGCGGCGGAGGGTCGCCGCGTGACCATCCTCACGGGCGACAAGGACATGCTCCAGCTAGTTGAGCCACGGGTGCAGGTGTACGATCCAATGAAAGAGAAGGTGTATGGGGAGCCCGAGGTCGTGGAGCGTTTCGGTGTCTCGCCCGGTCAGGTCGTTGAGGTGATGGGCCTGATGGGTGATGCAATCGACAATATCCCAGGGGTCCGCGGGATCGGCGAGAAGAGCGCCAAGAACCTCATCCAACAGTTCGGAACCATCGAAGAGCTGCTCGCTCGCCTCTCCGAGGTGAAATCAAATAAGGTGCGAGAGATCTTGAGAAGCCAGGCCGAGCAGGCCCGCCTCAGTCGCCGTCTCGCCCTGATCAGGACCGATCTTCCGGTTGGCCTTGATCTCAAACAGATCGCGCTACGGCAGCCGGATGAGGCCGCCCTGCAAACCCTCTTTCGGGATCTGGAGTTCACCGGGCTTCAGCGGACGTTCGCTGCCACAGCCTCGTCCGGATCGATGCGCGTCATTCCTCTCGATCGCGAAGAGGAACTGGAACGGGTGGCCAGGGATGTTCTGGCCTCGGATGAAGTGGCCATCGCTGTCGTGCGCAACGACGGCGAGCAGGCCGGTTTGCGATTGCGTGGCGTCGCCGTCTGTCTAGAGCCGGGCCTCGCGGTCTGCCTTTTCCGGGGGCCGGCTTCGGCGGCGGGATTCGAGCGGCTGCGCCCCGCCTTCTCTGGCGTCAGGCCGGGGAAGATCGGGCACGACCTCAAGCAGGCCATGGCCGCGTTGCGCACGGAGGACATCCATCTTGGCGGGCTCGCCTTCGATACGATGGTGGCCTCCTATCTTCTCAATCCTAATCGCCCGGATCATTCGCTCGAGGCGGTGGCGCTTGAGCAGTTGGGTGTGAGGCCCGAGTTGGGATCCGTGGCTGAGGGGATGGTCGAACCCCCTGAGGCGGTCATGAGGCGCGTGGCAGGGGAGGCCACGCTGGTGAAGGACTTGAAAGACGCGCTGTTTCCGAAGCTCCAAGAGGCAGGACTTCTCTCCCTGTTTGAGGCGATCGAGATGCCGTTGATCGACGTCCTGGCCTCGATGGAGATGGCCGGATTTCAGGTGGATGGCGATCAACTTCGCGAATTGGGCAAGGAGCTCGAGATACAGCTTGGCCAACTTGAATCCCGGATCTTCGCACTGGCCGGGGGGCCGTTCAAGATCAATTCGCCCAAGCAACTGGCAGATGTGCTGTTCCAGCGACTTCAGCTCAGGCCGCTGAAGCGGACCAAAACCGGCTATTCCACCGACATGGAGGTACTTCAACAGTTGGCCAGGACCCACGAGCTGCCTGCAGAGGTCATGAGTTATCGGAGCCTTGCAAAGCTGAAATCGACCTACGTCGACGTCCTCCCACAGCTCGTCGAACCTCAAACCGGCCGAGTCCACACCTCGTTCAATCAGACGGTCGCTGCCACCGGTCGCCTGAGCTCAAGCGAGCCGAACCTCCAGAATATTCCGGTGCGGACCGAGATGGGGCAACGGATCCGTCGAGCATTCATCGCGAAAAATGGGCACTGGCTCGTATCGGCTGACTATTCTCAGATCGAGCTGCGGGTGCTGGCTCACCTTTCGGAGGATCAGGCCCTGATCATCGCCTTTGCGGCTGGGGCCGATGTCCACCGCGCCACAGCGGCTGCAATCTTCGGTGTGGCGCCGGATGCCGTGACACCCGATATGCGGCGGCGGGCGAAGGCGATCAACTTCGGCATCATCTATGGGATGAGTCCCTTCGGCCTGGCATCGGACCTGCACATTTCGCAGGAAGAGGCCGCGCTCTATATCGACCGCTACTTCGAGATGCATCAAGGGGTCAAGGCGTTCATCGACCGCGCGGTGCAGGAGGCCAGGGAGCGCGGCTTCATCACGACGCTCTGGGGGCGCCGACGCGCGATCCCGGAGTTGCAGAGCCCGAACCAGGCTGTTCGACAGCTCGGGGAGCGGCTGGCGGTGAACAGCCCGATTCAAGGGTCGGCGGCCGACCTCATTAAGGTGGCGATGATCGCCATTTTCCGTCGCCTGAGGGTGGAGGGACTGAACACCAAGATGATTCTCCAGATTCATGATGAGCTCCTCTTCGAGGTGCCCGAGGCCGAGTTGGAAGAGGCGAAGCGCGTGGCCACCGAGGAGATGGAGCGGGCGACATCACTGCGCGTTCCATTGAAGGTTGACCTCGGCGTCGGTACCAACTGGGCCGAGGCTCACGCATACTGAGCGGGGGGCCGAGGGCATGCTGGTTGTTGGCCTTACGGGCGGCATTTGCTCCGGGAAGAGCACGGTCGCCGGCATGTTCGAGAAGCTGGGCGCTGTGGTCCTCGACGCCGATCAGATCGCTCACGAGCTGCAGGCGCCGGGGCAGCCGCTCTTCGAGACCATTGTCCAAGCGTTCGGGCGTGAGGTTGTGGGCGAAGACGGGCGAATCGACCGCAAGAGGCTGGGCGCCATCGTGTTCGCCGACCCTCAGGCTCGAGCCCGACTGGAGGAGATCATGCATCCGGCCATTGTCGCAGAGTGCGAGCGCCGGATTCAGCAATCGGCTGCTCATGGGGCGGCGGTGTGTCTCCTGGATGCGGCCCTGTTGATCGAAAGCGGAAGGCACGGCCGCTTTGACGCGATCATCCTCGTGGAAGCGAGCGAGGCGATTCGGCTCGATCGGCTGATGGCCCAGCGGCACCTGAGCCGGGATGAGGCGATGCGACGGATTCGTTCGCAGATGCCGCGCGAGGAGAAGCGCCGCCACGCGCACTTCGTGATCGAGAATGGCGGGCCCCTGGAAGAGACGGAGCATCTGGTGAAGAGGGTGTGGGGGCAACTGCGAACCATGAACTCCGAGGGGTCAAAAAAGGCTTGACAAAGCGCCTGGCCCTCTCTACACTCGCTTCGGACATGTCGCTGAAGACCTGACTTCTGTAGAGCGTTCATTCCCGGTTGGTTCTAGCCCGAGGTAGAGAGGGCGAGCTGATCGAGGGTGGCGCTGCCCGAGATCTAACCCATCTTGCTGTCCGATTCAGACCGTTGTTTCCCATGCTTCCGGTAGGGCGCCTTCTGCGGGTGACTGGGCCGTTCCGCTCGTGTGCGTGACGCTCCATGTGGCTCACCCGGAATGGCGCACCACAGTAGGGTTGCAAGTCTGGATCACCGTCAACAGTATCAAGGATTAGGAGCGCGCAGAAATGGCTTCATCAACGTCCGAATCGACCAGACGAACCACTACGGCAGAGGCAAAAGAGATGACGGCGGCTCTCCCCCGAGGCGGGTCGATGAATATTGTGGAGTTGAAGGAGAAGACCAACTCCGAGCTGACGTCCATTGCCAGGGACCTGAACGTGGTGGGCGCGAGTGGCCTCCGGAAGCAGGAGCTGATCTTCAAGATTCTTGAGGCACAAACGGAAAAGAGCGGACTGATCTTCGCAGAAGGAGTCCTGGAGGTCCTTCCGGACGGATTCGGATTCTTGCGGGCGCCGGACTACAACTATCTGCCTGGGCCGGACGACATCTACGTCTCTCCCTCACAGATCAGGCGTTTCGATCTCAGGACCGGGGATACGGTGTCGGGACAGGTCAGGCCCCCCAAGGAGGGGGAGCGCTACTTCGCCTTGCTTAAGGTGGAGGCGGTCAACTTTGAAAACCCCGAGCTCATCAAAGAGAAGGTTCTCTTCGATAACCTGACCCCGCTTTTCCCAAACCAGCGGATCCGACTGGAAACCGCCGCCGACGAGCTGAACATGCGGGTGATGGATCTGCTGACACCGATCGGGAAGGGTCAGCGCGGCCTGATCGTTGCCCCGCCGCGGACCGGGAAGACCATCCTCCTCCAGAAGATCGCCAACAGTATCACCAAGAATCACCCCGAGGTAATCCTGATCGTCCTCCTGATCGACGAGCGGCCCGAGGAGGTGACGGACTTCCAGCGTTCCGTCAAGGCGGAGGTGGTCAGCTCGACCTTCGACGAACCGGCCACACGGCACGTCCAGGTGGCCGAGATGGTGATCGAGAAGGCCAAGCGGTTGGTGGAACACAAGCGGGATGTCGTGATCCTGCTTGACTCCATCACTCGGTTGGGCCGTGCCTACAACACGATTGTCCCGCCGAGCGGCAAGATCCTCTCGGGGGGCGTTGACAGCAACGCGCTGCAGCGACCCAAACGGTTCTTCGGCGCGGCGCGGAACATCGAAGAGGGCGGCAGCCTTACGATCGTGGCCACGGCCCTCGTCGACACCGGCAGCCGGATGGACGATGTGATCTTCGAGGAGTTCAAAGGGACCGGCAACTGCGAACTCGTCTTGGACCGGAGGTTAGTGGACAAGCGCGTCTTCCCAGCCATCGACATCTTCCGGTCGGGCACCCGCAAGGAGGAACTCCTGCTGACTCAGGAGGAGCTGAACCGGATGTGGGTCCTCCGCAAGGTGCTCCATACCATGGGGGTGGTGGAGGCAATGGAACTCCTTCTGGAAAAGTTGAAGGAAAGCAAGAGCAATGAGGAGTTCTTGAAGGCAATGAATTCTTGACCGATCTCACGCCACTTGACGCCACCCCAACAGCCCGCCGAGAGACGGGCTGTATTTTTTATTGAGCGGTCCACGTGTTTAGACGTATAATAAAAGGGTCTGTAATCCCCTGAAAAATTGGAGTTTCTCGTGCGCGTCTAGCGATTCCCCTTATGAACTGGCGCACAACCATGCCGGGCCAAGAAGCGAGCATGGCAAGGCGTGGCTCACGGGGCCGCACCCACTTCGCGGGTACCCGGCGTACACTGTCAGGTACGTCGCAGGGAGTGCCCCGGGAGCTGGCAACGCCGCTAGGCGAAGCTAATTGGACCGGCAATAGGGAGGGACGATCATGAAGCCCGGTATCCACCCCGACTATCAACCGACCACGATTACATGTGCCTGCGGAGAGGTGATCCACACCCGCTCGACCGTGCCCGCACTTCGGGTCGAGATCTGTTCCAAGTGCCACCCGCTTTTCACGGGCCGCCAGAAGCTGATCGACACTGAAGGGCGCGTTGACCGGTTTAAGAGAAAGTATCGTCGGACGCCGAAGGCGGACGCGCCGGTCGAAGAGACCGCCCCTGTGGAGCCTTCGACAGTGGGACCTGGGGAGCCGACCTCGTAAACAGCAGGGTCACTCGTTCGGGAGGGCGCGTCGATGCCGGACCTGTTGGAGCGACTGAAGGGCGTCGAACAGCGGTTTCAAGGGATCGTGCAGCAGATGGGTGATCCTGCCGTGATCGGGGATCAACCCCGCTTCCAGCGTCTGGCCAAGTCGCATGCCGACCTCGAACCGGTTGTGGAGGGGTATCGGCGGTATCGTAAGCTCCTTGTCGCCGCGGAGGACGCGAAGGCGATGCTTCAGGGAGGGGCCGAGGCCGACATCCGCGAGCTGGTGGAGGCTGAGCTGCAGGATCTGGCCGTTGAGCGGGAGAAGATGGAGGAGGAGTTGATGCTTCTCTTGCTTCCGCGCAATCCGGCCGACGAGAAGGACATCATCCTTGAGGTGAGGGCCGGCACCGGTGGGGACGAGGCTGCGCTGTTCGCCGCGGAGTTGGTGCGCATGTACAGCCGCTACGCGGAGTCTCAGAGCTGGAAGGTGGAGGTCCTTTCTTCCCATCTCACTGGCGCCGGTGGGGTGAAGGAAGCGATCCTTGGT
Source organism: Candidatus Methylomirabilota bacterium (assembly GCA_016207095.1). Lineage (GTDB taxonomy): Bacteria > Methylomirabilota > Methylomirabilia > Methylomirabilales > Methylomirabilaceae > Methylomirabilis. The sequence goes on along the minus strand of JACQQF010000020.1, from coordinate 32,582 downwards.
ATCGAAGGGCGAGGGGCCTACAGTCGTCTCAAGTTCGAGAGCGGGGTCCATCGGGTGCAACGGGTGCCTGTCACGGAATCGAGCGGCCGGATTCATACGTCGACCGTCACCGTGGCGGTCTTGCCGGAGGCGGAGGAGGTGGAGGTTCAAATCGACCCCAAGGAACTCAGGATCGATGTCTTCCGCTCCACCGGTCCAGGCGGGCAGTCTGTGAACACTACCGATTCGGCCGTGCGGATCACCCACCTGCCGACCGGCATGGTGGTCAGTTGCCAGGATGAGAAGTCGCAGCACAAGAACCGTGCCAAGGCGTTGAAGGTCTTGCGAGCCAGGTTGCTCGAGTTGGCCAGGGCCGAGAAGGAGGCGGAGATCTCCGAAGCGCGACGTCTGCAGGTCGGCACGGGGGACCGGAGTGAGCGGATCCGCACCTATAATTTCCCGCAGGGTCGGGTCACTGACCATCGGATCGGTCTCACGCTCCACAGTCTTCAACGGATCCTAGAGGGGGAGCTGGCTGAGCTGATCGGGCCGCTGTCGGCGCACGATCAGGCGGAGCAATTGAAGGCTGTCGTGTGAGCACGAGAGTGAGGCCGGTGAGAGACGTGCGAAGTGCGACGTGCGACGTGCGAGGTGCAAAGGAGGATCTGCGAAAGCAGCGCACCCCGAACGGGTTCACGTATCGCCAGGTGGTTGAGCGGCTGGAGCGGGCTGGGGTGGAGAGCGCTTCGCTCGACGCTGCCTGCCTCCTGGAGGCCGCCACGGGGATCCCGCGGTGGCGATTCGTCTTGGAGCCTCAGCGACCGATCGCTCACGGTAGAGCTGACCTGGTTGCCTCGATGCTCTCACGTCGCGAGGCGAGGGAGCCGATCGCGTACGTCCTCGGGGCGAAAGAGTTTTGGTCACTTTCCCTCGCGGTCAGCCGGGATGTCCTAATTCCAAGGCCGGAGACCGAAACCTTGGTCGAGGCAGTCCTTGAGAAGGTGCGAGGGGCGAAGTGCGAAGTGCGAACTGCGATGCAGGTGCCCCTCGCACTCCGCACTTCGCACTTCGCACCCAAGATCGTAGATCTTGGAACGGGATGCGGCGCCATCGCCCTCGCGCTGGCCACGGAGATTCCCCTCGGGCGAGTCTACGCTCTCGATCACTCTCGAGCCGCGTTGCGGATTGCCAGCCGAAACGCGACGGCATTGGGATTGGCAGGCCGAGTTCAGTTCCTGGCAGGCGACCTGTTCGAGCCGCTTCGCACGACGCGGAGCGGAGGAGGGTTCGATCTGATCGTCTCGAATCCGCCATACATCCCGTCGGGCGCGCTTGCCTTGCTTCCTCCGGAGATTGCCGCGTACGAGCCTCTCGAAGCCCTGGATGGAGGCCCAGACGGACTGGGCTTTCATCGTCGGATCATCGAAGGGGCGCCCGGATATCTCAGGCCCGGCGGGTGGCTGGCCCTCGAAGTGGGGGACGGTCAGTCGTGGGCCGCAGGGGAGCTGCTTCGGAAGAGCGACGGGTTCGGACCGGCCGAGGTGAAAAAGGATCTGGCCGGTCACGATCGAGTGGTCCTCGCGCGGAGGAGGGGCGGGGCTGATGGATAAGCTGATCATCAGGGGCGGGGTCTCCCTGAGGGGCGAGGTAGAGGTCAGTGGCGCAAAGAACGCCGCCCTGCCAGCCATGGCTGCCTGCTTGCTGACGGATGCCCCGATCAGCCTCCAGCGCGTTCCCCGTCTGGGTGATGTCAGGACGATCGTCGCCCTGCTCAGCTATCTGGGCGTCAAGGCCGAGGTCACCCAGGAGGCGTTGACCCTTTGTGCGGCAGGCGTCGGTCAGTTTGAGGCCCCGTACAGGCTCGTCAAGACGATGCGTGCCTCGGTGTTGGTCTTGGGGCCTCTGGTGGCCCGCTTCGGACGGGCCCGGGTGTCTTTGCCTGGGGGGTGCGCCATCGGCCCTCGGCCGATCAATCTCCATCTCGCCGGTCTGGAGAAGATGGGCGCGGAGATCAGTCTGGATGGCGGGTACGTGGAGGCGAAGGCGTCACGACTGAAGGGCGCCAGGATCGCGTTCGATGTTCAGACGGTCACCGGGACCGAAAATCTGATGATGGCCGCCAGCCTGGCGGACGGTGTCACCGTCCTGGAGAACGCGGCGTGTGAGCCGGAAGTGACTGACCTGGCTGTCCTCCTGAACAGGATGGGCGCCAGGATCGAGGGGGCGGGGACGTCGACGATCACGGTTGAGGGTGTGGAGAGCCTGCAGGGGGCACTGCACGAGGTGATCCCTGACCGGGTCGAGACCGGTACCTTCATGGTTGCGGCTGCCATCACCGGCGGTGACGTGACCATCACTGGGTGCCTTCCTCGGCACCTTGAAGCGGTCAGCAACAAGCTGCACGAGGCTGGTATTGGCGTCGAGGAGGGCGATCGGAGCCTGCGGGTCTGGGCGGACGGGCCGGTCCGTGGGGTCAATGTCAGAACGCACCCGTATCCCGGCTTCGCGACCGACATGCAGGCGCAAGTGATGGCCCTCATGGTCACTGCGGAAGGCACCAGCGTCATCACCGAGACGGTATTCGACAGCCGGTTTATGCACGTAAACGAACTGCTCAGGATGGGCGCGAATATCAGGGTGGTCGGCAATGCCGCGTTCGTGCAGGGGGTCCCTCGGCTGTTGGGGGCGCCGGTGATGGCGACCGACCTTCGTGCGAGCGCCTCGCTGATTCTGGCCGGGCTGGCCGCCAGTGGGGTCACCACAGTCTCTCGGGTCTACCATCTGGATCGAGGATATGAGGCGCTTGACGAGAAGCTCCTGGGTCTGGGCGCCAACATCGAACGGGTGGCGGAATGACGGACAAGGAGCTGGTCGCCGTCGCGCTCCCGAAGGGGCGACTGCTCCACGACAGCCTTCAGTTGTTCGAGGGGATGGGGATCGTCTGCGTACGAGAGTTCTCGGATTCGCGCCGTCTCGTCTGCGAGGACCAGGATCGGCGCCTCCGGTTTCTGACGCTCCGGGCCTCGGACATCCCAACCTACGTCGAACATGGGGCGGCCGACATGGGGATCGTGGGAAAGGACCAACTGCTCGAGCAACAGCGCGATGTCTACGAGCCCCTCGACCTTGGTTTTGGCGCCTGTCGGTTGGTGGTGGCCGAGCCGGCCGAACTGCGCGAGCGAGACGACCCCCACTCCTGGTCGCACCTGAGGGTCGCCACCAAGTATCCCAACCTCGCCGAGCGGTTCTTCAGCCGGAAGGGAATACAGGCAGAGATCATCAAGCTGACCGGTTCCATCGAGTTGGCTCCACTGGTTGGGCTGGCGGAGCGGATCGTTGACCTGGTGGCGACCGGCGAGACCCTAAAGAAGAACGGGCTGGTGGAGGTCGAGGAGATCGCCACCGCGACCGCGAGGCTCATCGTCAATCGTGCCAGCCTCAAGACAAAGTACCTGAGGATCCAGGGATTGATCGAACAGATCCGAAAGCAGGCCGAACGATTGGAGGGTGCGCGCGCGTGAAGCTGCTGACGGCCGGGTCTCGGGAGTGCGCTGACTTTCTCGCGCACCTGAAGGCCCGACATGGCACCATACCTTCGGACGTAGAGCAGTCCGCCAGGGCCATTCTGGACAGCGTCCGGACGCGTGGCGATGCGGCCCTGTTCGAGCAGACGGAGCGGTTTGATGGCGTCCGTCTTGACGCCGACTCGATGCGGGTAGCCCCGGAGGAGGTCCGAGAGGCCTATCAGGCTCTTGTGCCGGCTTCCCTCGATGCGCTCAAGACGGCGGCCTCTCGGATCAGGGCGTTCCATCTCCGACAGCTCCGGACCTCATGGTTCCTGGAGGAAGAAGAGGCGATCGTTGGTCAGCTCTGCCGTCCCCTGGAGCGAGTGGGGATCTATGTCCCCGGAGGTACGGCGGCCTACCCGTCCACGGTGCTGATGAGCGCGATCCCGGCCGCGATCGCCGGTGTCCCCGAGGTCGTGATCTGCACGCCGCCACGCCGAGACGGCAGGATTGCTCCGGCTGTCCTGGTCGCCGCAGATCTGGCCGGCGTCCACGCGATCTATAAGGTGGGTGGCGTGCAGGCGGTGGCCGCCATGGCCTACGGCACCGCCTCGATTCCCAGGGTGGACAAGATCGTCGGCCCGGGAAATGTCTATGTTGCCGCGGCAAAACGTCTCGTGTTCGGGCAGGTCGGGATCGATATGATCGCCGGCCCTACGGAGATTCTGATCATTGCCGACGAGGAGGCCAGTGCAGCCTGGACCGCTGCCGACCTCCTGTCCCAGGCGGAACACGATCCACTGTCAAGCGCCCTGCTGCTCACCCCCTCGCGCAGGCTGGCCGAGGAGGTGCTGGATGAGGTCAAGCGGCAGGTGGCGCTGCTGTCCAGGCGGAACATCGCGGAGGCGTCGCTGGACGTCTACGGGGCAGCCATCGTCGTCAAGGATCTGGGCGAGGCAGCCGAGGTGGCCAACCAGGTGGCACCCGAACACCTGGAGCTGTTGATCAACGACCCATGGGGGCTCCTGCCGAGAATCAAGCATGCGGGGGCCATCTTCATGGGTAGCGCTAGCCCGGAGGTGTTGGGCGACTACCTGGCCGGCCCGAGCCATGTCCTGCCAACCGGCGGGACAGCACGCTTCGCGTCGCCCCTCTCCGTGGATGACTTTCAACGCCGCACCTCCCTGATCGCCTTCAGCCAGGAGAAGTTAAAGACGTTGGAGCCGGCGCTGGTGGAGTTGGCCCGGTTGGAGGGGCTTGAGGGCCATGCGAAGGCGGCGATAATAAGGTGCGAGGGGCGAGGTCCGAAGTGCGAGGTGCGAAAGGAGCCCACCCCGCACCCCGCACCCCGCACCCCGCACGTACCATGACGCCGCCCCGCGTTGTCGATCTCGTGAAGCCTGAGGTTCGGGGGCTTGTGGCGTACAGGGCCGAAGAGCCGCGATCCGGTCTTGTCAAGCTGGACGCCAACGAGAGCCCCTTTTCTCTGCCGGAGAGGATCCGCGACGAACTCCTCCGCGTCATGGAGGAGGTATCGGTCAACCGGTACCCGGATCCCACGGCGGGTCGGCTCAGATCAGTCCTTGCTGCTGAGCACGGGGTGGTACCGGGGCAACTTGTCCTGGGCAATGGGTCGGACGAGCTGATTCAACTGTTGCTTCTGGCGGTGGGAGAGGTCGGCGCGACCGTTCTCGCGCCGGTCCCGACCTTCTCGATGTACGCGCTGATTGCGAGGGGTCAGGGGCTTCGCTTCGAGGGGGTGCGCTTGGGGCCTCGCTTCGAACCGGACGTACCCGTGATCATCGAGGCGATCGAGCGGACGCACCCCAGGGTGGTCTTTCTCGCCACCCCCAACAATCCCACAGGCGGGGTCTTTTCTGAAGCGGAGATCCTCAAGATCCTGGCGGCCGCCCCCGGGTTAGTGGTCGTGGACGAGGCCTATGGGCCGTATGCCGGGCGGACCATGCTGCCGCACCTGGTCGATCAGGAGCGACTGATTATCCTCCGCACCCTCTCCAAGATCGGGTTGGCCGGCCTCCGGATCGGGTACGTCGTGACCCATTCCTCGCTTGTGGCCGAGCTGGAGAAGGTCCGACTCCCATTCAACGTGAACGCCTTCTCTCAGGCGGCGGCCGTCGTGTTGTTGTTTCATCGAGAGTGGATCGACGCCAATGTGTCCGAGGTCATCCGGGAGCGGGCGCGGATGGCCAAGCGGTTGACCGCGATTCCGGGGGTCGAGGTCTACCCGTCGCAGGCGAATTTCATCCTGTTCAGGACCCCGCACCCAGGCAATGAGGTGTTCGAAGGGTTGTTTGCGGAGGGCGTCCTTGTGAGGAATCTGGGATCAGTGCCTGACCTTCTGAACTGCCTGCGGGTGACGGTCGGCACAGAAGAAGAGAACGAGCGGTTTCTCGCCGCCTTGACCAAGGTGATGCAGCAGTACGAGGGGTGCGAGGTGCGGGGTGGAATGAAGAAGGCGGAGGTCAGATAATGGGTAGGACGGCTTCGATCCGCAGGAAGACGTCGGAAACCGATGTGGCGGTGGAGCTCGACCTTGATGGGGTGGGTCGGCACACGGTTCAGACAGAGATCCCCTTCCTCGATCACATGCTGGCTCAACTGGCGAAGCACGGCCTTTTCGACCTCAGCGTTCATGCCAAAGGTGACCTTCAGGTCGATCTGCATCACACCGTGGAAGATGTCGGGATAGCGCTCGGCGAAGCGTTCGCCCAGGCCATGGGTGACAAGCGCGGTATCCGGCGCTTCGCCTGGGGCATTGTTCCCCTCGATGAGGCTCTGGCGCGGGTCGTGATTGACATCAGCGGCCGTCCCTATCTGGTCTACGAGGCGCCTCAGCTCCAGGGACGGATCGGGAACTTCGACGTCAGCCTGGTGAAGGAGTTCATGCGGGCATTTACTGTGAATATGAAAATCAACCTTCATGTCTCGATCCTGCACGGCGAGAACCTGCACCATTGTGTGGAGGCGATTTTCAAGGGCTTGGCCAAGAGCCTCGACCAGGCGACGGCGCTGGACCCGAGGATTTCGGAAGTTCCCTCGACCAAGGGGAGCCTGTAATAAGAGGTGCGAGGTGCGAGGTGCGGCGTCCGAAGGGCGGCGTGCGTAGAGGGTGGGGATGATCGCCATCATCGATTCCGGGATCGCGAACCTCCGAAGCGCCCAGAAGGGGTTCGAGCGCGTTGGGGCCGACGCCAAGATCGTGGACGACCCGCGGGCGCTCCGTGACGCCTCCGGCATTGTCCTGCCAGGGGTGGGAGCGTTTCGCGACGGGATCACGAAGCTTCGGGATGGTGGATTCGTCGAGCCGCTCCTGCGGGCGATCGAGGTCGGCAAGCCGGTTCTCGGGATCTGCCTCGGACTTCACTTCCTGTTCAGCGAGAGCGAGGAGTTCGGTCACCATAAGGGACTCGATGTCATCAAAGGTCGGGTGGTGCGATTCCCGGAGGCGGTGGCATCGAGGAATGGGGGTGGGATGACGGCGCGGCTCAAGGTTCCGCACATGGGGTGGAACCAAATCCGGATCGAACGGCAGGCCCCGATCTTCAAGGGCATTCCGGACGGAGGATTCTTCTACTTCGTCCACTCGTACTATGTGGTGCCCGACGACGAAGGCATTGTCGCCGCGACCACGGAGTATGGCCGGCGCTTCACTTCGATCCTCTGGCGAGACAACCTCTTCGCCTGCCAGTTTCACCCCGAGAAAAGCCAGACGCTCGGCCTGCAACTGTTGAAGAACTTCGCCTCTTTAGCTTAGATGCTGGTCATCCCGGCGATCGACCTGAAAGGGGGGGAGGTCGTTCGGTTGGCCCAAGGCGATCCCCTCCACCAGACCTCCTACTCCAGCGACCCGATTGCTGTGGCCAAGAGATGGGAAGACGAGGGGGCGCCGATCTTGCACCTGGTCGATCTTGACGGTGCCTTCTCCGGAAGCCCGCGGCAGCTCGGTGTCGCTGCGGACGTGGCCAAGGCGGTGAAGGTTCCTATCCAGCTCGGCGGCGGGCTGCGGAGTCTGGCTGCCTTGGAGCAGGCGTTTGCCTCCGGCATCGAGCGGGTGGTGCTCGGGACTGCCGCCATCGAGGATGAAACGTTTCTTATCGCGGCGTGCCGCCGCTATCCGGGGAAAGTTTTGTTGGGGATCGACGCCAGGGATGGCAAGGTCGCCATTCGCGGGTGGGCCGAGCACACCCGTCTCCAGGCGACCGAGCTTGCGGCCAGGTCGGCTGATCTTCCACTGGCAGCGATCATTTATACGGACATCCGGCGGGACGGGATGCTCACGGGGCCGAACGTGGAGGCCTTGCAGCGGGTCGCGCAGGCGAGCCGCCATCCGCTTATCGCCTCGGGCGGGATCGCGACGCTCGACGATGTGAAACGGATGGCCGCGCTGGACCCATCTCGCATCATCGGTGTCTTGATCGGCAAAGCGCTGTACGAGGGCTCGTTCTCGCTGAAGGAGGCGATCGCAGCCGCGACCTAGTGCCGGTCCAATTAACGTCGCCTAGCGACGTTGCTGGCTCCAGGGGCACTCCCTGCGACGTACACTTGTGGATGTACGCCTCGGTCGGCCCCGTGAGCCGCGCCTTGCTATGCTCGTTTCTTGACCCGGCAGAGTCGTTTCCGACTCATAGCGAGATAGTTGGACGGGCACTGGAGAAAGATGCTGACGAAACGAGTGATCCCCTGTCTTGACGTCAAGGACGGTCGGGTCGTGAAGGGGACCAAGTTCGTGAACCTACGCGACGCGGGCGATCCGGCAGAGGTGGCGGCTCTGTACGACCAGCAAGGGGCGGACGAACTGGTCTTCCTCGATATCACCGCCTCCCACGAGCGGCGGCAGATCCTAATGGACGTGGTCCGGCGGACAGCCGAAATGGCCTTTACCCCGCTCACCGTCGGCGGCGGGGTGAGGACGGTGGAGGATATCCGAGCCCTCCTTCTGGCAGGGGCCGACAAGGTCTCTCTGAACACCGCAGCGGTCGAGCGCCCGGAGCTCATCACCGAAGCCGCCGAGCGGTTCGGCAGCCAATGCATCGTTCTCGCGATCGACGCGAAGCAGATCAACCACAGTGCGAGGTGCGAGGTCCGAGGTGCGAGGTCCGAGGTGAAGGGGGACCAAGTCGACGCCAATTCCGCACCCCGCACCCCGCACCCCGCACTGTTGTGGGAGGTGTATACGCACGGCGGGCGGACGGCTACGGGACTCGATGCCGTCGAGTGGGCGAGGCGAGGAGAAAAGCTCGGGGCCGGTGAGATCCTGCTGACCAGCATGGACAGGGACGGGACGAAGGATGGCTACGATCTCGCCCTCACGAAGGCGGTGACAGACGTCGTGGGAACCCCGGTCATTGCCTCGGGGGGGGCCGGCACGCTCGATCACCTCTACGACGCGTTGACAGAGGGGGGGGCCGACGCAGCGCTGGCCGCCTCCATCTTCCACTTCGGCGACTGGTCGGTTCAAGACGCGAAAGCCTATCTGCGCCGCAAGGGCGTGCCGGTAAGGGAGTGAGGCCCGATGGAGCGATTCGATCCAAGTCAACTCAAATTCAACGAACACGGGCTGATTCCCGCCATCGTCCAGGATGCGACGAACGGGCAGGTCTTGACCCTTGCCTACATGAATAACGAGTCGTTGCGCCTCACACTCCAGACCGGCCTCACCCATTTCTACAGCCGCTCTCGGCGGCGAATCTGGCAAAAAGGGGAGGAGTCGGGGAACGTCCAGCGGGTGCAGGAGATCTATTTCGATTGCGACGAGGACGCCCTGCTGGTCAAGGCAGAGCAGGTGGTGGCGGCTTGCCACACGGGGCGACGCTCCTGTTTCTTCCGGCGCCTTCATCCATCCCCTGAGGTGTCGGAGGAGGTGCTGCGGCAGCGGTTCGACCCGGAGGCGGTGTACGGTGGGAGTCTCGCCATCCTCCAGCAGATCTTCGAGGTCATCGCGGATCGAAAGGTCAATCCGAAGGCCGATTCGTACGTCTCGGGCCTGTTCGCGAAGGGCCAAGATCAGATCCTCAAAAAGATCGGAGAAGAGGCGGCAGAACTGGTGGTCGCCTCCAAGAACGGAAGGCCTGCGGAGATCGTTCACGAGCTGGCCGATCTCTGGTTCCATACGCTCGTCCTGCTGGCGTACCACGGGATCGCGCCGCAAGAGCCTGCGCGGGAATTACAGAAGCGACGCGGGAAGAAATCGAAGGCCGACTAATGCAAACGCCTTAAATAGGGTGTCGTTGCGAAGAAACGAAGTGACTGAAGCAATCCCAAAAGCGGCGAGATTGCCACGCTCCCGTTGGTCGCTCGCAATGACAATGAAACAACATTTATGTCGTTTGCTATAGTACACACTCACTAGCGTCCTGAGTCAAAAATTCGGACCATAATGTTCCCCCTCCCCCTTAGATGGGGGAGGGCTTGGGTGGGGGTGACGACGGCGGATGCCTGATACTCACTCACCCTCCCCCACACCCCCTCCCGTCACGGGAGGGGGGATTTCTGAAGCAAACTTCTGATTCAGGGCACTAGATGCTGTTACGTTGTCTTAGTGAGCACATTCGCTTTGCTCAGCGTGAACTCCGCGAATCAATCTCGCGATTCCGGGATTGATCGGTCCCCTTCGCGGAGTCTATCCTGAGCGAAGCCGAAGGGCTCAGGGCTTCGACTAACTCGTTCCTTCACCATGACAGTGTATTTGATGCGTTGATATGAGGGGTGAGGGCTGGGCGTGGAAACCTGTCTCTTCTGTAAGATCGTTAAGCGGGAGCTTTCTGCCAAGATCGTCTACGAGGACGATGACTCCGTAGCCTTCGAGGACATCAACCCGAAGGCGCCGATCCACATCTTGATTGTTCCCCGCCGGCATCTCGCGACGCTCCTTGATGCAAGCCAAAGTGATGATCGACTCCTCGGACACCTCCTCCTGGTGGCGAACAACGTCGCCAGGCAAAAGGGGATCGCCGAGCGGGGCTTCCGCCTGGTGCTGAACTGCAACAGCGAAGGCGGGCAGGTCGTCTTTCACCTTCACCTCCACCTGCTGGGAGGACAACGACTGAGTTGGCGTCCGGCGTAGTGAATAGTGTCCTCGTTTGAGCCAGGCCCGAGGTTTCCTAAGTAAATCTTCGGCGGTGAGCAAATGGCTATGCCATCCGCACTATCGCATAGACCTTGACGCTCAGCTCGGTGCAGCCATGATCGGATTATGCTGACCAGTATTCGTCGGCGCGGCGGAGTCCGGAGAATCTTGCCAATTCTTGGAAACACAGGAGAATTGCCGCACTCGTTAGATGTTTGAGGCCCGGGATATGCTGACCAGTATACTCATTGGTTAGGCTGAGTCTTCCAGGAAGCCCGGCAAAATGGTTTAGTACACCGCTCGACGAGGCAGGCAATGGACATTAAGAGCATTATCGAGGGGTTGAGCGCCGGGCTGACGCCTCTGATCGCCGTTGTGATGACGTACATAGCATATCAGCAGTGGCGCACCAACAGGGGCCGATTAACTCACGAGCTTTATGATCGCCGTTTAGCGGTGTTTAAAGCGGTTAAGGTATTTTACGGAGAGATGGGAGATGCTGGAACGGCGAAATATGGGATGGCAATGAAATTCTACGCCGCTACGGCTGAGGCTGAGTTCCTATTTGCTGATGAAGTCAGGGAGCATATAGAAGAACTGTACAAGAAGGGAATGAGTCTGGCTTCATTGCATGAAAAGATGTATCCGAGCTCCGGTGAGCCCGGGTTGCCAGTCGGCGAAGAGCGTTCCAGGGTGATTGAAGAGCACAGTAAGCTCCTTCTTTGGTTCCAACAGGATGGAATAACCGAGACTCGAAAAAGATTTCGGAAGTACCTGGCTGTGTCTGCATGAACTCGATTGTTACCTACTTCACTGTAGTGCTGGTGATCGGACTCTCAAGCCTTCAAGGCCGAGTAGAGGCCCAAGAGACCATCATTAGCAAGAAAGACGCTGATTATGTCTTCAGTTTAACTAGGCCGGAGTGGGAAAAGGATTCTCAAAAGTTTTTCGTTCCTGGGTGGGTTAAAAAATCAACTAAACATGAAACCGGAGTCGCCGTTATGGGCTTCGATCAATCAACCGGATTTGGTCTTTCTGTTCAGCCTTTTTTTCAGAACGATGATAATCCACCACATTTGGTTATCGTCGGCAATTATTTTCCGATCCGTACCCTACCACCAATGACAGATGAATTGAAAAAAGATATGGAGGTTGCAGCACAGAAGGACCTCGGCCTGATGTATTCTGTGCGGCTCAACTATACCAAAATGGAAAAGATCGAAGCGATAGAGCTGATCTTGACAAAGAAAAAATGACCGGCAGCTTCTGTCCTGATGTCTAGGAGCACTAAGAACGTGAGTTTTTCGTATTGTTGTGATTCGTGCCTAACTTTGCGCTTCAGGCCGATCGCTAACCGCGACGGCTGAGCTTAACGTTGGGCCGACTGGACCAAGTGCGCGACTCGCGGCATCGTTGCGAGCGCAGAGTTGGAGGCAAATAGCTATGCGAACCTTCGACTTCGTGGTGGAGCGAGACCCTGAGACGGGCTTTCTGGTGGGCCATGTCCCGGGGTGGCCCGGTGCGCACACCCAGGGCGCAGATCTCGAGGAGCTCCAGAAGAACCTGAGAGAAGTAGTCGAGATGCTTCTCGAGGACGGCGAGCCGAAGCTGGAGTCGGAGTTCGTCGGTGTTCAGCGGATCCAGGTGGCCTAGAGGTGGGGTTAGTCCCCGTTCTGAAGCCACGCGAAGTCGTCGCACACCTCCAGAAGCTCGGTTTCGTAGAAGTCCGCCAGCGTGGCTCGCACAAGCAGTTCCGTCATCCCGATGGCCGCAGCACAACGGTGCCCTTCCATCCTGGCCGGGACATCTCGCCAACCCTCCTTCGCAAGATTGCCCGAGACATCGGGCTGACCGTAGACGAGCTACTTGGCCGGTAGTGATAAGCGGCCCAACGGCACGTTATCGCGTTCTTGGGGCTTGACAAGGTTGTACCCCCGATGCATACTGGTGCATATGAGAACAACACTCAACATAGACGACTCCCTGCTCAGGCGGGCGGCGCGGCTGACTGGCATCACCGAGAAGACCGCTCTGGTTCGTCTCGGTTTGGAGGCCCTCATCGCGCTCGAAAGTGCCCGTCGTCTTGCCAAGCTGGGTGGGACTGAGGAGGCACTCCGGCCGATCCGTCGCCGACGCTCGGCAGTCTGATGGTCCTGGTTGACACGTCTGTCTGGATCGACCACCTGGCCAGAGGAAACAGACGGCTCGTCGAGTTACTCAACGAGGGGTCGGTCGTGTGTCATCCCTTCGTCATCGGGGAGCTGTCCTGCGGGCGACTGCGCAATCGCCAGGAGATACTCAGTCTGCTGGCGGCGCTGCCACAGGCCCGAGTCGCAGAGCATGACGAGTTGCTTCGTCTCATCGACCGGCATCGCTTCTATGGGCGTGGTCTTGGGTGGGTCGATATCCATCTCCTCGGAGCCGCGCTTTTATCTTCCTGCACATTGTGGACCTTGGACAAGGCCCTCGACCGGGGCGCGATTGTCCTCCGAATCGCTGCCGATGGTGACCGGCCGCGGTAACAGCCGCATGCAGCGGGCGACGGTCGGCCCTGATTCCCAAAGGAGAAAGCGAGCTTCGCAGTGCCGCCCTCGCCGCTGCGCGCGGGCGTTAGGCGCTTTCATTATGCATTCGGTACAGCACGAGAGGGGGGAATGTCCCAGAATGGTTCTGGGTGCTTGAAAACTTGCTTTCGGCTTAGCTCAAATTAGGACAGCATCGGCGGAGTGAAAATCATTGACAATCGGAGCTTGTCGGTGCCATCATAAAACGTTAAAAGTCATACTATCTGCTCGCCGCGTGTCCTCATGAGAGAGAGTCTCTTATCACTGATAAGATCGCCACAGACAAGGGGGGTGTAAAAGGGATGGCGAGCGTGACGGTCAAGGGGGACGAGTCATTTGAAAGCGCCCTCCGCCGTTTCAAGAAGCAGTGCGAAAAGGCCGGGGTGCTGTCGGAGCTCCGGAAGCGGGAGCATTACGAGAAGCCGAGCGTCCGCCGCAAAAAAAAGTCCATGGCCGCCAGAAAAAAGGGTTTGAAGCGCCTGCGCTTCACCCCGGAGTAGGCGGTGGGGCTCTCGAAGGAGCGATTGGCCGGCGACCTGAAGGAGGCGCTCAAGAGCAGGGATCGGCTGAAGACCTCGGTGCTCCGCCTGTTGAGCACGCTGATCAAGAACAGGGAAGTCGAAAAGCGGGGAGCGCTTGACGATCAGGAGATCATTCAAGCGGTCGTCGCCTCTTGCAAGCTTCGGAATGAGGCGATCGAGCAGTACGAGAAAGGGGGGCGACCCGATCTGGCTGCGAAGGAGGAGGCCGAGCTGAGGCTCCTCGAGGCGTATCTGCCGCCGCCCCTCTCCACGGATGAGTTGCGGCAGAAGGTAGACGAAGCTGTCCTGGCCGCGAGCGCCGCTTCCCTCAAAGATATGGGGAGGGTCATGGCCTTGTTGATGCCCGAGATCTCCGGTCGGGCCGATGGGAAGGTGGCCAGCCAAATGGTGAGGGACGCGTTGTCGCGGCGGTAAGCGTGGGCGCTTTCCTCTCCGCAACGGTATCGCTTCCCGGGTCATGGCCCGTGGTTCAAGGGACTCGATAGAGGGTCCCTTATTCTTTCCAGCCGTTACGGCTTCGTGTTGTGTTTCGCCCCCCTCTCACTGTCGCATTGAGGGGAATGCCGCCCATGGGTCGACCCCTACGATTCCTTGACATTCCTTGTCCCTATCACCGACACCGTCTGGAGAAGCCCTGCACAGGATGGACACGCTGGACGAACGTACGTTCGCACTACTAGAGTGGTCCGCAATCCGGGAGATGTTGGCGGCGGAGGCCGCATCACCCGTGGCAATCGAACTGGCGCGAGGTGTGCGCCCGCTTCGCACACTGGTAGAGGCGCGAGGGGTCCAGGAAGAGATCGGGGAGTTTCGAGTCCTGCTGTCCAAGGAGACGGCGCTTCCCTTTGACAGACTCTTTGACATCAGGGAGTCGATCCGGCTCGCCCGGCCGGAAGGCGCGGTCTTGCCTGCAATGGATCTGCTCAGGGTCGCCGTCTCATTGGAGGCGAGTGAAGCGATCCGCCTTGTGCTCGGCCGGTCCAGGGGCTTGTGCCCGCGACTTCACGCGATCGCCTCTCAGCTCGATGGGATGCCCGACTTGGTAGCGGAGATCCGCGGGGCCATCGAAGAAACCGGGGAGGTCAAGGATACAGCGAGCCGGGAACTGGCCCATGTACGACGGCGACTCCACGACCTTCGCAGCCTGATACAAAGCCGGCTGCAGTCCCTGCTGACGGATTTAACCTTACAGCCCTTCATCGCCGAGCCGATCATTACCCTCAGGAACGACCGGTTCGTGATCCCCGTAAAGGCCAACTACCGAACTGCTCTCAAGGGTGTGGTGCAGGATCGGTCAGCCAGCGGCGTCACCGTCTTCCTGGAGCCACAAGAGGTTGTCGAGCTCAATAACCAGGGACGATTGCTGCAGCGGTCCGAAGAGGAGGAGGTCAGGAGGGTGCTCGCGCTCCTCACCGCCGCGCTCCGACCGAGGGCCGATTCGATTCTGCGGACGCTGCTGTTAGCGGCCGAGCTGGAGCTCCGATACGCGGCGGCGAGATTGGCCGACCGGCTCGACTGCGCCCCCCCAACCCTCAAGGAATCGGGGCCGCTGGTCCTGCTCCAGGCGAGGCACCCGCTTCTGCTGAGACAGACCTCGGCGACAGGGGGGCGGGAGGTTATCCCTATCGACCTGCGAGTCGGCGGGGATTTCGACGCGCTGCTTGTCACCGGGCCCAATACCGGGGGCAAGACCGTTGCCCTGAAGACCGCAGGCTTGCTGTCGCTTATGGCGGTCGCCGGCTTGCATCTACCCGCCTCGCCGGACTCCGAGGTCCCGTTCTTCAGCGGAGTGATGGCGGACATCGGAGATGAGCAGAGCATCGAGCAGAGCCTGAGCACATTTTCCTCCCACATCGGTCAGATCCGCCGAATCCTGGGAGCGACGGGGCGGGGGACCTTGGTCCTGCTGGATGAGCTGGGCGCGGGCACCGACCCGGTGGAGGGGGCGTGCCTGGGGATCGCGATCCTTGAGGCGCTCCTGGAGCGTGGCGCGCTGTTGATTGCGACCTCGCATCTGGATGCGATTAAGGCCTACGCCTATTCGCACCACCGAATCGAAAATGGTTGCGTCGAGTTCGACCTTGACACCCTGAGACCTCTGTATAGATTATCTATTGGGCCTTCCGGTCGAAGCCACGCCCTTGCAATCGCATCCCGGATCGGTCTTCCCTCGGAGGTGATTCAGCGAGCCACGACGTTGTTGGGTGAAGGGGGCGATCCGCTGCGCCTGTTGGTGGAGCGCCTGGAGGGAGAGCAGCGCCGCGTGGCCGAAGAGCGCGCCGTTTTGGCCCGGGAGCTGGAAGAGGCGGCCAGGGCACGCGGTGAGGCCGAGGCGGAACGGGACGCTGCGTGGGCGGAAGCGGTGGAGCGCCAGCGGCAGGCTCGGCGGGAGGTCGATCAGGCGGTCGTCGAGGCCCGCTCCGAGATCGACCGGCTGCTCCGTGAATTCAGGTCAACGGAGTCCCGTGGGAAGGCAGCGCGGGAGGTTCGCGAGCGGCTCACCGAGGTGGAGCGTCGGACTGAGGCTGCGCTCGCCGAGGCGGCGGGTCCGGGTCGAGAGCCAGATGCGTCACGCGCCGAACGCGTTCGCCACGGGCAGCAGGTTCGGATCAAGGGATTCGATCAGCGGGGCATCGTGAGCGGTGAGCCGACCCCCGCTGGAATGGTCGAGATACAGCTTCCCCTGGGAAAGGTCAGACTTCCCCTGGACGCGGTGGTTCCGGAGGGGGGGGTGCGTCGGAACGAGGCCCCCAGCTCCGTTCAGGTTTCCAGGGCGAGCACGGAGACGCCCGCAGAGCTGAATCTGATCGGGTGCGATGCAAGCGAGGCGGCCCGGCGCTTGGATCAGTATCTGGGAGATGCATTCTTGACCGGGCTCCCCACCGTCCGGATCATCCACGGGAAGGGCGCCGGTGTCCTCAGGAGAACGGTTACAGAACTTCTCCAGGGCCACTCCCTGGTCGCGAGCTTCAGGCTAGGCGACTATCTGGAGGGTGGGATCGGTATCACCATCGTTGAGCTTCACTCCCATACCGTCTCTCTGGGCGGTGCGGCATGAGGAGGACCGGCCGGCGATGATCCCAGAAGAGGCGGTCTCCCGGGTGCTGGCGAGCACTGACATCGTTCAGCTCATCGGCAGCTACCTTCCACTGAGGCCTGCCGGCCGCTACCACAAGGCACTGTGTCCCTTCCACACCGAGAAGACGCCGTCCTTCATTGTGAACCCTGAGCGCCAGATCTTCCACTGCTTCGGCTGCGGGGAGGGCGGGGATTCGATCGGGTTCCTGATGAGACAACAGCGTCTCAGCTTCCCCGAGGCTGTCCGTTTCCTGGCCGACCGAGCCGGGATCAATCTTCCGGCGCGTTTCAGCGGAGCGAGCGGGCCTGGGCGGGATGAGGAAGGACGACTCCAACTGCTGGAGATCCACAATGCGGCGGCGGGCTTCTTTCGCCAGCAGCTCGCGCATCAGACGGACGGGGCGGCTGGGCGTGCCTATCTGCGGGGGCGCGGCATCCCTGAATCGGTGTTGGAACAGTTCGGGCTTGGCTGCGCACCGGCCTCTTGGGAGGGGCTGCTTCGGCACCTGCTGCGCAGAGACTTCTCGAAGGAGCAGGTGGAGCGGGCGGGATTGGCCATCGCCCGCAAGGAGGGGGGTGGGGCGTACGACCGCTTCAGGAACCGACTGATGATCCCGATTTGCGATTCGTCAGGCAAGGTGATCGCCTTCGGTGGTCGCACGCTCGACGGCTCCGACCCAAAGTACCTGAACTCCCCCGAGACGTCCATTTACAAGAAGGGGGCGCATCTGTTTGGCCTCCACCTGGCGGCCTCGTCGATCCGCGACCGGGGGTTGGTCATCGTGGTGGAGGGGTACTTCGACTTGATCGCCCTGCACATTCGTGGGTTTCAACATAGCGTGGCGGTCCTGGGCACCGCACTGACCACCGAGCAGATCGCGCTGCTCCGCCGCTACACCACCCGGGCGCTCTTGGTCTTCGATCCGGACGCGGCGGGGATCGCTGCCGCGCGTCGAAGCGTTGAGAGCCTGCTCAACAGCGGTCTCGATTGGCGGGTGATCCTGCTGCCGGAGGGCAAGGACCCCGATCGATTCCTCCAGGAGCGGGGCGCCGCGGCCTTCTCGGACGCGCTGGAGGGATCGAAGGACCTGATGGAGTTCTTGCTGGATCGGAGGGTCTCGGGGTTCGATCTGACGAGCACAGACGGTCAGGGGGCTGCCGTGAACGCAGTCCTTCCGCTCCTCGCTGTAGTCGAGAACGAGATCACGCGACACCGTTATGTGGAGAAGCTCGCGCAGCGAGTGGCGCTCTCCAACGACGCCATCGTGCGCGAGCTCAATCTTCAGATGAGAGGACGTCGGCAGGAACTGATTCCGCCGGAGGAACTGATCCCACCGGTGCTGCGACCCAAATCGTTGCCGTCCACGGAATGGAGGCTGATTCACCTGGCGCTTCATCATCCCGGCGCCGCCCATCGGGTGCGCGAGGCCATTCGGCCGGACGAGATGGAGGACCGGACCCTCCGGAGGATTTGTGAGTCTGCGGTGATGGGGTCCCGAACGGCCGGTGGCCCCGTGTCGCTTGCGATGGAGGAGCCGGAGGTACAGCGAGTTCTCAGCGAGCTGCTGGCGACGGATCTCGAAGAGTACGAGGGAGAGGATGCGATCGAGCGCACCCTGTCCGATTGTCTGGGGTGGGTGAAGGCCAGGGGCGAGCGCCGCGCCGGCGAGGAGCTCCAGCAACTGATGAAAGAGGCCGAGCGCGCCGGGGATTACACAACGCTCGAACGCCTTCAGGCGCGGTGGCTTTCGCTCAAGAAGGATCAAGCGCATCGTGCCGTCCAGTCGGGGCGCGAAGGTCGAGGCTTGGTGTAGAGAGGAGAGACGGATGACGAAGGCTCGCAAGGTGCCGCGAGGACTCAAGAAGACAGTTCGATGGACGACCCGTAAAACGGCCAGGCGGCATCCTCTCGTGGTTGGCAAACGGGTTGCCCTCCGCGAGAAGAAGGTCAAGGCCGCCCCTCCCGCGCCGCCCCGAAAGAGCGCGGTCCGGAAGGACTCCGGACCCCCCCGAGAGCCTAGCCGACCCGCTAAGGCGACTGCGAAAGAGCGCGGTCCGGAAGGACTCCGGACCCCCCCGAGAGCCCTACGGACGGGCAAAGGCTCTGAACGCGGGAAGATGCTGATCGCAAAGAGACAGGCCATTCAGGGCCGGGGGGCCAGGGGCGTGGTTTCCCCCGGGCGGAAGAAGGGCTTCCTCACCTACCGCGAGATGAACAGGCTGCTGCCGGAAGAGGTTGCGCCGGCTGACCAGATGGATAACATCTTGAATCTTTTTGACGAGATGGAAATCGAGGTGGCGGATGAGGCCGAGCGGCCCAAGGCGGTGGGAGCGTCAGAGCCCCAGGAGGAAGAGAGCTCCGAAGTGGAGCTTGACCTCGTTCCGTCATCGGTCGGCAGGACCGACGACCCGGTTCGGATGTATCTGCGGGAGATGGGGAAAACCCCCCTCCTGACTCGAGAAGGAGAGATTCGAATCGCCAAACGGATCGAGGAGGGACGCAAGGAGGTTGCCGACGCTGTCTGCCGGGCCGGCGTCGCGGTTCGGGAGATCACGGAGGTCGGCGAACGGCTTCTGAAGGGCCGGGCTCGAGTCGGAGAGCTCTTCGCGCTCAACGAGTTCGACGAGCTCTCCGAGCAGAAGGAGAAAGAGCTGCTGGCTGACAACACCCCGTTACTGGAGGGTCTCCGAAAACAACAGGGGAAGATCGATGATCTCCGGCACCGGTACCAGCGGGGCTTTGGCCGCCTTACCGAACGCTGGCTCCAGAAGATCCAGGACGAGATCTCCCGCCGCAAGGCTGCCCAGGCGACCCTTCTCCAGAAGCTCAATGTGAACCAGCGGGTTGTCGAGAGGGTTGTGACTAGGATGCGTAATCTCTTGGGGCGGATCGACCAGGGCGAGCGGGAACTTCGCGAGACAGGTCGAATTCACCGTCTCTCGATGCAGGACCTGAAAGTCATTTTGAGCAACGGCCGGCACAGGGCCTCAGCCGTGCGTGAGATCATGCGCCGGACCAAGCTGAACCGAAAGCAACTGGATGAATGTGAGCGCGCGATCGCGGCCATCCAGCGAAAGACCCGAAAGGTGGAGGAGGAGGCGGATGCCTCCGCCAAGGAGCTGCGGTCTCTGCTGCAGGCCATCACCAACGGGGAGTGGAAGGCGCTCCAGGCGAAGAAAGAGATGGTAGAGGCTAACCTCCGACTGGTGATCAGCATCGCCAAAAAATACACCAACCGAGGTCTCCAGTTTCTCGACCTGATCCAGGAGGGAAACATCGGCCTGATGCGGGCGGTGGACAAGTTCGAATATCAGCGGGGGTATAAATTCAGCACCTACGCCACATGGTGGATTCGCCAGGCGATCACCCGCGCCATCGCCGACCAGGCCCGAACCATCAGGATCCCCGTCCATATGATCGAAACCATCAACAAGTTGACGCGCGCCTCCCGGTATCTCGTTCAAGAGATGGGACGAGAGCCGACACCGGAGGAGATTGCACAGAAGATTGACCTGCCGGTGGACAAGGTCAGGAAGGTGCTGAAGATCGCCCAGGAGCCGATCTCTCTCGAGACGCCGATCGGAGAGGAGGAGGATTCCCATCTGGGGGACTTCATAGAGGACAAGGGGGCCGTCTCTCCGGTCGAGGCCGTGATCGGGATCAACCTCAGCGGTCAGACCCAGGAGGTTCTCGAGTCACTGACGGAACGGGAGACAAAGGTGTTGAAGCTACGCTTCGGGATCGGGGACGGCCGCGATCATACCTTGGAGGAGGTGGGCCAGCAGTTCGAGGTTACCCGCGAGCGAATCAGGCAGATCGAGGCCAAGGCGCTGCGGAAGCTTCGCCATCCGACGCGGAGCAAGAAACTCAAGAGCTTCGTCGAGGGCTAGTGCCGTTCCAACTACTTACGCCAAGATGATAAGGTTAGAGAAAGCGACAGTTCTCAGCAGGACACCTATTGCTGACTAGCCTCAACAAGTTGGAACGGCACTAGCCGGCGGAGCCGCCTAGTTCAGAGTTCAGTGTTCATAATTCATAGGTAAAACCTTCTGAACCCTAAACCCTAGACCCTGAACCCTGAACTATGAACCCACGTGGGCCCATAGCTCAGTTGGGTAGAGCCCCCGGCTCATAACCGGGTCGTCCCTGGTTCGAGTCCAGGTGGGCCCACCACCTCAGAGCCGTCAGCTTTCAGCGCTCAGCGTTCAGCTCTGCAGATCATCTCTGCTGATGGCTGATGGCTGAAGGCTGTTTCACTGGAGCGATAGGTGCTGGCGGATTTAGAACGGCTTGTCGAGCTACAGCGGCTTGACTCTGAAATCGCCGAGGTCGAGGCGGCTGCCGCCGCCATCCCAGGCGTGATTCGAAGGATTGAGGAGCAGCTGAGGAAGGCCAAGGCCGCCCTCGATGCGGTGACGGCGGAGACGGACAGGATGATGAAGCTTCGCCGCCAACAAGAGCGCGAGTTGGAGGAGGTTACTGACCAACTCAAGAAGCGACAGAGCCGGCTCTTTGAGATCAAGACCAACCAGGAATACTCCGCGGTCCTCAAGGAGATCGAGGGGTTGAAACACAAGGTGTCGGTCTTGGAGGAAGCGATCCTCGTGCTCCTCGATCAGATCGAGGTGGAACTGAAGGCTCGGGCCGAGGAGGAACAGAGGGTTCGATCCAGCGAGGCGGAGGCCCTCCGGGACACACAGCGAAAGGAGGCCGAGCTTCGACAGCTACGGGGCCGGCTATCTGAGTTACAGGGGGCCAGGAAGAGCCAATCGAAGAATGTAGAGTCGTCGCTGCTGCAGCAATACCTCCGCCTCCTCAAGAGTCGTGCCGGCTTGGCCGTGGCACCGGCAAGGGACGGTTCCTGCGAGGGCTGCCATGTGGCCCTGACCCCTCAGTTGTATAACGAGGTGCGCCGGAACGAGGAGATTCTGACCTGCGAACGGTGCGGTCGCATCCTCTACGGGAAAGGATAACGTGGGATCGGATAGGATCTGCACCGCCCTCAGACGACTGGCGGCAAGGGCCGCCACGGATATCGAAACATCTCCATCCCCACGCCTCTCTTCGAAAGATCGAGCCGACCTGCTGGAGGCGGCGGAGCTGATTGAACGGGCGTATCCGCCTTTACCCTCGCGCGCGACAGGGGGACTGCGCCTCGTGATGAACATCGACGGAGCCTCTCGCGGGAATCCGGGGCCGGCCGGGATCGGCGTCATGATTCGGCAAGAGGGCGGGCCGCCGGAGCGGGAGCTCTGGAAGTACATCGGCGAGGCAACCAACAATGTCGCCGAATATGAAGCCCTCCTTCTCGCCCTGGACGAGGCGGGTAAACTGAAGGCGGCGGACGTCGCGATCCTGTCGGACTCCGAATTATTGGTGCGACAAGTCGAGGGTCGATACCGGGTCAAACATCCCCGCCTTGCCGAGCTCCACTCCCAGGCGCGCGACTTGATGAAGGCCTTTCCATCTTTCCACATTGAGCACATCGGTCGCGAGCGCAATCGTCAGGCGGACGCGCTCGCCAATCGGGCCATCGACGAAGCCCTGGCCGCGTCAGGCCGAGACCAAGGGCGAACCTGAACGGACCGCGTGGCCAATCTGTTTCATTTTCAATTGGCGGCCTACCTCCAGGTGCCCGAATCCGAAATGCTGGTGCCACGGGTAGAGTGTGTCGGATGAGGAAGACAGGGCTATCCACTGAAGGTGCCGAGCGGAACAGCCCCTCCAGGTGCGGGGATATTCTCCTAGGGGCCCTCGAAGGAATGGGTCTCGTTGGGGTGATTCGCCATCTTGCCCTGCTCAGGGCATGGGAGCAGGCCATCCCCTTGAGGATTCGGGAGCGGGCGACCGTTGAAACCTTCAGAGAGGGGCGACTGTGCGTGTGCGTGGAGGATCCGATCTGGCTACACGAGCTCCACATGCTGCGCCACAAGCTGAAGGTAATGTTGAATAAGGAGCTTGGGGAGCCGGCGGTGGAAGAGATCATCTTGAGGATCGGCCGGGCTTCCCGCCGTTCGGCCCTCGACACCCCAAAAGCCCGCGTTCACAAAGCACCACCGGTCCCGTCGAGCGGCGCGGAGGGGCGGATCAAAGAGCTGCTCGCCCCTTTCGAGGAGCGGCCGTATCGCGATGCCTTGGAGCGGCTGATTCACCGGTGGGCAGCGAGGTTTATCTGACACACCTGTTGCAGCATCTCAACATCTGCGCACATCCAATAGACCATCCGCCGGGGATAGCTTTATAACTAGCTGGATTTACTGTTATTTTATAGTGGAGTTTCGCTCTCCATTCAGTAGGTAACTGGTACATCGCTTGCAGAAACACTCTCAGCGCCTAGTCGCCAAGTTGCGCCTTGAGCCGTCGGATTATCTGTTCTTATTCTTGAGTGCGGGTATATCGGGATCACTTGGGAGGGGATTTTGAGCCATCAGCGGACGATTCAGAAGGTAGCGACCTGCGAAGGGATAGGACTTCACACTGGACAGCCGGTCCGAATGAGCCTCCGTCCGGCCCCGGCCAACTCCGGTGTCGTGTTCAGGCGGATCGATCTTCGGGACGCGCCGACCATCGAGGCTCAGCCCGCCAACATCACCGATGTTCATCATGCCACCTCCATCGGGAAGAATGGGGTGAAGGTGAGGACGATCGAGCACCTGATGGCGGCCTTCGCCGGGATGGGGTTGGACAACGTGTTGGTGGAGCTCGACGGCGAAGAGGTCCCCGTCATGGACGGCAGCGCTGCGCTGTTTGTGGAGCTGATCATGCGAGCGGGCCTGCGACGCCAGATGGCACCCAGAACCTATCTCAAGGTGAAGGAGCGTCTCGTCGTTGAGGACGAACGCCGCAGCATTCAGATCGTTCCCTCGGAGCGACTTCAGGTCATTTACACGATGCGCTTCGACCATCCGCTTCTGGGAGAGCAATCGGTCGCATTCGATCTCTCCCGCGAGACGTTCGTCCGCGAGATCGCGAGTTGTCGGACCTATGGGTTCGTCAAGGATGTCGAAGAGCTTCGCCGACGCAATTTGGCTCTGGGTGGCTCATTCGACAACGCGGTGGTGATCGGCGAGGCCGGGGTCCTCAACGGCGATCTCCGCTTCCGCGATGAGTTGGTCCGCCATAAAGTGCTGGATCTCCTGGGAGATCTGTATCTTCTGGGCCGACCTGTTGTAGGGACTGTCATCGCCCACAACGCGGGCCACCTTCTCCATACCAGGCTCGTGCAGGAAATCCAGCGTCACCTTGACCTTCAGCAAGTGGCCTCCGCTCGGAATAGTGTGATCGAGCGATGGGCAAGGCCGCTGCTTCAGCCAGGTCGACCGCTCAAAGTCCCCTCATAATTCCGTATTCCGTTACTCCCCACACGGTCATCCCACCCATTTTCCTCGCGGCACCGCGTTGTCGGTTATCGACTTTGCCCTTGCAATCCGTCCGAGATTTCGGCTATAGTGGCCGAAGAGTTCGGGGTGCCAGCCGAGGTGAAGGTCGTGCAGGCCAAGACAGCGAGCTACTGCGTCAAGCCGATTTTCCCCCTCTACCTCCTGTTGTGTCTGCTCTGCCCTGGTTTCGATAACCCCAACGCGACCTCGACGCTCCTAGTGCCGTTCCACCTATTTGCGCGAAAACGGTGAGGCCAGTGCCGTTCCAACTATTTGGCCTCGCGACACCATGATGTGTGGGCAACCTAATCGGCCTCTGCATCGCGTCATTATCTCTCCGAAAAAGTTGGAACGGCACCAGGGAAAGCGATAGTTCTTAGCACGACACCTGTCGACAGTTAGTGCCGTTCCAACTATTTGGGTAACAGAACATCTCTTGGCGATTAGCCGAAACGAGTTGGAACGGCATTAGCCGAAACGAGTTGGAACGGCACTAGAAATACGCCTATAAAACAGGCAGGCACATGACTGTCCCGATCAATCCAGATCGTCGCAAGCGCCGTACCCGCCTCATCCTAGGGGGCGTCCTCGCCCTCGTCGTGGTATTGACGACCGTCCAGGTCCTGATCCATCAACTCCGATTTCCTACTCCGATTGCCAGCAACATCCTGATCTTCGCGCTCGTCAACGTGAATATGGTCCTCCTCCTGATCCTGGTCCTTCTGGTCTTTCGGAGCCTTTTCAAGGTCTATCTCGAGCGTCGGGATAATCTGCTGGGTTCCAAGTTTCGTGTCAAGCTGGTGGTGGCCTTTGTGAGCCTCTCACTCCTGCCGGCCTTCCTCCTCTTTGTCGTGGCGAGCAACCTCATCACCAACAGCGTAGATAGTTGGTTCAACATCAAGGTGGAGGAGTCGCTCCAGAATTCGCTGGAGGTGGCCCAACTGTTCGAGAGGGTTGCCCACGAGACCCTCGTGATCCAGGCGCGCCAGATGGCCTCGCGCATCGATCCGGGCGGCCTCGACAGCGAGGAGGGACAGGAGTTGGCGCGCGGCCTGATGGCCGAGAAGATGACGGAGTACAACCTCGGTGCGGTTCAGATCATTGATG
Organism: Candidatus Methylomirabilota bacterium; assembly: GCA_016207095.1. GTDB lineage: Bacteria > Methylomirabilota > Methylomirabilia > Methylomirabilales > Methylomirabilaceae > Methylomirabilis. The sequence continues at coordinate 7,339 of JACQQF010000020.1, read as the reverse complement.
GGACCGGCGCCGAGCTGTTGGGGCTTCGCGCGAAGGGGCGACTGCCGGCCGACCTGCCCGCGCTCGGCCCGGCGCTCCGGCGTGGCGGGAGGGGCGAGACCTTCGCGTTGATCCAGGCGATCCCCGGGGGGGACGTGATCCGCGGGGTGGCTCCGATCGCCATGTCGGACTCGAAAGGCCGGGCCACATTTCTGGTGGCAACCCACTACATTCCCGAGGGACTCTCGGCAAGGGTCGGCGAGGTCACTCGTGGGGTCAAAGAGTACCAGCAGCTCAAGCTGCTGAAGAACCCCATTAAGGGGATTTACATCATGCTCTTCCTCATGGTGACCCTCGTGATCATCTTCGCCGCTGTCTGGGTCGGGATCTACCTGGCCCGCGGTATCACCGTGCCGATTCAGCAACTGGCCGAGGCGACCAGGGCCGTTGCTGCGGGGAACCTGGCCTTCAGGGTTGACGCCAAGGCGGACGATGAGATCGGGATCCTGGTGAACTCCTTTAACAGGATGACGGGGGACCTGCGGCAGAGCAAGGCGGAACTGGAGAGCGCCAACCTTGACCTCCAGCACTCGAACGTGGAATTAGACCAGCGGCGAGCCTACATGGAGACCGTCCTGGAGAATATCGCCACGGGCGTCCTGTCGCTTGATCGGCAGGGGATGATCACGACGATCAACCCGGCGGCCATTCACATCCTGGGGCTGGAGGGGCGTTCGATGCGGCGCTGTCACTATACCGAGCTCCTCGGCGGCGGCTCGCTCGCCCCGCTTCGCGGCCTGCTGGAGCGGACTGCGGACGATGCAAGCGGGATCGTGGATCAACAGCTCACGCTTCAGCGCAATGGCCGGGTCGCCAACATCGTCGTGAACATCAGCGGTCTGACCGACCGCGCGGAGAGCCATCTGGGGAGGGTTGTGGTGCTGGAAGAGATCACTCAGCGGATCCGCGCCGAGCAGACGATGGCCTGGCGGGAGGTGGCGAGGCGGATCGCGCATGAGATCAAGAACCCGTTGACCCCGATCCAACTTGCTGCGCAACGGTTGAGGAAGAAGTTCGCCGACCGAGCGCCTGATTACGAGCAGGCATTCGAGGAGTGCACGCGGACGATCATCCAGGAGGTCAACGGGCTCAAGGGCTTGGTAGACGAATTCTCCAGGTATGCGGCCAAGATGCCATCCTCCGATCCGAAACCCAACGACCTCCACCTGGTAGTGGAGATGGTGCTGACGCTCTACGCAGCCGCCCCGAAAGGGGTCAAGATCGCCCGCGACCTTGCCCCGGAGCTTCCCCCCGTGAACCTGGATCCCGAGCAGATGAAGCGGGCGCTGATCAACCTGGTGGACAATGCCCTGGATGTCCTCGACGGGGAGGGAGAGATCGCCATCAGGACGCGATTCCTGAAGGAGACTCACGTTGTCGCGCTGGAGGTCGTTGATAGCGGCCCGGGGATTCCCCGCGCCGACAGGGAGCGGCTGTTCCTTCCCTATTTCTCGACCAAGCCCGGCGGCACCGGCCTTGGGCTGGCCATCGTGCACCGGATCGTGGCCGAGCATGCCGGGCAGATCCGCATCGAAGACAACGTCCCGAGGGGGACGCGGGTCATCATCGAGTTGCCTGCCCTTCCATTCTCAGTGGATAATGGCGATGGAGTCGGGCCGTGGCCCACGAACAGATCCTAGTCGTTGACGATGAACAGAAGGTCCTGAAGTCGATCGTGGACATCCTCAGGGACGAGGGGTACCGTGTCTCAGGGGTTGGGGACGGGAACGAGGCGTTGCGCGCCATTCACAAGAGCCCCCCCGATTTGGTCATCCTCGATATCTGGATGGCAGGGATCGACGGGTTGGCAACCCTGGGGGCGATCAAGCGGATACACGAGGAATTGCCTGTCATCATGATCTCGGGGCACGGCACTATCGAGACGGCCGTGAAGGCCACCAAGCTTGGGGCCTACGATTACCTGGAGAAACCCCTAGACCTGGAGAAGGTCCATCTGGCGGTCCGCCATGCCCTGGATCTGCACCGGCTTGAGTGGGAGAATCGATCGCTCCGCGAGACGCTTGATCGGCGCTACGAGATCGTAGGAGAGGGCAAGGCGATCAGGATGCTTCGTGAGCAGATCTTGTCAGCCGCCCCGTCCAACGGGCGGGTGTTGATTCGGGGGGAGAGCGGCACCGGGAAGGAGTTGATCGCCAGGGCCATCCATCGCAACAGCGCCAGGAGTGATAAGCCGTTTGTCGTCGTCAACTGCGCCGCGATTCCGGAGGAGTTGATCGAGAGCGAGTTGTTCGGCCATGAACGGGGTGCGTTCACCGGCGCCACGGGCCAGCGGCGCGGCAAGTTCGAGTTAGGTGACGGGGCCACGATCTTCCTCGATGAGGTGGGGGACATGAGCCTGAAAACACAGGCCAAGGTCCTCCGTGTCCTTCAGGAGCAGACCTTTGAACGGGTCGGCGGAAGCGAGGGCCTCACCGTGGATGTCCGGGTCATCGCTGCTTCCAACAAGGATCTGCTGGAAGAGATCCGTCGGGGCGCCTTTCGAGAAGATCTCTTTTATCGCTTGAGTGTCATCCCTTTTGAGATCCCGCCGCTCCGGGAACGCCAGGAAGATATCCCGCTTCTGGCCCGGTACTTTCTCCAGTCCTTCTGTCAGGAGTACGGGAAGCCAGAGAAGGATCTGTCGCCGGAGGCGATGGAGCTTCTGGTTGAGTATCAGTGGCCCGGCAATGTCCGAGAACTCAGGAACGTCATCGAACGACTGGCCATTATGGTGGCGGCGAGAACCATCCAGCCTCTCGATCTTGCGTCGTCTCTTCGCCGAGGTGGACCAAAGCGGGAGGTGTGGTCCACTCCCGACGGCACGCTACGTGATGCGCGATCGCGGTTCGAGCGGGAGTTCATCCTGCGTCGGCTGGAGGAGAGCCAGTGGAACGTCACGAAGGCCGCGGAGCGCCTGGGGATCGAGCGGAGCAACCTTCACCGAAAGATCAGGGCGTATGGCATCGAAGGCTCCGGCCGCTAGCGGAGCAACCTCCGATGTAGTAGATGGAATGGTATGTCGGGGCTCATCGAGGTGCCTGACGATTGGAGGGCGCTTTCCGCCAGGATCGATGCTGAGGGCGGATTGGCCGTCCTCCTCGGAGCGTCCGACTCCGGCAAGACGACGCTGGCGTGTTGGCTCGTGCGCACTCTTACGGCGGCTGGCCGGCGCGTCGCGCTTGTCGATGGCGACATCGGCCAATCGACCGTCGGGCCACCCGCGACGGCGGGCCTCGCGTTCGCCGTCCCTGCCCAGATCGAGCCGGTTTTTGCCCCTATCGCGCTAAGGTTCGTTGGTGCCGTCTCCCCAGCGGGACAGATGCTGCCACTGGCCGCTGGCCTTAAACGGCTTGCCGAGAGGGCCTCTGCCATGGGGGCGGAGGTCCTGCTGGTTGATACCACCGGCTTCATCCTCGGTCCTTCCGCGCGTCGCCTCAAGTTTCACAAGATCGACCTCCTGGCACCACACCACCTCATCGCGTTGCAGAGAGATGACGAGTTAGAGCCGATCCTCCGCCTCTTCGAAGGCAGAAAGGGGATGGTGATTTCTCGCCTCCCCGTGAGCCCGCATGTCATCCCCCGATCCTTTCAGGTCCGGCGAAGCTATAGGGCGCAACGGTTCGTTGAGTATTTTCGAGAGTCCTCCGTCGTTGGGATCTCGCTGCACGGGGTCGGAGTCCAGGGGAGCTGGATATACGGCGGGAAGCCACTCGATCCTGCCGGGCTGCGAGGCCTGTCGGAAGAGCTTGGGGCACAGGTCGTGTGGGGCGAGCGAAGCCAAGACGAAGCCTTCCTCTTGGTACAGGGTGCACCATCACTCCATGGACTGCCGCTCGCCAAGAGTCGTCTTGGCGTGTCGGATGTTCGGGTCACCGCGACTCACGAGATTCGAGGTCTGCTCCTGGGGCTTGCGGACGCGGATGGCGAGCTGCTCGCTCTCGGTCTGCTGCAGGACCTCGATCTGACTTCGGGGCGAGTGCTCTGTCTGAGCCCGTGCGCCGAGCCTCACAGAGTCGGCATCGTCCACTTTGGAAGCATCCGTCTCGACCCATCCGGAGAAGAACTGGGCGACGCCACTAATCAAAGTGTAGAAATCCATATGTAACGCGTGGGTCCTTGTACGTCGCACCTCGCACCCCGTACCTCGGACTGTTTGCTATCCGGTGATGCAGTGAGAAACCTGGAGATCGCAAAACTGTTCAACGAGATCGCTGACCTGCTCGAGATCAAAGACGAGAACGTCTTCAAGATCCGTGCCTATCGCCGGGCCGCCATGAACCTGGAGAGTTTGACTGAAGAGATCGAGGCGGTGGCAGCGCGTGGCGGTCTCACTGAGATCGCGGGGATCGGCAAGGATCTCGCGGCGAAGATCGGGCAGGCGCTTGACAGGGGACGGATCGAGTACCTGGAGGAGTTGCGCAGAGAGATCCCGCGCGGCGTCGTCGAGCTGATGGCGATCCCGGGCGTCGGGCCCAAGACCGCCAAGTTGCTCTTCGAGAAGCTTCAGGTCGATTCCGTCGAGAAGCTGGAGGCCCTTGCTCAAGAGGGGAAGCTCCTCGGCCTGCCGGGGATCAAACAGAAGACGATCGAGAACATCGTGAAGGGGATTCAAGTGGTTAAAAAGGGCCGGGAGCGGATGCCATTGGGGCGTGCCCTGCCCTTGGCGCGCGAGATCGTCCAGGCCCTCGAGAAGCTGCCTCAGGTGAAGAAGATCAGCATGGCCGGAAGTCTGCGGCGCATGCGCGAGACCGTCAGGGACTTCGACCTGCTGATCACTTCAACGAAACCGGCAAAGGTGATGGAAATCTTCACATCGCTGCCACAGGCGGCTGAGGTGCTGGTTCACGGAGAGACGAAGGCGACCATACGGCACCGTGAAGGGATCCAGGTTGACCTGCGCGTTGTCGAGCCCGGGTGCTTTGGCGCCGCCCTCCAATACTTCACCGGCTCGAAGGAACACAACATCCGTGTGCGCGAGCTGGCCTCACGGAAAGGGCTCAAGGTGAGCGAGTATGGCGTATTCAGTGAGGCCACCGGAAAGCGACTCGCCGGTGCCACCGAGGAAGAGGTCTACCGGGCCATCGGCCTGCCGTATATCCCGCCCGAGCTTCGGGAAGATGCCGGCGAGATCGAGGCTGCGCTTGAGGGGCGTCTGCCGAACCTTCTTGAGCTGGACGACCTGCGCGGCGACCTGCACGCCCACACCAACTGGAGCGACGGGCATCACGACCTGGAGGCGCTGGTCGAAGCGGCCCACCGGAAGAGGTATGAATACGTGATCGTGTCGGATCATTCCCGATCGTCCACCGTCGCCCACGGCCTTTCCGAGGAGAGGCTGATCGAGCAGATAGGACAGATTCGCGCCCTCAACAAGAAGTACACGAACCTCCGCATCCTGGCTGGCAGCGAGTGCGACATCCTGGCCGATGGGAGAATGGACTTCCCCGACCGGGTGTTGGCTCAGCTCGACATCGTGCTGTGCGCCGTTCACTCCCGGTTCAAACAGGGCCGTGCGGAAATGACGGCCCGAATCGTCAAGGCGCTCAGCAATCCCTATGTTCATATCCTCGCCCACCCGACCGGCCGCCTGATCGGCGAGCGCGATCCATACGACGTGGACCTGGAGGCTGTCTTCGCGGCGGCCAAGCAGCATGGCAAGGCCGTGGAGATCAATGCCCAGCCCTCTCGTCTCGACCTGAACGATCACCATGCACGACGTGCAAAGGAGCTGGGGGTGATGCTTTCAATCGACACTGACACCCACTTCCTCGATCAGTTGGAGAACATGACCCTTGGCGTCGCCACCGCTCGCCGCGCCTGGATCGGCAAGTCGGACGTCGTGAATGCCATGCCGCTCGAGAAATTATTGGCCTGGTCCGACAAGTCCCGCCGCGAATCTCATAAGTAGCCAGTCAAGCAGACTCTCGCTCGAATTGTCATTGCGAGCGCAGCGACGCAATCTCAAGAAAACACACTTGACAGCATATCAATAGTGTGTTATATACCAATCTAACAGTACCACACTGGAGGTGATAATGGCCCGTGTCAATGTGTTTATGAGTGATGATCTCTTGAAGGCGGTCGATGCCGAGGCCGAGCAGGAAGGGATCAATCGCAGCGCCCTTCTCCAGAAGGCGGCCGAGGCGTATCTCCGGCACGCCTTAGAGCAAAGGGAAGAGCTCGAGCGGCGCCGGAAGATGCAGGAGGCCTGCAAGCGGATGGACGAATTGGCGGACAAACTTGGGGACTGGGACCCCGTTTCCATTATCCGCCAGTTTCGTGACGCTCGGCATGGTTCACCAAAGTGACTGTCGCCGCGTATCATCAGGGGTATGTGCTGGACGCGTCGGTCGCAGCGAAATGGTTTGTCCGGCAGGGCGAGGCTGACCGCGAGTTGGCCCTGTCGATCCGGGACCGCCACACGTCCGGCCTGTGCAAGCTGATTCTGCCTGAGTTCGGACTTCTAGAAATCGCCAACGCCATCCGCTATAGCGCCCGCGCCAAGGAAGCTGATGTAGCCTCAGCACTTGACTTGCTTCACGATCTGCACCTGGAGATTCACCAGACTTCCTGGGACCTGCTGCGAAAGGTCAACGCCATCGCCTGGGCCTACAGGATCGCGGTGTACGATGCCACCTACATCGCCCTGGCGGAGGTGGTGGGATTTCCTCTCCTGACGGCCGACGAGGGACTCCTGAAGAAGATGAAGGGCCACAGCATCGTCCTCCGGCTGAGGGATCTGGTAGTAGCAGAGCGGAGGTAAGCGAATGAATGATACGCCTCCTGAAATCGAGCAGATGTTTGTGGCCATGCTGATGGAGGGTTCGGGGGAGGAACGCGTGAGGATGGGCTGTTCGATGCACGCGATGGCACAGGCGTTGGTCAGGGCCTCTGTGCCGGAGAAGGACCCGCTAGCCTCGCCTGCCGCCCTCCGGCGGGCACTCTTCCTCCGCTTCTATGGCCATGAATTCGACTCCGAGACGCGGGAGAAGATCCTCCTCGCCCTGGAAGGGATTGGGCGGCAGAGCCGTTAGAAGACTCTGCTTCTCCCTAGGGGATCACTGTCAGGCCCAGTCTGCGGAAGTCTTGATCAAACGTCAGGCAGGGGACTTCATCCAGAAGCGTGGTCACCACGACAAAGGAAATGGCATCACAGAAGGAAAGGCGATGATCTCGTCCATATTGCCGAAAGATCTGCTCAGCCTCGTCACGCACTCGCTCGCCATATCTGGCGATCTGGAGGTTTGGCTTTATGTCGGTGAGAAACGCTAGAGCCGACTGGAAGTTTCTCCGGTAGCGC
>JACQQF010000017.1 GCA_016207095.1 Candidatus Methylomirabilota bacterium | reverse complement strand
GCGACGGCTTTGAAGTCGCCGGCCAGCATTGGGGCCTCGTCTGGTCCGGCCCGCAGTCGCACCAGTCTGTCAGGCTGTTCCACGATTGGACCGACAAGTTGACTGTCTTCGCCGATGGTCACGACATTCCGCCCGATATCCAGGCCGATCTGGCGCGCCGCAACATACCTGTCGTCGATGGCCGGATCATTGAGATCGCCCATCGCAAGGGCCATATCACCACCGTCAATCTCGATACCCGCCGCAATATCGCGGTCGACATCCTGTTCGCCCATCCGCGCAACAAGCCGTCCGCAAGCCTGCATGAATCACTGGGCCTCGCCACGGTGGATACGCCCGTCGGCATCGCCCTCAAGGTCGACGAGCGCCGCCAAACCAGCATGCCCGGCATCTACGCCGCCGGCGACCTCGCCACGCCCTTCTTGCCCTCGGTCACCCTGGCATCATCGCAGGGCGCGATGGCGGGTATCTTCGCCCAGCAATCGATGCTGGTTTGAGGGCATAGATTCCCTTCTCCGGTTGCCGCGGGCTATCGGCAGAAGGGCGATCCCGGCGAGGGCGCGATCCGCAAGACTTGCCGCTAATCAGGTGTGTGCGTGGCGGGTCATGCCGGGCGCTAGGCCTCATCATGGAGTGATATGAGCGTGCTTGAACTAAAGGTTCCTCCCCCCATCGTGGCGCTTGTCCTGGCGCTTCTTATGTGGCTAACGCCAGCCGTCGCGGGCCTTGTGCAGATTCCCTATCCGGCCCGCGTGCTCTGCGCCGTCGTTTTGGTGTGCGTCGGCCAAGGCATCAGCATCGCCGGAATGGTTGCGTTTCGGCGCGCCAAGACCACCGTGAACCCGGTTAAGGCAAGCTTGGCGTCCTCGTTGGTCATCCGAGGCGTGTACCGCTATACGCGCAACCCCATGTATGTCGGGCTCTTGCTTACCCTGTTGGCGTGGGCAGTGTTTCTGGCGAATCCGCTCGCTGTCCTGTGGGTTGTCGTGTACGTGCTCTACATCACTCGGCTCCAAATCATCCCGGAAGAACGCGTGTTGGCGTCTCTATTTGGGGCAGAGTACGAGGCTTACAAAGGCAGGGTACGCAGATGGGTATGAGGCCTAACTAGAACCTATCTCAAAATTGTTGTCGCGGCGAGCATGAGTTCCTAGAATCGGAATTGTGCTGCGACTGAGCGACGAACAATGGGAACGGATTCGGGAGTATTTTCCCGAGGAGAACCTTCCCGAAGGTCGCCCTGGGCGCAAACCCGTACCGGCACGCGAGGTGCTGGAAGGCGCGCTGTGGATTCTGAACACGGGCGCGCAATAGCACATGCTTCCGCAGTGCTACCCGAACTACAAGACGGTGCATCGGCGCTTTCAGCAGTGGTGCGAGCGCTGGAAGAACGTGAGTTTGTTGCGCGTGCATTTCATTGGATAACGTTGGAGCTAACGCCGACCTACCGTATTGCCGCGAGCCTCTCGACCGTATCCGGGAACCGTTTCACGAGACTGATGAGCAACACCGCCTGCGCATTGGGCTTCGCCCGCCCCTGCTCCCAGTTCTCCAGAGTACGTACGTTCGTGCGCAGATAGGCGGCAAACAGCCCTCTCGAGACTTTGAGGCGCTGGCGAACGCGCACCAGCTCCCCGGGCGTGAGCTCGGGAGCAGGCTTGAAGTCGACTGCATGCGTGCGAAGGGTGCGCCTTCCTTGCCGCGCCTGCGCGAGCGCCGACATGCCTTCCGTCAGTTCGGCAAACAGATTGCGCTTGTGCGTACGAGCCCGCTTGGACCTCGCCCTTGTCATGTCGCCCTCCTTGCTTCGAACTCTGCCTCGAGCATCACTATACGCACTCTACGTATATACGCAGTCTGCGTATAGAGACCCCTCACTCCCACTCGATGGTGGCGGGCGGCTTGGACGAGACGTCGTAGGTGACGCGGTTGATGCCGCGCACCTCGTTGATGATGCGGCTCGAGACCTTCGCCAGCAGCTCGTGCGGCAGCGGCGCCCAGCCGGCGGTCATGAAGTCGGTGGTCTCGACCGCGCGCAGCGCCACCACGTGCTCGTAGGTGCGGCCGTCGCCCATGACGCCCACCGACTTGACCGGAATGAACACCGTGAACGCCTGCGCGGTCTTGTCGTACCACCCTGATTTTCGAAGTTCTTCAATAAAGATCGCATCGGCACGGCGGAGCAGATCCGCGTATTCGCGCTTCACCTCGCCGAGCACGCGCACGCCGAGCCCCGGCCCCGGGAACGGGTGCCGGAAGACGAGCTCGCGCGGCAGCCCGAGCG
>JACQQF010000103.1 GCA_016207095.1 Candidatus Methylomirabilota bacterium | reverse complement strand
TAGCCGCCGGCGATGGCCCCCACGACCAGAAAAGGCTCGGCCCCCGTCGCCACCGCGTCGGGCAGCGGGGCGTCCGGCGATTCGTGGGAGAGATCCTGCTCGCAGGCGAAGAAGCGAAGGAACGGCCGGCGCTGTTGCGTCGCGTGGTCGCGGATGGTCCCGCGCAGCACCGGAAAGCAGGCTTCGAGCGCGTCGAGGATCGAGCGCTGCGTGACCGGGCCCTCGACCTCTAGCTCCACTTCTCCGTCAACCTGCGCGAGCCTCCGTAGATGGAAGGGGAGCACCACTCGGATCATGGCAGTGTCTGGACCTCCACAGATAGCACCGCCGGAAGGTCTCGGACAATGGGCGCCCAGTTGTCTCCAGCATCAGCCGAGGCGTACACCTGCCCGCCCGTGGTGCCGAAATACACGCCGCACTTATCGAGCGAGTCGACGGCCATCGCGTCGCGCAACACGTTCACGTAGCAGTCGCGTTGCGGCAGACCTTTCGTGAGCGCCTCCCACTCATTTCCGCCCGTCCGGCTCCGATAGACTCGGAGCTTCCCATCGGGCGGAAAGTGCTCCGAGTCGCTCTTGATCGGGACGACGTAGATGGTGTCCGGCTCGTGCGCGTGGACATCGATCGGAAACCCGAAGTCGGTCGGCAAGTTCCCGCTGACCTCTCGCCACGACTCGCCGGCGTCGTCGCTGCGCATGACGTCCCAGTGCTTCTGCATGAACAGCACGCCGGGACGCGACGGGTGCATCGCGATGCGGTGAACACAATGGCCGACCTCGGCGTTCGGGTCGGGGATGTACTGGGACTTCAGTCCACGGTTGATCGGTCGCCACGTCTTGCCGGTGTCGTCGGTGCGGAAGGCGCCCGCCGCCGAGATGGCGATGAAGATCCGTCCGGGATCGCTCGGGTCGAGAAGGATCGTGTGGAGGCACATCCCACCGGCGCCGGGCTGCCAACGGGGCCCTGTGCCGTGGCCGCGCAGTCCGGCGAGCTCCTGCCAGGTCTGGCCGCCGTCGGTCGAGCGGAACAGGGCGGCGTCCTCCACTCCAGCGTAGACGGTATTCGGGTCGGTCAGCGACGGTTCAAGATGCCAGACTCGCTTGAACTCCCAGGGGTGGGGCTTGCCGTCGTACCACTGGTGAGTGCTGAGGGGTTTGCCGGTTTCAGGAGTTGCGTCGTAGACGAATTTGTTGCTCTCGCCAGCAGGCATGCTGCCCGGCTCGGGCATCTTCTCGCCTCCGGGCGTCTCCCAGGTCTTGCCGCCGTCGCTGGAGCGCTGGATGATCTGCCCGAACCAGCCGCTGGTCTGCGACGCATACAGCCGGTTCGGGTCGGCTGGGGATCCCTTGAGGTGGTAGATCTCCCAGCCGGCAAAATGGGGACCAGTCACGTCCCATTTTTCGCGCCTGCCGTCCGACTTCAGGATAAACGCGCCCTTGCGTGTGCCAACCAAAACCCGTACTCCGCTCATACATTCTCCTTTCTGAGTTTCGTGGTCTTCCCACGAAGCTTCTTCACGGCGGGCGAGTCTTGAGAATCACGCACGCGCCGCAGCTTTTGTGTCCTTGCCTCTCTTTACCAGCTTCTTGGTTGCAAACATGATCAGGCACGCAACGAGCCAACCCACCAGGGGCCCGATGGTCGTCCCCAGCACCAGATGGGCTCCCGCATGAAGCCACGTCTTACCGTCGCCGCCGAAGCTGTACTCCGGCGCGCTGTAGATGTTGTCGCTGCCAGTTAAGATCGCTATGACGATTGCCGGAACTATGATCGCCTGCGCAACAAGGCCCTGGAGTACGTAGATTGGGAGGAGCTGTTTGTAGCTGCCAAAGCGGCTGGTGTGGACTCGGATCGAGTAGTACAAGACTCCGATCCACACCACAGCCGTGATGCTGAGCCACTTCGCTGTCGAATTCGGCACCCCGCCGAAAGACAGCGCGAGTCGAACGATTCCGACGACGAGAATCAAACCGAGAAACAGTCGAGTGAATGCAACATACTCAGACAGACCCTTGCCAAAGATATGCATGAGGTTCTCCTCCCGATATCGTTTCCGATTACTGAAATCCTTGCCGTGCGCAAGAGACGACCGACTGGATGCGTCGTCATTGGCTTTGCGTTTTCCGCGGGCAATCCAATCGGTGCTGCCCGTCGCCGCTAACCCGGGTTTAACGCCCTGATCGGCCGAACCTCGATGCTGCCCACGCGCGCCGGCGGGATTTTCGTGGCCACCTGGATGGCCTCGTTCAGGTCCCTGGCGTCGATGAGGTAGAACCCGGCCAACTGCTCCTTCGTCTCCGCGAAGGGGCCGTCGGTGACCGACGCCTTGCCGTTCCGAACCCGCACGGTCGTGGCGGTCTCGACGGGTTCCAAGGCTTCCCCGGCAATCAAGTGACCGCTCTGGCTGAGCGCCTCGGCGTAGCCCAGACACTCTCTGTCCTCGGGGCTATCGGGCAGGGAGTGCAGCTCCTTCTCATCGCTGTAAACGAGACACAGGTACTTCATAGCTCCCTCCGCATCGTGGTGGAACTGCCGTATGCATTTGTTTGTCGTTCGGTAGCGCCCCTAATCGACAACGGGCATCCATCTTAACCTAATTTACAAGGCAGTCGCGCGAATCCCTCGCCCGCCCCAGTACAGCGCGTGCGTGTAGATCATGGCCGTCCGAACATCCCGGCGCCACAGCAGCTCCATTGCCGCCCGGATGCTATGGCGCCTCGACTTCCATGATCGGGCGTACTTCGATACTCCCCAAGCGCGCGCTGGGGATCCTCGAGGCCACCTGGAGGGCGTCGTTCAGGTCCTTGGCGTCGATAAGGTAGTAGCCGCCCAGTTGCTCTTTGGTCTCCGCAAAAGGCCCGTCGGTGGTGGAGACTTTGCCGTTCCGCACCCGGACCGTGGTCGCGGTGTGGGTAGGCTGCAGCGGGTTGCCCCCGACGTAGTGGCCGCTCTTCTTGATGCTGTCTTGGAACGCGAAGTACTCGCCAAAGACCTTCTCCGCCTCGGCCTTCGGGATCTTTTGCCACAGGGTTTCGTCCTCGTAGATCAGGCACAGGTACTTCATAGCTCCTCCTTTATC
>JACQQF010000102.1 GCA_016207095.1 Candidatus Methylomirabilota bacterium | reverse complement strand
TTGGGGTTGCGAAGAACGGTGGGATTGCTTCGGACACTCCGCGTCCTCGCAATGACACATCGTTCATTCTCTTCAGATTAGGACAGTACCCGCCGGTCTCCTTCTCGTGGTTATGAGAATCGGGGCCGTTTTTCGTTGACCCCTCCTTCGACCCCTTGCTACTCTCCAACCGAGGTAGCGCGCGCTATGGCCGTTCGAACATACACCATGCTCCAGGGAACCCTGGAGCGGATCACCTATGTCAACGAAGAGAACCACTACGTGGTGGCCAGGCTCCAGGTGCCTGGGCGGCGCGAGCTGGCGACCATCGTGGGGAACCTCCCGTCCGTGACCCCGGGGGAGACCCTCAAGCTGACCGGCGAGTGGACCCTTCACGGCAAGTACGGCGAGCAGTTTAAGGTCGAGTCGTTCGAGACCATCACCCCCGCCACGGTGGCCGGCATCGAGAAGTATCTCGGTTCCGGCCTGATCAAAGGGATCGGTCCGGTCTTCGCCAGAAGGTTGGTGGAAGCCTTCGGCGCTGAGACCCTGCGCATCGTCCAGGAAGAGTCGTCGCGCCTACTCACGGTGGACGGGATCGGCGAGGTCCGACTCCAGCGAATCCGGACGGCCTGGGAAGAGCAAAAAGAAATACGGGGTGTGATGATCTTCCTCCAGGGGCATGGAGTCTCCTCGGCCTATGCCGCGAAGATCTTCAAGACCTACGGGAAATCCTCCATCGCTGTGGTGCAGGAGAACCCCTATCGGCTGGCGCAGGACATCTACGGGATCGGGTTCAAAACGGCAGACCGGATCGCCCAAGCCCTTGGGGTTGACCAGCAATCGCCGCTGCGGGTCGAGGCCGGTGTCATCCATGTCCTGAACGAGCTTGCTGAGGAAGGGCATGTCTACTTCCCGTTCGATGGGCTCGTGAAAGAAAGCGCCACGATCCTGGAGGTGGAGGCGGTATTGGTGACTCAGGCGATCGAGCGGCTCAGGCAGGAGAAGCGAGTCGTCTGCCATGAAGGGCCGGAGGGAGTGGCGGTCTATCTGGCGTCCCTCCATGCCGCTGAGGAAGGGGTCGCCCGATCGCTGCTTGCGCTGGCCGAAGGCGGGGCCCCGCCCGCCGACATCGACATCGAACGGGCTATCCTCTGGGTGGAACAGGCTAACCGACTTCCCCTCGCGGAGGAGCAGAAGGAGGCGATTCGCCAAGCTCTCCAACGGAAACTGCTGGTCATCACCGGCGGTCCCGGCACCGGCAAGACGACCATTTTGAAGTGCATCATCCAGATCCTGGAGAAGAAGCAGCGAAAAATCGTTCTCTGCTCTCCGACGGGGCGAGCGGCAAAACGGATGAGCGAGGCGACGGGTCGGGAGGCCAAGACCGTCCATCGCCTCCTTGAATTCAGCCCCAGGGAAGGCAGGTTCAAGCGGGACCAGCAGCGGCCGCTGGAGGCTGATCTGGTGATCGTGGATGAGGCATCGATGGTAGATATCGTCTTGATGAATTCGCTCCTGAAAGCGATCCCGTCGATAGCCGGCTTGATCCTGGTCGGTGATGTGGACCAACTTCCATCCGTCGGGCCGGGCGCAGTCCTGCGCGACATCATTGCGTCGGGCCTGGTCAAGGTGATCTGCCTGACCGAGATATTTCGGCAGGCCCGGGAGAGCCAGATCGTCGTCAACGCCCACCGGATCAATCGGGGGGAGTTTCCGGTCTGTGCCGAGTGGGAGGGCAAGGAGCGGAGCGACTGTTATCTCTTCGCCAAGGAGGAGGCCCAGGAGGTCCAGGCGGCCATCCTGGAGCTTGCAGCACACGGCCTGCCAAAGCGGCACCGGGTGGACCCGATGGAGGAGTTACAGATCTTAAGCCCGATGCAGAAAGGGCCGATCGGCGCCATGCAGCTCAATCAAGCGCTCCAGGCGCTTCTGAACCCGTCTGGACCGGAGCTACTCCGGGGCGGTCGTCTCTACCGGCTCGGTGACCGGGTGATGCAGACGCGAAACAACTATGGGAAGGACGTGTACAACGGCGACATCGGCAGAATCGCCAAGCTCGACCTGGAAGAGCGGGAGGTCACGGTCCGGTTTGACGACCGCCACGTCACCTACGACTTCACTGAGCTGGACGAGCTGGTCCTCGCCTATGCCGTCACCGTCCACAAGAGCCAGGGAAGCGAGTACCCGGCTGTGATTATCCCGGTGCACACCGCCCACTACGTCATGCTTCAACGGAACCTGCTGTATACCGCCATCACCCGCGGCAAGCGGCTGGCCGTCCTTGTGGGGACCAAAAAGGCGGTCGCGATTGCGGTGAAGAACCAGAAGATTCAGCTCCGCTACACCGGACTCGCCCGCCGGCTGCAACGAGCGAGTCGGGAGCCGGGGTCCGTTGGCACAGGTGAACGGTGACGGTGCGACGCGTGAAAGGAACGGAGCCAGAGGCCAGAAACGCGCAACTGCTGGTCCTCCTGACGGATCGGCGGCAGGAGCTCTTGTCGCAGATTCGCCGGTCGCTGGCCGAGCGGCAGGAGGAGTTCCAATCTCGAGACGCGCCAGGATCTCACGGGTGGGGCGCGGCGCCCGAGGGAAGTCTGACCCTCGTTGTGGTTCAGCAGCAGGAGCAGCTCCTGACCCAGATCGATGCGGCGATCGGGCGGCACAAGGCCGGCACGTATGGCCGCTGTGTCTCGTGTCACGAGGAGATCGCTCTGGCCCGATTGAGGGCCTTGCCCTTCGCGCAGCGGTGCGCCGGGTGCCAAGAGGAGTGGGAGGAGCAGAGAGAACGACCTACGAGCTGAGTAAAGCTGTCGGTCTCCAAGGGGACATGGATGATTCGTGCACGTACCAGTGTGTGTGTGGTGGGGGGTGGGCCGGGGGGACTGATGCTGAGCTTGTTGCTCGCGAAGCGCGGGGTGGAGGTCATCGTCCTGGAGGGACATGAGACCTTCGATCGGGAGTTTCGCGGCGAGGTCCTGCAGCCGAGCACGGCCCACCTGCTCGACGAGCTTGGCCTGCTCGACTACATCCTCGACCAGCCGCACTCGACCTTGACCGAGGGGATCGTCCGGGTGAACGGCCGGAAGGCCGGCGAGTTCTCCTTTGCCACCATTGTGCCGGAGTATCCGTATGCCATCTGGATGCCGCAGCCGATTTTCCTGCAGGCTCTGCTCAGGAAGGCGGAACCATTCTCCAGCTTTCAATGCTGGATGGGCGCGCGGGTCGCCGGCCTGATCGAGGAAGACGGCAAGGTGGTGGGTGTCGGCGGCAAGCGGCACGGCAAGGAGCCATTCGAGGTCCGGGCCGACGTGGTGGTGGGGGCCGACGGGCGGTTCTCGCAGGTGCGCAGGCTGGGGCATTTCGCCGTCGAGTACGAGCACTACGACTTTGACGTCATCTGGTTCGTCGTGGAGCAGCCGCCTGACTGGCCCAACACGATCTACTTCTCGCTGGGGCAGGAGTTCCAGTGCCTCATGCTGCCGAAATACCCGCGCCAGATTCAGGTCGGCATCCTTCTGCCCAAGGACGAGTGGCGGCGGTGGCGGGAAGTCGGCGTCGCCGCGGTGGCCGACCGCGTGCGGCGCCTCGATCCGGTGCTTGCGGGCTTCGCCGACAGCCTGCGCGACTTCACCCCGTTCTTCCCGCTGCAAGGCCTGATCCTGCTGGTCGAGGACTGGGCGCGCGATGGGATGCTGCTGATCGGTGACGCGGCTCACACGATGAGCCCGGCCGGGGCGATCGGCGTCAACGTCGCGCTCGCGACGGCCGCGGTCGCCGCCCAGGAGATCTATCCCCTTCTCGGCCATGGACCGATCGCCCACGAGGACCTCGCCAAGGTCCAGCAGTTGCGCGAGGGGGACGTGCGCACCCTGCACCGTTTCCAGCTTGGTGCCCAGCGCGTGCTGCTCTCGCAGTCCGGCGGCAACCCGCTGATCAGTTGGCTGATTCCGAAGGTCCTGCCGCTGCTGCTCCACTCGCCGCTCCTGCCCCTGGTGCAGCGGCGGCTGTTCTTCGGCGCTCCCCTGCCCCCTCTCGATCCAGCATTCAGTTTTCGGTCCTGAAACTCCCCACAGGACTGAGGGCATGACACCAGCCGCTGAGGCATTTTTATTGACCATTTAGAGGGTTTCGACTAGAATGGATGTGTCGTGCTCGCACGGTTGATCTCTCCCCCTGTCTTCCGCTGCCGCAGATCGATCGTCATGCATAAAGCCAGAGAATAGATGAAAGGGTGAGCGATGGGCATGAACCTGGTTCACAAGATCTTCGAGGCACACAAGGTCGCCGGGGAGTTAGTTGCCGGGAAAGAGGTCGCGATCCGGATAGATCAGACCCTCACCCAGGATGCGACCGGGACGATGGCCTACCTCCAGTTCGAGGCGATGGGCGTCCCGCGGATCAAGACCAAACTATCCGTCAGCTATGTCGATCACAACATGCTCCAGACCGGTTTCGAGAACGCCGACGATCACCGGTTCCTGCAGAGCATCGCCGCCAAGTACGGCATCTACTTCTCGCGTCCGGGGAACGGGATCTGCCATCAGGTGCACCTGGAACGGTTCAGTGTGCCGGGCCAGACGATGCTGGGTTCCGACAGTCACACACCGACCTGCGGCGGCCTCGGGATGATTGCCATCGGGGCCGGCGGCCTGGATGTGGCCGTCGCCATGGGTGGCGGCCCCTTCTATTTCCCCATGCCGAAGGTCTTGCTGGTTCGACTCAACGGCCGGCTGCGCCCATGGGTCGCCGCCAAGGACATCATCCTGGAGGTGTTGAGGCGGCTGACGGTCAAGGGGGGCGTGGGGAAGATCTTGGAGTATGGCGGGGAAGGGGTGAAACACCTCACGGTGCCGGAGCGGGCCACCATCACTAACATGGGGGCCGAGCTGGGTGCCACGACATCCATCTTTCCCAGCGACGAGCAGACGCGTCTCTACTTGAAATCCCAGGGGCGGGAAAAAAGTTGGGTCCCCGTCGGGGCCGATCCGGACGCCGCGTACGACGAGGTGCTTGAGATCAACCTGGATACGCTCGAACCGATGATCGCCCGGCCGTCAAGCCCCGACAACGTCGTTCCGGTCTCCGAGGTGGAGGGGACGAAGCTGTCCCAGGTTTGCGTCGGAAGCTGCACCAACTCCTCATTCCGGGACCTGATGACCGTCGCCACGATGCTGAAGGGGAAGACGGTCCACCCCGACATCAGCTTCACCGTCACGCCCGGCTCCAAGCAGGTCTACACTATGATTGCCTCGAATGGGGCACTGGCCGATCTCATTGCGGCCGGCGGGCGGATCCTAGAGTCGGCCTGCGGCCCCTGCATCGGTATGGGTCAGGTCCCGGCCAGCGGGACCGCGTCCCTGCGGAGTTTCAATCGGAACTTCGAGGGACGGAGCGGCAACGCCAACGACAAGGTCTATTTGGCGAGCCCGGAGGTCTGCGCTGCCTCAGCGCTGGCCGGCGAGATCGTCCATCCAAAGCGGCTCGGGCACCCCGTCAACATCGCCCCGCCGGAGAAGTTCATCCTGGACGATAACCTGATCGTCCCGCCGTCGCCGAATCCTGAGCAGGTCGAGATCGTTCGAGGCCCCAATATCAAGCCGGTCCCGGTTAGGAAAGAGCTGCCCTCGACCATCGAGGGGGAGATCCTCTTGAAGATGGGCGACAATATCACGACCGACCATATCCTGCCGGCCGGCTCCAAGGTCTTGCCCCTGCGCAGCAACATCCCGGCCATCTCCGAGTATGCCTTCAGCAGGGTCGATGCGGACTTTCCCAAGCGGGCGAAGGAGAAGGGCGGCGGCTTCGTGATCGGTGGAAGCAACTATGGCCAGGGCTCGAGCCGAGAGCACGCTGCCCTCGCGCCGATGTACCTCGGCCTCAAAGGGGCCATCGTCAAGTCGTTCGCCCGCATTCACCGGGCCAACCTGATCAATTTCGGGATCCTTCCCTTGATCTTCGTCGATGAAAAGGAGCACGATGCCATCGGCCAGGGGGATCAGCTTCGGATCGAGAGGGTTGCGGAGCAGATTCGAGGGGGCCAGCAGCTCGTCGTCAAGAATCTGACTAAGGGGACGGAGTTCAGGGTCAAGCACGACCTCACCCGTCGTGAGGTGGATATCCTCCTGGCCGGTGGGATGTTGAACTACACGAAGAAAGCTGCGGCATAGGAGATTGCGATGGATAGCCTACTTATCTGGCTTGGTGGGTTAGCACTGGTCGGTGCCGTGACTTACTTGGTCACCCACAAGCTAGGATCAACCTGAAAGAAATAGGACCCGCGGCGCGGGCGCAGCGTTGAGCTAATACCTCAAATCCCCCGGCCGACAGGCCAGGGGATTTTTCTTTCTGGTGCAGAGAATCTTAGATGGTGTTCCTGTTGTGAGTTAACGATTCACTGCCTGCATTGCCCGTTCCGGGTAGCGCGCACCGGCCGCCACTCCGTGCGGCGCGACCTCGGCGATCTGAGCGAGGTCGTTCTCCGTCAGGGTGATCCCGAGCGCACCCACGTTCTCCTCCAGGTATGCCCGTCGCTTTGTCCCCGGGATCGGGACGATGTCCTCGCCCTGCGCGAGGAGCCAGGCCAGCGCAAGTTGGGATGGGGTGCACCCCTTCTGTGTGGCCATCTCGCGGATCCGTTCCACCAAGTCGAGGTTTCGCTGGAAATTCTCCCCCTGGAATCGGGGCGACGTGCGCCGCCAGTCGTCTGGGGCGAGATCCTCGATCCGCCTGATCTGACCGGTCAGAAATCCACGACCGAGCGGGCTGTAGGCCACGAAGCCGATGCCGAGTGCCCGGCAGGTCGGGATGATCTCCTCCTCAGGTTCTCGGCTCCACAGCGAGTACTCAGTCTGCAGCGCGGCGATCGGATGCGTTGCGGAGGCGCGGCGGATCGTCGCGGGCCCTGCCTCGGAGAGCCCCAGGTAGCGCACCTTCCCTGCCTGCACGAGCTCAGCCATTGCGCCCACGGTCTCCTCGATGGGCGTGTCAGGGTCGACGCGATGCTGGTAGTAGAGGTCGATCTGCTCCACTCCCAGGCGTCGAAGGCTGGCGTCGCACGCCTGCCGGACATACTCTGGTCGTCCATCGACGCCGAGGAAGTTGCCGTTCATATCACGGGCAATGCCGAACTTCGTGGCGAGCGCGACCTCCTGGCGACGCCCGCGAATCACCTTTCCGACCAACTCCTCATTTTGGCCGATGCCGTAGACATCGGCGGTGTCAAGGAAGGTCACCCCGAGGTCCAGCGCCCGGTGGAGCGTGGCGATCGATTCCTGCTCGTCGCCAGGTCCGTAAAATTCGGACATGCCCATGCACCCTAATCCGAGAGGTGACACAGCAAGTCCGCTGATGCCGAGCCCGCGTTGCTTCAACTATTTCTCTCCGTGGCCGGTTGAGCCCTGCCTTGTGGGTATGCGAAAGAGGATGAGAGATTCGCGTGAGGATTCCGGGGGTCGACTCTTCCGGTTACTCGCGGGCCAACTGCACCTCCACGACGACCTCGCTGCTTTCTGACACGATGACGTCGGTCGAGTACGCCTTGTAACCGGGCAAGACCACTTGAACGTGATGACGGCCGGGGGATACGCTGAGCGAGGGCGGGTGGGCGAACTGGGCGACGGCCGAAAAGGCCCCATCAACGTAGATGGCCGCGCCAAGCGGGGCGACCTGCACGCGCAACCGCCCCCCTTCCGGCCCAAGGGCGCCGGGAGCCACCGGCGACGGGGTGAGCGCCCACCGGATCGACGTAACCTTGCGCGGGGAGACCACCACCTCTGTAAAGGTTCTCTCCGTGTCTGCGCGGATTTCGAGAAGGTGCCTGCCGGCGGATGCGGTGATCTCCGCGATATTCCTCAGCTCGTGCGCCTCTCCCAGGTACCGGTTATCGAGGAGGACCTTGGCCTCGGGTGGACTGACCTCGAGGTGCAACGACCCATCGTCGAGGGGCAGTGGTGGGGATGAATGCTCCAGCGTTGGCGTGGGTTGGTGAGGTGGGGCCGGAGGCGGCTCGGGTGGAGCAGTGTAGACCTGCACGTTGCCTTGGTTGGTCTGTGGATATACTCCAGTGGAATCGTTATACGGGTATGGGACGTTCATGGCGGAATAGCCAGGATCATATGGGACCGAAAAGGCTGGGTATGAGGGGTAGTATGGAATGGGTGAATAGTACGGTGGATAGGAATAATAGGGAGGGTACACGAACCCGCCCAGATTGAAGATGACGGACGAACGGCGGTGAAATCGATGAAGGCCGTGGGACGGGGTTCGGAACGGGTGGTGAATCGCGGGGCGACCGAAGCCATGGTGGCGGTGATGACCCACACCCCCACGGAATCCGCCGACGAAACCGGTGTGGACAGCAGGGCTGCGGGGACCGAGCAGGCTACGTCCAGTCGAGGTGGCCCCGACATGGACGCCACCGCGCCCACCTCCCCCCGACCGTGCCCCGCCTGCGGCGCCCGCAAGAGAGATCGTCGAGCCGCTACCAGCGAACGCGACAAGCGCGAGAGCAGCTACGAGGGGTCCCAGGAGGGGCCTACGCCGCTGAGACATCAACAGAACCTCCCGACTCACTATAGCTTCAGGAAGAGGGAAATGCACGGGAAAAGTGCGGCTGGGGGTGGTTGGCTTGACTCGTAAGGGGGGAGGCGCATTTTTTGTGGGGGAGAGTCGAACCGTTGTTGGTGCTCTCACTGAGCGCATCACGGGGGCTGCATTTTACGATGTCCCGAACATTCGAGATATGGTAACATCCGCGATGATCCGTGGGCTCAATCGACCGACGTGATGGAGGAGACATGATGCGGACCATCGAATGGAAGCTGTCTCGTTGGTGTGTGAAAAGGCTACTCGCTGACGGGTTGTGGCCAGGGCTGGTTCTGTGCAGCCTGGTGCTGCTAGGGACAGCCTGTGTGGTCGTCGCTGGACCGCCGAACCCGCCGCCCGCAGGGCAGGTGTGGGTGGAGACCGGCGGGCAGTGGGTCTTGGTGACGCCGCCGCCGTCTGAGGGCCCGTACCAATGGGTGGGAGGTCGCTGGGTGCCCGATCCCACGCCGTCTCCTTCTGGGAGTGACTGGGTGCCGGGACACTGGGGGCCTCGCGGATGGGTGGCCGGGCACTGGACGCCTGTAGTGGCCGGTGGCCCCGGCGCGGTCTGGGTGGCCGGGCACTGGGCGGGGGCGGCCTGGGTGCCGGGTCACTGGAAGGGGGGACCCGCGGGCAAGGCGTGGATCCCGGGCCACCGTGGACCTCGGGGCAGGTGGATCCACGGCCACTGGCGGTGAAACTGGTCGCCAGGACAAAAGGGGCAAAACCCAAGGATCAAAGTGGGTCGCGAATGCCCGACGCTACTTGCCGGCTGCCTTGGACACCGCCCCAATGAGGCCAGCGGCCTGCGGGTTGGTCACCTCGTGCTGGACTAGGATCGCCGTGGGGGTCACCTCCTTGCCGTAGTACGCCTTGTTCAAGCCGCCCCGAACGGCCACGACCGCCCCCTCGAGGGAGATTCCGGCATACAGGCCCTTGGAGCGTGAGTAGCTGACGATGTCGGCGCTGAGGTTTGCCGTCGCGGCCTCCGCGCCGGCGCCCACTGGGCCCACGGCGATACCGACATCGGCGCCGAGCTTCGCGCTGGTGGACAGGAGCGACGCGACGCCTCGATCGGTCAAGGCCACGAGGATGACCTCCGAGGCCTCACCTCCGATCTGGAGGCCGAAGCTGGCTTCCCCGATGGTGTAGAACGCCGGCCCGCCCCACTTTCCCGTCTTGTTGTCGTACGCCAGCATCGCCCCGCTGCCGCCCGAGATCCCCCAAATGAAAGCGCCCTTGAGAACCTGGGGGTAGATCAGCACCCCCTTGGCCCGCTTGACGAGCGACCGAACGCCCGGCCCGAGATCCTTGTCAGCCATGAAGTTCTCAAACGCCCAGCGCGCCTTCTCAACCAGTTGCCGGGCATCTTGGACGTCGTCGGCCATCGCAGGCTCCGGCCAGACGAGGGCGGTGGCAGCGAGCAGTGCAGCCGCCAAGACGCACGCGCTGATCTTCGTCATTCCATACCGGTCTCCCGTGCTGCTCATTGCTTCCTCCTTTTCAGTGTACGGCTCGACATGTCTGGTCTTCCCACTCATGCTAGAGACAGCGCCTACTGACCGCCAGCGCCGGTGCGGAACAAGACGACTGCGCCATGAGCTGGCTACGTCACCATGGGATGGTGCAGAAAGTCCCACCCCTAGCACTCACTTGGAGATGCCACCGGTGAATTGTAGCAAGAGGTTGATAATAATCCCACTCTGGACGCCAAGTAAATTGTATTCTTCATGCCCCTGGTCAAGGTGGGGCTCCTGACCGGGCTCCGGGTAGTGTTGTAATTTGACTATTCCGAATGTAACTTAAAGTTACACATCGTTAGATAGCTGATCTGCTCACCGGTGGGTCGTGAAGTCCTCGGTGCCCAACAGGCTCAGAAGTTCTTGAGGAAGAGACTGACGCCGGCGTGGATCATCTGCGGACTCGGCACATCCAAACCCGAGCCTGCGATCTCGACTTGAAGGACAGTGTAGGCCTCCGTGACGCCAGGGGCTGTCGGGCCGCCGAAGAGGGAGCCGGCAAGACGCTTGAACCGGACAAGCCACTTGCGCCAGGTGGGAGTAGCGCCCATCTGAACTCGGACATCCTCGGCAAGCGCAATGAGCTCGCGCCTGAACAAGCTCACTACCTGGTAGACGGAGGCCATGTCTTTCGGGCGTTTGTCTTGGAGGTTACGCTCCTCGGAGATCAGGATTTTCTGCACAATGAAGAAGCCGGGGTGGGGGAGGCGCACCTCAAATGTGGTGTTCTCCTCGGGGATTCCCGGAAGCCCGGCAAGTGGGACGCGCCAAGGGCTCTCGAGGAGCAGATCGAGATAGCGTAGGCGCTGGGCCGTGACGCCTGCCTGGATGTCGCTCGTCACGACCGCGGTCCCGCTACGGCGGACCGGTGCCCCGGTCATTGGGGTCAGGAACTCGACCGAGTACTGGTCCACTCCAATCGACCTGCCTATTGCTTCTTTGGGGACTAACTTCATGACCGGGGGTATATGGTCCCCGCGGAAGTCCGGCTGGAACCCAGCGGCTTCAGCGAGCGCACTCAGGCTCTCGCCGGCCAGAGGGATTCCGCCGCTCGGTGTGGCAAGGTCGGCGTCGAAGGTCCGGAGCACGCGAGCCGCTGCTGGAGCAGCCCGAGGGTGAATCTCGTAGAGTCGTACCGCAAATCCGCCCACGAGGACCAACGTGTTGAGGTAGGAACGGAAGGTCCAGAGGACGTGAGCCAGGAACGCATCCGGAGAGTCAAATTCCATCCGGCGACTCCACGGCGCTGCGGATCAGCGGCTCCAGTATGCGCTCATACACGAAGTCGGCTTGCTCACGACCCCGATCGGGGAGATGGTACAGGTCGAGGTAGACCTGAAGGATGTCGCACACCGGCACATCATCCAGGCGTGAGACGCCGCCGAAGACGCTCCGGCGATGTCTGGGCTGGAGGAGGACGACCGGTGCCACGGGGTTGTCGCTCCGCACCAATTGAAGTGCTTCCATGAGGACCGAAGGCTCACCGGAATAGTAGAGGTGGATCGAGCGAGCCTCTGAATGCTTGAGGCGGTAGAGCCGGCCTGCCTGGTGCCCCGTGAGCGCACAAGGAGGCGCACTGTCCGACAGATGGCGAAGGCGATTCAGGAATTCGTCGTGGAAGGATTCATCCGCGTGCTCGCCAAACACGGAGCTGCACGGGATCGGGTCGTTGTCGCTGACGCGATACCGGCCGCGCCATTCCCCAAGGAGGGCATCAAGATTTGCGAGGACAGGGACTCTCCCCATCCGTTTCGCCAGGTAGCCACTGCGCTCCATCGCGGCTGCCCATCGGTAGACCAAGGGCGGAGACACCGCTGCGAGTTTGGCGAGTTGGGCGAGGTTCCTGATTGGGCCTCGTGGCCCGCCCCACCCTGCCGCTTGCGGTCGAGCGAAGAGCAAGACCTTGAGGAGCCACTGGTCGAGATCACCAAAGGAGAGTTTTGCCGAAGCGTAGCCGGACTGAGCTGAAATACGAAGCGAGCGCGCGGGTTCTCGTCCCCGGAGATCACCGATCTTTTCCTCGTCGCCGCTGGGGAGGTGCGCGACAAGACTCCCATGCGCATCGGCCACTAACCACCAGAGGTCCGGCGCGTAAAGAGCGATCTGGCCCTTGAATCGCCGAGCAATCCGCAGGTCGATGGAATCCACATAGATGGCGAGAATCGGCTCCCAGCTCTTGAGTCGGTGAGCCGCCTGGAGCGCGAGAATGGGACGCGCCATCCAGTGGAAGACCCAGTCTGCGAACTCACGAGCTACCTTCACCTCAACGACGAAACTCTGACCCTCCCGACTCATGAGGAAGTCAAGATGCAGGCCATGACTCAGGCCTTCGGCCGGGAGGCGCACGTCTTCCTCGCGCAGCCGAAATCCTCGCTTCTTCAGGAGATGAAGGATCCGGTCCACCCCGAGAAGGGATGAGTTGTAGTGAGAACTTTGGAGATGTATTTTCTTATTCATTGAATCACTTACTAATATATAGCATATAGTTACGTAATATTATTTACGTGTCAAGTATATTATAACATTTCAAGTAATTAATTACTTGAAAGGACAAAGTCTGGCGACGGAAACCTTCAGATGGGTTTCAGGTAAGGGGTGTGAACTGCGGTGACGTCGATTCACCGCACCAGAGGACTCACCCCACGGGTTGAGATAGCTGTCAGCGAGAGGAACGGGAGGACTATAGCCTGATGCAAAAGGTTGGGCCTTATAAGAAGGTGCCGAGCTTACCGTTGAATGGAAAGCCGGTTTGCCTCATTATGGTGCCGGGGGGGTCGAACCCCCATGTGCCGAAGCCCGCGGGATTCACCTTGACCTGGACGAAGCCGTGACAGTACGCTATTCTCAGGATTCAGGCCATGTGGGAAGGCTGGCGAGAGCAGTACGAGCGGAGGGTGTGAGATGGGAAGCCCAATCTTCTCTGAGAACTCAGCGTATGCGGCAGAGTTCCTCCGCTACCTCGTGACACACTCTGAGGTGGGGGAGCGCATTCCTGAGGGGGCGGTCGTCGTCTTCCTCCCTGAGCGTGATCCTGGGCTCGCCGCTCACAACAAGTTGGCGGCGGAATCGACTGAAGCCTACCGGAACACCGTGCCGATCTTTGTGACCGTTCGGACGACATGGGAGCCCGCGAAGCGCTATGAGTTTGCCTTCGCGGACTAGGTTTGTCGATCGTCCACCTTCGGTCTGAGCGCCGGGCATCACGCCCGGCGTTTCTGTTTCGCCCGGCCTAGGGAAAAGGAGCTTGGCGGGTGGAAGACGCTTCAGATGGTCCAGCGGTACTCCCACCTCTCGCCGGATCACAAGCGGCAGGCGATCGAGCGGCTTCAGGTGCCGGCAAAGCAGACAGAGATCCTTACGGTCAGCGGATGCCGTTGATTTTTGGCCGCGACCTTTTGCGCTGACATGAACTTGCCACACAACGCTGACCTGCGCGACCAAATTCTCTCGGTGGATTGAGTCGCAGAATAATCGCGGTGTGGCACCGTGCCGAAGGGCATGTCCGGCGGGCGTGGCGGCTAGTTACCGTGGGGGGAGGTTAGAAGTAGTAGGCTTAATGGTCAGCGAGCTGTCGTGGTTGCCATGTCGCCGGCAAGACGATCCGCCGGGATCTCGAGGGGGAGCGGCCTGGGCCGCTTAGTAGAAACGAGCTTGTCAAACAGGTTCAGAAACCCATCGAGGAACTTCGCTGGCTCGATGGCCCGTTGAGACCTTACGGCCTTCATAGCGTAGAGCACCCTGATTAAACGGTCTGCGATGGGGTTGATCGGAACGTCACCTGCTTCCCACCTGGACAGATTCACGTTTGAGGTCCCCAGATAACGTGCAAGGTCCTTTCCCTTGAGGCGTAGCTCCTTGCGCACAAATCTGAACTCTGCCGGCGTCAGTAGTGCCGGTTTGCGAGCCAGGGCACCAGCGATAGCCTGATGGAGACCGACAATATTTGGGATCTCAACCAATTCATTGCGGCAACCTGGGCAGACAAAGGTTTTCACGCCCGTGAGAATTACGCTGTTCAAGCCAGATTCACGATAGACGTACCTTTGCTTCATGCGAGTCCGGAGCGGCTTTCCGCATTCGTTGCACCGGATTATCATCTGTCCCCCTTTTAGAGAGCTCTTTCTTAGAACGCGGTCACAAGCACCACGCGATCATGGTCCGTTCCAATTCCAACGATGACACTGAGGACATCGCCTTCGAGATCCGGCCCATCAATCCGATATGACCATTTCCGAAGGATACCATTCCATTCTGGGCCCCTGGAAGACACCTCCCCCCACCGGAGAACACTGATTGCATCCTGGATCGTATAGTCGCGAAGAAATTCCTGGCTGCGGAAATGTTTGCTCGGGATGACGCGACCCGCCGAGAGGCAGTGCCGAATTATTTCAGTGACCTGTTCTGGTGTCAGCGGGTCAGGACGCTTCGAAGGTCCCTTTGGATCTATTACACCATGAGGCATCGTCAGGCCTAGCCATCTTTAACATGCTGTTAATCCCATGTCAAGGCAATTATTGTTATTCACGGTTACGCTGATTCAGATCGTCGGCGCTTTAACCGAACAGGTGGCCTCGCCTCGGCCTGTTCCAGAAACATCTCCAGCAAGCGAAAGGCCCGATCCTGGATGCGCCGCTTCTTATTAGCTCGTTTTCCTTCCATGTGCTCGGCAACTACTTCACCACTACTTCACCAGACCTCGGTCCGGTTCAAATCTCATGGCAGAGATCATAGTGTATGACCACTGAAAACCATTGAAAATGTTGGTGCCGGGGGGGGGAGTCGAACCCCCATGGGCCGAAGCCCGCGGGATTTTGAGTCCCGTGCGTCTACCAGTTTCACCACCCCGGCGTGAGGCGAAGATTGAGAGTAGATGCGTCTCTTCTACCACATCTGAGAGGGAGTGTCGAGATCAATGCTCAGGCAGGAAAGGGCATCGATCGGTCGGGCCGGAACGGGTCGAGAGGGATCGATGGCGGCATGCCGAGGATCAACTCTTGAACCAGCCGGCCGGTCAGAGGTCCAAGGAGGATTCCGTTGCGATGATGGCCTGTGGCGAGGATCAGGCCCTCGATGCGTGGATGTCGCCCGAGCAGCGGCAGCTCGTCAGGGGTGTGGGGACGTAAGCCCGCCCAGGCTCGAAGCAGGGTGGCAGAGCCGACGGTGGGAACAAGCTGCGAGACGCCGGAGAGGATCGCTCCCAACCCCGCCAGCGTCGATCGTTTGTCGTACCCGACGAACTCCGTCGTTGTCCCCAGGATCGCCTCTCCCCGTGATGTCGGGATCAGGTAGGCCTGCTTCGAGTAGACGATCCGATCGGGGAGTCGCCCTTCTGGCCTGACCAGCAGCAACTCTCCCTTGGCCGGAGAGACCGGGATCGAGAGGCCAAGCGCCTCCCCGAAGAGGCCGCTCCATGGTCCCGCGGCAAGGACCACGGTTCTTGTGCTGACGGTTTGATCGGCGCATCGCACGCCGGCCACCTTGTCGCCATCCCGAATGACACTTGTGACGGGGCGATCGGTGGCGAAGCTGGCCCCATGCTTGCCGGCCGCAGCGGCCAGGGCCATCACGAGGCCGCGGCTGTTGACGTGGGCCTCCTCTGGAAAGCTGATCGCGCCCTCGACCTTGTCTGTCAGCAGCGGCTCTGCCGCAATCGCCTCGCGCCGGTCGAGCGCCTGCACGCTTAGCCCACTCTTCTGCTGCCACCTGGCCCTGGCAAGGAGCGCCTCCCGGTCGCTGTCTCCAAAAAAAGGAACAAGGATGCCGATCGGCCGATGCTCGATCTCGATGTCCGTGGCGGCCTTGAGCTCCTCGGCCAGTGGTGAGAACAGGCGCCTGCCGGCCAGGCCAAACTCGAAGAACGGGCCAGCCTGGTCCGCCTCAGCCTGCGGTGCCAGCATCCCGGCTGCCTCGCCCGACGCCTCGCAACCAAGCTGATCCCGTTCCAACACGAGCGGTGCGAGACCGGCCTTTGCCAGGAAGAAGGCGGTCGCGCATCCGACCACCCCGCCCCCTACGATGACGACATCTGCGCTCTTTGGAAGCGCTGTCCGAGGGTCTGAGATGATCGGCATGGCAATCCTATTTGGGGTCGGAATGACACCCTTGCTGGCCTGTCGGGCCAACGTTCTGAGACGACGCAGGGAGTCTCCCATCGCGAAGTAGGGGTGTCAAGACCTTTCAAGGAAGGGCGGGGATGGGTGGGACGAGAGGTCGGGTGTCTAGTGCCATTCCAACTATTTACGCCAAAATGGTGAGGTTCGGGAAGGCGGCAGTTCTTAGCAGGACACGTATCACGGAGATTAGCCGCAACAAGTTGGAACGGCACTAGTGGACGTATAAGCGGCCTTGGATGGTCAAATCTGAACCTCCATCCCTGCCGCCGAAACTTCGCGCCAGGGTCACTCGGGCGGCGTATGGAGAGGACACGTAGCCGTAAAAGTCGAACCATCCGCGTTCTGTGGCGACGAATTCCACGGTCTCCGGGGCATCGTGCGGTATCTGGCGGTTGAGACCAAACTGCGGGAACGAAAACTGGGCGAACTGGTAGTAGGAGTGGATGACGAAGCGAACCCGGTCTCCCTGGTTGACGGATATGGAGCTAGGCCAGAAGTTTCCTTGGTCCATCCTCAGCATGAACTCCTTGGCCCCGTCGGGAGCGAGGCGATAGGCGGGCGGCTGCGGTCCCGTTGCACACGCGGACATGACGACGATCATGAGACCTCCCATCAGACAACGCACGGAGCGCCGCATCCTCTACCTCGCCTTTGCTGATACCCTTCGGTGACCGTCACTACTATAGAACTATAGAGCGCCGTCCCTGGCTTGGTCAAGTCCGGCGGTGCGTAGATGAGATCATGCTGCAAGGCAGTGACTGGCCTGCTAACCTGTCTTCGATTGGATGGGGCCGAATCCGGACAGCGATCCAGCTCCGCCTACGCACACCGGATAGCAGCGAGTCTTCCGATCTTGATGGGTAGGCGAATCGCCCCCAGTGCGATGAGGGCCTTAGTGTTTCACGGGTGGACTGCTTGGCCGGTTGTCCATCGGGATATACTCGCGGCGTGGAGAACCGAGGTAGATCTGCCTGGGACGGGCGATCTTCTGCTCCCGGTCGAGGAGCATCTCCTCCCACTGGGCAACCCAGCCGGCGGTCCTGGGGATGGCGAAGAGGACCGGGAACATGTCCACCGGGAACTTCATCGCCTCGTAGATCAAGCCGGTGTAGAAATCGACGTTCGGGTAGAGCTTGCGCTTCATGAAGTACTCGTCCTGAAGCGCGATTCGCTCCAGCTCGACGGCGATATCCAGCAGTGGATTTTTTCCGGTCACCTCGAAGACCTCCTCGGCCAGCCCCCTGATGACCTTGGCCCTGGGATCGTAGTTCTTATAGATCCTGTGGCCGAAGCCCATCAGCCGCCCTTCGCCGGCCTTGACCTTCTTGATATGGTCAGCGACTTTGTCCTTCGATCCGATCTCCTTCAGCATCCGAAGGACGGCCTCGTTGGCGCCGCCGTGCAGGGGACCATAGAGCGCCGCGATCGCAGCGGCGACGGCGGAAAACGGATTGACGTGGGAACTCCCGACGGAGCGCATCGCGTTGGCGCTGCAATTCTGTTCGTGATCGGCGTGGAGGATGAAGAGGACATCCATAGCCTTTTCCAACACGGGGTGCGGATAGTACGCTGGCTCTGTCATCCGAAAGAGCATGTTGAGGAAGTTCCCCGAGAAGCTCAGGCTGTTATCCGGGTAGGTGTAGGGGAGCCCGCGGCTGTGCCGATAGGCGTAGGCCGCGAGTGTCGGCATCTTAGCGATCAGACGAATGATCTGCGTCTGGCGGGACGCGGGATCCATGATATTCTTGGCATCAGGGTAAAAGGTCGAGAGGGCGCCGACCGTGCCCGCCAGGATCCCCATCGGGTGGGCATCATGGTGGAAGCCGTCCATGAATTTCTTGATGTTCTCGTGGATCATGGTGTGATGAGTGATCTGGAAGACGAACTCATCCATCTGCTCGCCCGTGGGCAGCTCCCCATAGAGAATGAGATAGGCGGTCTCCAAGAAGGTGCTTTTTTCGGCCAACTGCTCGATGGGATAGCCCCGGTAGTTTAGAATTCCCTTATCCCCATCGATGAATGTGATCTTGCTCTTGCAGGAAGCGGTGTTGGTAAAGGCCGGGTCATAACTCATCATCCCGAAGTCGCCGTCAGAGGTCTTGATCTGGCGGAGATCCATGGCGTTGATCGTCCCATGCTCGACGGGGATGTCGTACTTCTTTCCGGTTCGGTTGTCGATGATGGTCAAGCTTTCAGCGGCCATGGCGATCCTCCTTGTACGGGACTACCGCTTTTCGAATGTGTCTCCTTCCGGGGAAAGGCGGTAAAAGGCTGAACTGGACTTAAAACATGAACGGATGAGGACCGTATCGAGGGGATGAGAACGCCTGCACGAATTTTTAGCGAGTCTGCATTTCGCGCTCTTACCTGCGATATCGGACGTAAGAGATCTCGGTCGAGTGTATAAATCTATGGACAACAAGAATAATACCATGAACTCCGATCGAAAGGGAAGCTTTTCGATTGAGCGCCGTTGAGTTGGCGTGGCAGGCTTCAACGGACCGGCGGGAGATTATAGGAAATGCTGACACAATCAGCGTCATGTTTCATGTCCGGCTGGCGTCGCCAGTGGGACACCACCCTTATTAGTGGACAGCAGCATGTTCATTACTTACAATCTCCTCGCGGAAGGAGGCACTCTTTCTCAAATCGCTCACACTGGATCTAGGTTCAACATCCAGCCCCTGGAAACCCGCGCAACTATTCAAAGCAGTACCTTAGATGGCAGGAGAGGGAGCTGGGGAATCGATTCATGCCCTCTGATATACGGCCAAGCCTAACGGTCTTTTTCCCCTGCTACAACGATGCGGCGACCATCGGTTCGCTCGTGGCGACGGCAGATCGCGTCGCCAGGGAATTTACGGATGATTACGAGATCATTGTAGTCGATGATGGAAGCAGCGATCACAGTCGCCCCTTGCTCTATGAGCTTCAGGCTCGATACGCACGGCTTCGGTTAGTGTTCCATGAGAACAATCGAGGGTACGGCGCCGCACTCCAGTCGGGCTTCTCGCATGCCACGAAGGAGCTGGTCTTCTACACAGACGGTGACGGCCAATACGATGTGTTTGAGTTGCGGAAACTGCTTCCAATCATGCAGGATGGCATCGACGTCGTCAACGGATACAAGATCGCCCGCTCGGACCCGTTGCACCGGATTATCATCGGCACGGTTTACCTTTGGCTGATGCGTCGGTTGTTCAACTTCCATGTGCGGGATGTGGACTGTGACTTCCGTTTGATCCGGCGCCGAGTCTTTGACCATATCAGGCTGGAGTACACAAGCGGGGTGATCTGCCTGGAGTTGGTCAAAAAGCTCGAGATGGCCGGGTACCGTTTCGTCGAGTTTCCTGTCCACCATTATCACCGCACGGTCGGCAAGTCACAATTCTTCAACCTGCGGCGCCTGTTCAAAACGGGGATCAACATTCTCCATCTGTGGTGGCAGCTCGTGCTGTGGAAAGATACGCCCATCCAGATAGCGTATCTTGATGAAGGGCGTCGCAAGCCCTGATCGATCCGCCAGTGTACCGAAAGGGTGAGGCACAACGGTGGAGCACGAAAAGGTCTTTGCAGGGAAGCAGATCCTAATCACCGGAGGGTTGGGTTTCATCGGATCAAACCTGGCGGGCGCATTAGTGGGATGCGGCGCATGGGTGACCCTCGTCGATTCGCTGATCCCCCAGTATGGGGGCAATCTCTTCAATATCAAAGAGATTAAGGATCTGGTTCATGTAAACATCGCCGATGTCAGGGACGAGCAGAGCATGAAGTACCTTGTCCAGGGACAGGATTACCTCTTTAACCTGGCTGGGCAAACCAGTCATCTAGACTCGATGGACGATCCCTACACCGATCTCGATATTAATTGCCGTGCCCAGTTGTCGATATTAGAAGCCTGCCGGAAGCATAACCGGCGAGTGAAGATCGTCTTTGCAAGCACCAGACAAGTCTACGGCATCCCTGACTCCTTGCCTGTGGACGAGCGACATCCGGTCCACCCCGTGGATGTGAACGGCATCAATAAGTTGGCCGGAGAATGGTACCATATCGTGTACAACAACGTGTATGCGCTTCGGACATGCGCGTTGCGATTGACCAACACCTACGGTCCGAGAATGCGAGTCAAAGACGCCCGCCAGACCTTTTTGGGTTGGTGGATTCGGCAGCTTGTCGAGGGCCGAGAATTGCAGGTATTCGGGGATGGCCAGCAGATGCGAGACCTCAATTACGTGGACGACGTGGTTGAGGCGCTTCTGATGGCCGCGGCGCACGAGGAAGCCAATGGCCAGATATTCAATCTGGGGGACGATCATCCAATCCGGCTTCTTGATCTGGCGAGACTGCTGATCGAGATCAACGGTGGAGGCAGGTTCAAGATCGTCCATTTCCCCCCCGACCGGAAGGCAATTGACATTGGTGATTATTACGGTTCGTTCCAGAAAATCGCCGGTCTACTGGGCTGGCGGCCAAAGACGCGCCTCAGAGAGGGACTGTCTCGAACGCTGAATTACTACCGGGAGCATAGGGCACATTACTGGGACAATGGCTAACATTCCGTTCCGAGACCTGAGACGTCAGTACCAAGCCATGAAGCCGGCAGTGGACGGTGCGATCGCCGACGTCCTCGCACGAGGACGGTTTATACTCGGCGAGAGGCTTGAGCAGTTTGAGGCAGAGTTTGCCCGCTATTGCGGCGCCAACTATGGAGTGGGTGTGGGTTCGGGGACCGAGGCGTTGCACTTGGCATTAGTGGCCTGTGGCGTCGGTCCTGGTGATGAGGTCATTAGCGTCTCGAACACCTGCGTTCCCACGGTGTCGGCTATCTCGTTTGCTGGAGCGACCCCAGCCTTCGTCGATATCGATCCGGTCACCTATACGATGGAGCCCGGTCTGATTGAGGATCGCATCACACCTCGCACCAGGGCCATAGTGCCGGTCCATTTGTACGGGCAGTGTGCCGATATGGACCCTATCCTTGAGATCGCGAGAAGGCGAGGTCTGCATGTCATCGAGGATTGCGCGCAGGCTCACGGGGCGTCGTATAAGGGCCGCATGGCGGGGACGATGGGCGACGCCGGCTGTTACAGTTTTTATCCAACGAAAAACCTTGGGGCGTCCGGGGATGCCGGTATAGTGGTCTCGAGTGATCGAGCCCTTGCGGAGAAGCTGAGGGCATTGCGGAATTACGGCCGCACTGAGGGCTACGCCCATCCGCACAAGGGGTTCAACAGCCGCCTCGATGAGCTTCAAGCGGCCATCCTTCTGGCCAAATTGCCACACCTGAAGTCTTGGAATGACCGTCGCCGTCAGATCGTTGCGAGGTACACGCAAGCCCTGACCGAATTGGGGATCGTTTGCCCGATCGAGGCGCCAGGGCGTCATCACGTCTACCATCTCTTTGTGATTCGAGTGACGGATCGCGCTTCCTTTCAGGCTGCTATGCATGCGCACGGCGTGGCAACGTGGATCCATTACCCCGTTCCGGTCCACCTTCTTGAGGCGTACAGCGACCTGTCCGAGTCCGGGAAACACCTGCCGCTCACGACCTCGTTGGCCTCCCAGGTTCTCAGTCTTCCGCTCTATCCGGAACTCGATGATCATGAAGTAGACGCCGTCATTGCCGCGGCCAAGCGGTCTCTGTGATGGCATCGTCTTGCCCGCGAAGGGTAGTGAAAGCCTGACACGATGGAACGACACGAGTACGATACCATGGCGCGCCTGGAGGACACTCATTGGTGGTATCGTAACATCAGACAGTTGGTGTCGCGGACCCTCCACTCAGAATGTAGGGGACGCCGGCCCAGGGTCCTTGATGTGGGCTGCGGGACAGGCGGGGGAATAGCCTCGATAGCGAACCGGTTTCCCAACAGCTTGCTGGTCGGCGTGGACGTTGAGGAGGTAGCCCTACGGTATTCCTCACGCCGAGGAGTTGGGGTTGTTGCCCGGGCTTCAGCGCACGCCCTCCCGTTTCGAGACGGTTCGTTCGATGTGATCACGCTCATCGACCTCCTGTATATTGAAGGGCTTAAAGACCAGGTGGCAATCCATGAGGCGTATCGGGTCTTGCAGCAGGGGGGTCTCCTAGTCGTCAACGTCCCCGCCTTTGAATGGCTTCGGGGAGAGCATGATATGGCCGTTCGAACCCGTCATCGGTACCGGAAAGAGGAGATTGGGCGGCTGCTCGCAGGCAATGGGTTTGAGGTGAAGAAACTGCTGTACTGGAATACACTCCTGCTCCCGGCTGTAGGCTTCGTTCGAAATATTCTGGCGCCGGCTCGTCCGATGGCCATGCCCAAATCCGACGTCAGATCGCTGCCCAAATGGCTCAATTCACTGTTAGCCGGTCTGCTGTCCATCGATATCGCGCTTGCGGCGAAAATCCGCTTTCCGATAGGGACATCCGTTTTTTGCATGGCGTACAAGAAGCATGGGACTCTTGTGGATGCCACGGCTCAGAAGGCGTGTCCCGGTGGGATGGCGGCCTGCCATGACGTTCCTCGCTCTGCCACTGTTTAACATGAGCCAGAACGCCGATTGCCCCACCTGCCAACGGCTCCAGGCTGAATCGAAGGCTGTGCAATCAAAGGCGGAAGAGGCTTGGGCCAGGATCGTCGCCCTGAAGGCTAAGCTGCTCAGGGGGCGCCGCGAAACCGCACCGTTACTTGACCAGGGACATGGTCCTCCGATTCGAAATGGGCGATCCATCGGAACTCGCGAGGTTGTCTTCATTTTCCTGGTGTTCTTCCTTTCCCGTGTAGTCATCTTCTCCGCCATGACCGTTAGCCCCCGATTCATCACCCGCCCCACTGGCCCGAACTTCTGGGATCTAGGCACACCCGTCCTTCGTCCCCTCTTCCGCTGGGACGCCGGCTGGTACTTGCGCATCGCTGAGAAGGGCTACTCCTATAACGGCAACCCCAGGCAGCAGCAGACCATCGCCTTCTTCCCTCTCTACCCGCTCACGTGTCGCCTCTGTCGGGCGGTCACTGGGATCTCGATCCCTCTTTGCGCGGTTCTTCTCTCAAATCTTGCCTTTCTGGTAGGGTTAGCTGCTCTCTACGCGCTTATCACTTGGGAGATCGGCTCTGATGTGGCACGGTCTGCCACGCTCTTACTCGCCTTTTTCCCTGCCTCGTTGTTTTTCTCGACCATGTATCCGGAGTCCTTCTTACTGGCGTTTTCCGTGCTTGCCTATGCAGCGTTTCGCAAGCAGAGATTCGTTCAAGGGGGCATTTGGGCCGGCCTGGCATCGGCGACCCGCGCGCCGGGGATTCTGCTCTTCGTTCCATTGGTCCTCGAGGGCTTCCCCTGCCTTAAGGAGCGGCGGATGCGGTGGCATGTCATCGCAGCCGGCCTTTTGGCGGCAAGCGGTCTAGGGGGGTTCATGCTCTACCAATGGATCGCCTTCGGAGATCCACTCGTGTCCTTCAAGGTGCAACAGCATGCCCTGGGATGGCGGGGAGAGTTGGCGTTACCCTTCAAACGCATAGCAGAGGTGTATGGAGATATCTTCAGGGGTCAGCATGCACCTGCCCCATTCGATATCTTGTTCGCGGTGATGTTCATCGCCCTCGCATGTACGCTTCCTTCTCACCTGCCGCGAAGTTACGCTCTGTATACCATCTTAGGCGTAGCCCTGCCCCTTTTCGCCCAGAATAACACCGGGGGGCTCACCCGCTATGTGAACGTGCTCTTTCCCGGCTTCATGGCGCTCGGCATCATCGGGCGGAACTCGAGATCGATTCCCTGGGTTTGCCTCGCTTTTTTTATCGTTGTGCTCGTGTATTTTTCAATGCGTTTCGCTCAATGGCGTTGGGTTGGCTGATCTAAGGCGAGGCGCCCATCGAAGGGATGAGGCGCTTTCGGGAACAGGATAGATTGACCACGTCATACCATCTCATGTTCTAAGACGGGGACGCAGACCGTGACCGGATGGACCTTCACCATGACGGCAGCGGGGACAGCAGGTGTTCTACGATTTGTCTCCGTGAGCGAGAACGGGATCGCGGCCGGCG
This sequence comes from Candidatus Methylomirabilota bacterium, assembly GCA_016207095.1. Taxonomy (GTDB): domain Bacteria; phylum Methylomirabilota; class Methylomirabilia; order Methylomirabilales; family Methylomirabilaceae; genus Methylomirabilis. Next base: position 15,620 of record JACQQF010000102.1, on the reverse strand, counting down.
AGGAGCAGCGTCCCTGGTGACTGCGTCGCGGACAAGCTGCGGGTCCCCGCGAACGCTTACCAACAGGGGGCATTTCGATGTGACCCTCGATTCGTTCCTTGCCGTTCTTACGACGCTCACGGGGCGGACGCGTCCCGCCAGCACTGGAAAGCAAAGCCTTGGAGAAGCGAGAGGATCACCAATGTCTCGTCATCGATGAGGTAGAGCGACACGAACTGCTGCGTCACGGCGCGGGCAGCCAGGATGGCGACTATTCCTGCGGCCAGGTTGCCTACGAGGAAGACGAGCATCATCCCCACACACTCGAGCACCCTCTCGACCGCCCGGCGGAGACCGCGTCCCGACAGCCCGAACCCTTTAGCGCCAACCCAATAAGCGCCCACCGAAGTGAGCCCGACCAGGAGTAGAATAAATAGCCCGTCCATGCCCCCTCCCACTCTTACAGGTATCCGGCGACTCGGTAATAGAGCTGCGCGATGAGTTCCCCCAGAATCTGGCGCATCAGCTGGAGGCGGTCCTCAGGCTCGCCTGAGGCCTTGGAGACATCATCTGTTGGTGCCGCAAGCACCTCAAAGCCACCCCGCTCGAACAGTCCGCGCGCCCGCGCCATGTGCAGCGAATTCGTCACCAGCAGGATTTTCCGGATCCCCCTGGGCCGAAGGAGTGCCCCCACGCGGATGGCCTCCTCCCGCGTCGTCTTCGCTCCAGCCTCTGTCAGAATCACCTCTGCCGGGATCCCCAGCTCGCGAGCGAGCTCAGCGCGAACCGTCGCCTCCGCAGGGCCCTCGCCACGGGCCGGACCGGTAAACACCAGGAGCGGCGCGAGCCCGCGCCGGTAGAGGACGATCCCGTAGCGGGTCCGATACAACGAGGCAGCGCTCAGCTCCCAATCAGCGGTGAGTCTGGTTCCCAGCACGACAATCGCCTCGGCGGGTTCAAGTCGTCGAGGGATGGTCAGCCACCGGCTCAGGAGATTGGGCAGTGGGGTGAAGGCGGATGTGAGAAAGACCGCGAGCGCGGCGAGTCCCAGCAAGCGGCAGATCCGGGCCCAGCTCACGGGTCTACCGTAGCTTCAGGAGGGGGCACTCGTGACTCCGCCGCGCCTTCGGAGCGCTGGGCGTAAGGTATCATCCGGAGGTCCACCTCCAAAAGGAAGAAGCGGTCCACCCAGATCCTGGATGGCGTTGTGAGGGAACGCCTTGAAATCACGGGAGCTCCCTGTTGCGATCTGAATTTGTGCTCCTGTCCGAGCGGTGTAGGTGAACGCGCATCGAGGACCGGGGCTATCCGTATTGCCAAGCGGTTTGTGCTGCTCGCTTCTACTGCTCGGTGGCTTCTGGTAATTATAGAATTTTATTGGCGTCCCCAGCGGGATTCGAACCCGCGTTTCGGCCTTGAAAGGGCCAATTCAGGGCCAGTTAATTTAGTAACTTACAAGCCTGTTGCCAGCTTCCGTTGCCAGCGGTTCGATGTTTCCCCTTCATTTACTATATCAAATATACGGCATAACGCAATTAAGCTCACCTACGATTGGGGCGGTCGAGGCGTAGTTATCCGGGCACACATGATGCGTTTGCCTGTAGCCATTACCTGGGGGATCGAAGTGTCTCCTTGGTGCTGCGGTGGTCAGCGCGAGCGGCGATGTCTCCGTTACCTGGTGCTGTGCGAAGAGGCTCTCCCGCTTGCCAACGGATCAGCCGGCCGACTTGAATGGCGGGGGCGAGTTGGCCTCGTCGCTTGCGTCTGAGGAGGGTTTTTGGGCTGACGCCCAGCCGCGCGGCCATCTGGCGGGTGCTGAGATATTCTGCCGGTTGTTCGTTCTTGGCGTGGATCGTAGCGAGGGCTTGAGCGATCTGGGCGTATTCTGGCCACGCGGCGTTGCTGCCTTCACGGATTTGCTGCTCAAGCTGGTGTAGTCGTTTTGAAAGCATGAGAGCGGCGTGCTGGAGCTGCGTGGTGAGCAGGATCACTCTATGCGCTCCTCTGGAGGACTTCCCGCGGAAACACAAACCGCTTTCCATCTTTGATCCTGATCGCGATGACCGGGTTCCTTGACCGCTTTGGGGCGATCACTACAACGCGATAGTCAGTACCGCTGTAAGCGAACTCTAGGCCGAAGTCCTCCGGTTTCAATCCGGCAATAAAGCAGTATTTCTCAAATTCCACTTGTTCACCAGACCGGCCGTCGGCAGTTTCAGCGACGCGCAGTTCAAGCGTCAACTTCAGCATAGTCGCGTCATAGTTCCCACCCTGTCTTCCGACCTTGAGCCCGTAGCGCTCGGCAAACGGCTCAAGCAGTCGTCGCACTTCCTTTCCCAGCGCGCTAGTGATGGTCCTGTCGAACGCAGTGATCTTGGTTGTGATTGGTGTTCCCACGCTAGGTTCTCCTTCACACCTTGTGACGTGTGGCTGTCGCCTCTGGCGGCGGCATCGTTTGCGGAAGGTCTGCTGCCTTTTTCTTCGGCCACGCGTCCATGAGGTGTGCGTGTTCCCTGACAAGCCGGCTGAGCTTGGGGTCGCCGCCGGCGAGGTCATTCAAGTTGGCCCAAGCGCGGACGGCGTCGCCGGAGACGATGTCCTGCGCCCGGATGAGGAACACCGGCTCGTCGTCGGGAATCCTGAGGTGAAGGTCTGGGTTGTTATAGTCGTGGCGCGAGTGTTTCATTGCATCCACCCTCCAAGGGGATAATGGTGGTTCTTATCTCTCCACGCCCAACATCTGTCCGGCGTCGCCGAGCATGGCGATGGCGAACTCTCTCGCAGACGTTCGTCTGAGGATTTCGCCAAGAGTGAGCTCGGTCAGCTTCGCTTGTGGTCCCCGACTGTGATTACGGCCGCGGGCGTGACCCGTCCGATGAAGCTCGCGCCGATCACGTAGCGTTCCCGCCCATGGCCGACCAGGTAGTGGAGCCCTGTCAGGACATTTGCGGGCCACGCGTCGGCGAGCGCCTTGAGCGCGGCCTCCGCGGCGTCGGGCGAGGAGACCTCAAAGAAGAAGTCGCTGGGCTCATGATGGCAGCTGGTCATTTCACTCCTTGCTCCGTTTCTGTCGAGACGTGGGCCGTTGCCTGAAGTGTCTCTCGCTGCCTCATGTCCTGGATGACCGCTGCGGCCTCCCCGAGGGTCATCCCGTCGCGCCACATCCCTTCCTGTTTGAGGCGCCACTGCTGCCGCGGCGTGGCGGGCCGGTTCAACCGGCTCTGCCGTCGCTCGCGGAGCTGGTCGATGAGCTGGCTGGCTTCGCCCTTCGTGGCCGGAACAGGGAGCCCGGCGGCCATGAGCGCCCTGCGTTGCTCCTTGCTGACAGGGTGTTGCCGCCAGGCGGCCTCATGCCGCGCGAAGCGGGCGCGCTCGGGGTCTCTCTCGGTAATTTCCTTCTCTGCGACCGCGAAGGCCTCGTGTCGGGTCGGGTGAGCGCTGAGGACCGTCTGGTCCGGGAGCACAACCACTTCCCACTGTTCCAGCAGATTCTCTCTCACCCGGATCTGGACCCGCCCAGCGAGCGGGAGGGCATACTCCATCGACGGGAGCCTGATCCAGGCAAGGTCAGCCTCGCGCAGGACCTCCGGGCTGAGGTGCGGCACGAGCTCGACCTCGCGGATGGTGAGGCTCATGCGCTCGGCCTCCGCGAGCAGTTGCTCCACGGTGGCGAAGAGCTCCGGCTGGAGGGCGGGGTGGCGGCTCAGCGCCCGCTCCACCTGCTCCGCGGTCTCCGTCGCGGATCGCCCCTTCAGGTTGAGGCGCGACGGGAGCCCAAAGAGGCTGGCGACGGTTTGGAGCTTGTGCCTCCGCGACACATCCACGACGTCGAGAATGAGCGAGTCGGTCTTGCCGGGGGAGATGCGGGTGATTCGCCCGATCCTCTGCTCGATGAGAAGGGGGCTCTTGGTCGGCCGGGCGAGGATGAGGCAGTCGAGGGGAGGGTCATCGTAGCCCTCGGTAAGGATGGACATTGAAGTCAGGACGGGGATGTGGCCCTTGCGGAACGCCTGAAGCCTGGCTTTCCGCTCGTCCCGGTTGAGCCGTCCGGTGAGGTCGAGGGCTTCGATGCCGGCCCGCCGGCTCCACGCGTAGCCTCTTGACATTGCGTCGTTTCCTCTGTCGAAGTCCCTCCTACTCTCTCATTGCCAAGGTCCCCCTATTCCAATCTTGCTCCATCTCAATCGACAGGTCGTAGGTTCGAGTCCTGCACGACCCACCAATTTCCCATCAGAGACTTACTATGCTGCCCGAGAGCCTCCCGTAAATCAACCCGTGTAGCAGTTGAGCTGATTCACCGGTGTCACCCATAATGATTAGCTGGACAGAATTGGCACTTCGATGCTCGCCAGAAGCTTGCCTCTGCTGGACCGAGGCATAAACCGGCACTGCGCTAATGTACGGCGGTGTGCGTGAGGAACTGCGCGGCGGAACCCAGATACTGGAGCGGAATGTCACGGGCAAGGAGGCTCACACGCGAGGGATCGGAAAGCTACGAGGGATCGGAGAGACGCCCTCTGACAAACGCGTCCAGGCGCTCATGCACATCCATCGGAATGGTGTCGTCGCCGAGTTGTCGCCCCAGCGCCATCGTCTCACGGTACGTCTTCAGAATCCGCCAGCAGTTGATGCAGTCCACGATGTGCGCCTCGAAGGCCCGTCGATCCATCGGCCGGAGGCTGTCCTCGACATAGGCCAGAAGGAGGTCAACGACATCCCGACATCGAAGCCGCCGGGGCTTCGGCCACGTCCATCGATCGGGGCCGGCAACTAGGTACGCCAACGAGGCCGCGAACAGCCCGATTTCACGTTTCACCACATCCAGGCCCTGAAAGATCCCCTTGGTCGCCAGTGTGGCCGGCAGCAGGAAAAGCATCCACAGCGCTACGAGCAGCATCACACCGCGCGGAAGCACCCCAGCGGCAAGCAGAAGTCCGACGAGCAGAATCAGCCCCCGCGGCAGAGTGCCGTTGAGCGGATTATCGAACGCTCCTCCCGTGAAGAGAGCGGACACGATCAAGGGATAGGCCAGGCTGAACCGGATCAGAACCAGGACGACATCGCGCCGATCAGCGAACTGCGAGCGGCGGCCCCTCCAGTGCCCCTCGAGACTCCATGTGTCGGCTCCAGTCACGGCGATTGCAAACGAAAGCCCCATCAATGCGAGATCCCGACTGAGGCGGAGCTGGCCGACGAGCGGGCTGGCCACGGTGAAGGCCCAGAACATCAGCCCCATATTCATCGCAACCATCCGGGTACCCACCCCCCCGACGAGCAGGACTCCAAGCACGATCTCGACCCACCCCTGAATCAGAAGAAATGTGCTGATCCGCACGCCCAGTGTCCCGATGATCTTGGCCGCGATGAATGGCGAGATGTAGCCCATCTCAGGGTCGAGGAACTTCAGGGCCAAGGCCTCCTGCCCGGGGATGCCAAATGCGGCGGGGTGGACGAGCTTCAATCCGCCGATGACAAAGATCGCCCCCAGCGCGACCCTCAACATGGTGACCAGCGCCTCTAACCGCAGCCCTCGCCAGAAGGGCGCTCCTTTCCCATTCAAGCCTATGCGCTCCATGTATCTCAACAATTCATCTACCACGGGGTCCCCGATCCTGGAAGTACTCCGCGAGCGCCCCCCGCAAGAACAGTCGTGCCCTGTGCAGGCGTACCTTCACGGTCCCGACTTGGAGATCGAGAAGCGTCGCCACCTCCTGGTGCGACAAACCCTCAATCTCAGCGAGGACGTACACCGACCGATACATCTCCGGCAGGTCCCGAATCGCCTCACGTATCGTCGAAAGTGCTTCGCGGCGGAGGAGCACATCCTCGGATGAAACGCTCCAATCACCAACCTCTTTCGCGTGCCGTCCGTCCTCCGTCATCGCAGGCCCGGCGTGGTTCATCGGCACTTCCCGATCCCTGGCCCTCATCCGCAAGCGCATCAGCGCTGCGTTCGTCAATATTCGATACAGCCAGGAAGTGAGGGCCGATCGCTCCTCGAAGGTGTGAATCTTCTCGTACGCCGTCACCAGGGTCTCCTGGAGGACATCCTCAGCGTCCTCCTTCGAACCCAGGAGGCGGAGCGCTACACGGTACATCATCGCCCCATGTTTGCTGAGGAGCTGGCTGAATCCCGCAGGGTGTCTTGCCTTGAGGGCCGCAATTAGGTCCGCTGACATTCCGTTCCTGATCTTCTTGCGTCCCTGTCCCCGGAACTGACGAATTAAGGGACTAATGCCCCAATCGAGGAGAGCCGTGCCTTGGGAGTCACCGGAGGCCGCAATAGGCCGTGCGGTTGGATCCGGCAGGCGAGAGCCGAGTGTCGGACCGAGGAACGCCCGACGAATTGAGAGTGTGGCGCTTCGGGCCACGAGTGTCAATCGGAGAATAGCCTCCTCCCCGTCACAGACCGACCCACAGCGGTCCCACGGCTAGACGGCGGGATGCGACGGCGGGACGCTCATACGCCGGCGGGGCGCTGAAACTCCAAGGAGATCTCCACGCGTCCCTTCGGCGGAACCTTGATCGCGACCTCCTTGACGCCGAGCGTCGGATGCCACGCCTTGAGTGTGTACCGGCCAGGGGGGACATCACTGAGCGTAAAAGTCCCATCGTTTCCCACAACAACGGCATACGGGTTGTCCGCGACGTAGAACCAGCCCAGCATCCAGTTGTGCGCGTCGCACTCGATGCGGACGACTTTCCCCGTGGTCGTCCTGATAATCCTCGTGACTTTGGTCTTGAACTTGGGCTGGGCCACATTGAACAGTGTCCTGCTGGCCCTCCCGATGACCTCGTAGGCGTGGATGTTATGCAGCACCGGATCACTATTGAGGATAACCATCTCGGCCCCCTGTGGGATCACGGAGATATGGGGATGAAACGCGCATCTCCGTTGATCCACCGTATACCCCCCGTCCGGAACGCTCCATGGTTTGCCCTTCGAGATTCCCTCGAGGAGGACGACCGCCCCGTCGAGGCCACCTCCGACAACGCTGACATCCGTCAGCCCCCTGTAGCCCTCTCCGCACGCTTCCTTGTCCTTTGTCATGAGCACCCGTCGCGGCGTCGGCGGCGTTCCTTTGAACGTGACTTTGCCCGTCACCGTCGCTCCATCAGGGACGGCGACCATCTCGTATGCCGCGCCGTGTCCGGCTGACAGAAGCGTGATTCCCAGGGCCCAAGAGACGAGATGATACAGATACTTCATCGAACACCTCCAGTCCACGTCGATCGTTCACCGACACATCGCGCCCGCTCGACTGTCTTCATCGAACCGCTCCGGCGAACGGCAACGGGAGGACCTCATACTCGGGAAGCTCGGGAGTATCCACCAGGATCTGATCACCGCTCAGACTCTCAAGGAACGCGACGAGCGCCGCCTTCTCCTCTGCGGTGAGCTGCAGCGGCCGTATGAGGGATGACTTGGTCCCGAACGGATCGTCACCGCCGCCTCTGTCATAGAAGTGGATCACCTCCTCGAGGGAGAAGAACACCCCATTGTGCATGTACGGGGCGGTGTATCTGAGCTCTCGCAAGGGAGCGGTTCTGAAACTCCCTTTATCCTCTTCGCGCTTCGTGTCCAGGTAGTGCCCAGGATCGCGATCAAGGGCCCGAATGACGGCTTCATGAATGCCTTTGGCCCGCATCCGCTCGCGCATGGCGATCTGCCGCTGGGGGTCCTGATCGAATGCGGGATTCTTGGGGACTCCCAGGTTGTACAACTTCTGGTCGGTGAACAAAGGACCGTTATGACACTGCACACAGCCCGCCTTTCCTTCAAAGAGGGTCAGTCCTTTCACCTGGAGAGGAGTCAGGGCCATCTTGTCCCCCTTCATGTACCTGTCGAACGGTACGTTCTTGGAGACGATGGTTCGCTCGAACGCCGAAATGGCCCTGAGGGCATTCTCGAACGTCGGAGGCCCACCATACGTCTGCTGGAATAGCCCGACATATGCGGGGATCTGCTTGAGACGCTCTTCCATCAGCGCCGGATTCATGTTCTGGGCCAGCGGTCCCGTGATAGCGGCTTTAGCCTGCGCAGGCAGGTCCGGCGAAGACCCGGTCCAGAAAAACCTGTCAAGGTAGGCGGCGTTGAGGATCGTCTGAGAGTTCCGCCAGTGCAGCGTGCCCGGGTAGCCTCTTGAGAGATCGCCACCGTCTCCCCACCCCAATTTCGGGTCGTGACAGCTCGCGCAACTGAGGCTGCCATCACCCGACAAGCGCGGATCGAAATAGAGGAGCTTCCCTAACGTGATCTTTGCCGGGGTCAGGGGATCATCAGAAGGGCCCGGGACGGCAGGTAACGCTGCCAACGGCGCAGGATTCAGTTGGTCGCGCGCAGATGCCCCCATGTACGCCAGCGCGATCACGAAGAGAACCATACCTCCGGTCAACAGGAGGTTGGGAGAAAGGATTCGCTGAATAGTCCGCCGGGATGGTTGTTGTCGCACGTTGTCCTCCTCCTTTGTGTATAGGTGTAAAACAAGGGAGCGTCCCCATGCTGGGACGCCCCCTCGATCTTGGGATCACAAGCCGATTTCGCCTGCGGGAGGCTCATCGCCAGGAGCGGGCTAGGTCGCGCTTCATGGTCGCTCAGGAGCCGCTCGAAGCCGTGGCGCCAGGACCCGTCGTCGCCGTGGCCTCGGGCGGAGCCATGACCGACGGCGATGCCGCCACCCAGTGATCCGGGTGCAGGTGAAGGTTGACGCTCTCCGGCTTCCTGCTGGCCTCACCTTCGGAGGGGGGCGGTCCAGCCGCAATGTGGGCATCCGCAAACGACCAGTCCGGGTGAATGCCGTTTGCCCATACCCTCCCGCGTACGAAGGCTTCATCCGATTCAATGGCCGGCCTGGAGTTGCCGACCGCAGTGGGAATCATTGGAGCTACGTCGGCATCCTCGGCGAAAGGGACCCTCGGCCCTTCAGCACCTGCGCCAGCGGGCCAGGTCGCCAGAGCCAAGGCCAGTGGGACCACCGCTGCGAGTTTTCTTAGATCTCTGAACATCACGCTCACCTCCTCGTATGTCTTTCAGCGCTCTTTCCTTCTCACCCTGTATGATGAGATCCCGCCGCCAAGGTTACGGTGAAACGGCGCATCGCTCCTGTGGCTCGACTCCGACGCTGCGGCAGGACCGTGTCCCGCCCGGGTTTCGATCTGGGGGCAGCGTGGGATTCGGGAGTCCTGGCCTTGCCATGAGGCGGAGGGTCCATGGGAGGGTGGTCCACGCAGACCGGTGAAAACGGGGGTGAGGCTTTGCTCAGCGCTTACCGCTCTCAATCACCCGTGGAATGCAAGAGGGGCGCATTCTCTATGTATGGGCAGATCGACCCCGGCGGGAGTTCTTTGGGGAGACCTTTTTTCCAGGTTTTGGCCAACCGCTTGAGGGAGGATTCGAGCGCCTTTAGTTCCCTCACCTTCTGCTGAACTGCCTTCAGTTTTTCCTGGAGCGCCCGATCGACATGGCCGCAGACGATCTTGTCTTGTCGGCGGAGGGCCAAGATTTCTTGAATCTCCCGTAGCGAGAATCCAAGCAACTGTGCCTTCCTAATAAACTTGAGCTGCCGGACCGCTTCCTCTGGGTAAAGGCGGTACCCCTTTTCCGTCCTCGCCGGGGGTTCAAGCAGTCCCTCCCGTTCGTAAAACCGTATCGTCTTCACGCTCACTCCGACCTGACGTGCTACGGCGCCGATGAACCACCTTGCTCCCATCGGGAAGACCTCCAATCTGGTATGCCCTATGAGAGCGCTTTCATGGAAGCGGATCAAGCATATTCTTCGTGAGAAGAAAACGGGACAGGATTCTGCTTGACAGTTATCCCTGAGGCGCGGCATGCTCCCTCCGCCCGGCCCGCGGGTCCCCGAGGGCCTGACGCGCCCGGGGTGATGGGCGACCCGCCGCCACCCCCCCAAGCAACTTCCTATCAGCTCAGCTCCTATCAGCTGAGGTACATGGAGTTTACCGAGGCGGTGATTCGGAGCGCCCAGTCGGGTCACGCCATCACTTTGCCATTATCAAAAGAGGGCTTGCCCAGACGTGAGTCTGGTGATTACGATAGCAATCTAGGAGAACCTTGATGTTCGGCGTTTTCTTGCAGGCGAGAGGATGGAAGGCTCAGCGGGAGTGATTGAAGAATGAGCGGTGACGCCACTGAGCGGAAGCGGGCGGAGGAAGCGCTTGAACAGCTCCGTCGGCAAAACGAATTGATATTACGTGCGGCGGGTGAAGGGATATACGGTCTGGACGTGCACGGTAACACCACCTTTGTGAATCCAGCCGCAGCCCGCATGATCGGGTGGAAGGCTGAGGAGCTCATCGGCGAGCCCCAGCACGACATCCTCCACCATTCCAAATCAGACGGAACCCCGTACCCAAAAGAGGAATGTCCCATCTACACCGCCTTTCGCGATGGAGCCGTCCATCACGTAACGGATGAAGTTTTTTGGCGAAAGGACGGCACGTCTTTCCCCGTCGAGTACATCAGTACTCCGATTCGGAATGAACGCGGCAAGCTCGTTGGCGCCGTTGTCACGTTCAAAGACATCACTGAGCGAAAACGGGCGGAGCAAGCGCTGCGCAATGCGCTCAACGAGGTCGAACAACTGAAGAGCCGCCTTCAAGCGGAAAACATTTACTTGCAAGAGGAGATCAAGCTGGATCATAACTTCGAGGAAATCATCAGCCGTAGCGATGCACTGAAGATGGTCCTGCGCAAAGTGGAGCAGGTGGCCTCCACCGATGCCACGGTGCTGATCCTCGGGGAGACGGGAACGGGCAAGGAGTTGTTTGTCCGCGCGATCCATAACCTCAGTCTGCGGAAAGACCGGCCATTGGTGAAGGTCAACTGTGCGGCACTCCCGCCGGGGCTCATCGAGAGCGAGCTCTTTGGGCACGAAAAGGGGGCCTTCACTGGCGCTTTGTCCCGAAAGATCGGACGGTTTGAGTTGGCTGATGGGGGGACAATTTTCCTCGACGAAATTGGTGACCTGCACCTTGATCTCCAGGCGAAGTTGCTTCGGGTACTGCAAGAGAGGGCGTTCGAGCGGCTAGGCAATCCCCGACCCATCAAAGTGGATGTGCGGGTGATTGCGGCCACCAATCGCGACCTAAAAAAAGCCATTACCGCTGGGAATTTCCGGGAAGACCTTTATTATCGGCTGAATGTGTTTCCCATTGCTCTCCCCCCGCTGCGGGAACGCACAGGGGACATCCCACTGCTCGTCCGACACTTCGCCAGGAAGTATGGCCAGAAGGTGGGGAAAGTGATCGACAAGATACCGCAGAAAGTGATGACCGCCTTGCAGGCGTATTCCTGGCCCGGCAATGTTCGCGAGCTGGAAAACATCATCGAACGAGCAGTGATCCTCTCGCCCGGCCCGACCATCGAGCCTGACGAGTTGCTCGACCTGGTCCACACCATTGAGGCGCAGCCGACTACCTCACTCACCCTGGAAGAGGTGGAGCGGAATCACATCCTCAAGGTCCTCGAGGAGGCCCGCTGGAGAATTGAAGGCAAGCGAGGTGCCGCCGTGCGGCTCGGGCTCAATCCCAGCACCCTCCGGTCTCGCATCGAAAAACTGAATATCCAGAAGTCCCAGAAAACCAACTAACCCGGGTACCCGACCCGCCGTTTCCCGCGATATTTTACGGCTCCCGCGATATATCACGGAAATCGAAGTCCCTGCGGCACACCGCTCCTCCCGCACGCATTCTCATCATCTCTTATGAATCCAGGAGTTATCGGAATTCCTCCATTACGGCTCGCCCATGGCACACCGATTGCCCCTTGTCTGAGTCAGTTGGTCGACCAGCGATCGCAAACAACGCTATTCAACAATGGTGAAAGGAGGGGAGTCCAATGGCAAGGAGAACGGCGAAAACAGTCCTCGCGCTTGTCGCTGTCATGGCAGTTACCCTTGCGGGTGTGTTGATGACCGCCGCTGTTATGCAGAAGGGTTCAGAAGCAGCGACATCGAAGAACTACCCTACGCTCTACAAAACCATCAAGGTGGACGGGCTCGACATCTTCTACCGTGAGGCGGGGCCGAGGAATGCACCCACGATCCTGTTGCTCCACGGCTTTCCCACGTCCTCGCAAATGTTCCGCAACTTGATCCCTGCGCTGTCAGATACGTTCCATCTGGTGGCTCCCGACTATCCCGGTTTCGGCAACAGTTCAATGCCCTCCCCGAACGAATTCGACTTCACATTCGATAACATCGCGGAGGTCATGGACAAATTCACGCAGAAGCTTGAACTAAAGAAATACACGCTTTACGTTATGGACTACGGGGCGCCCGTCGGATATCGCCTTGCGGTCAAGCACCCCGAAAGGGTTCAGGCGCTCATCGTGCAGAACGGCAACGCGTATGAAGAGGGGCTGCGGGAATTTTGGAAGCCGTTCCGGGCCTACTGGAAAGACCGGAACGAGAAGAACGCAGAGCCACTGAGGAAGTTCCTGAACCTCGAGGCGACCAAGTGGCAGTACACTCACGGCGTCCGCAACCCAGAGGTGATCAGCCCCGATAACTGGATTGTGGACCAGTATCTCCAGGATCGTCCAGGCAACAAAACAATCCAGCTCCAGTTATTCTACGATTACGGGTCGAACCCGCCGCTCTACCCACAGTGGCAAGCCTACTTTCGGAAGCATCAACCACCGACCTTGATCGTGTGGGGGAAGAACGACTACATCTTCCCAGCCGAAGGCGCGAACCCGTACAAGCAGGATCTGAAGAATATCGAGTTCCACTTGCTTGATACGGGGCACTTCGCTCTCGAAGAGCATGGCGACGTGATCGCCGACCATATCAGGCGATTCTTGACAATCCAGGTCCTCTCGGCGCCGAAGGCTCGTTAGTGGATTTGAGCCGATCCCGGGGCCGCTCCCATCGCGGAGCGGCCCCGGGTCGACTAGGGAGACAGCAGCAAAATAAAAGGAGGTAAACTGACGATGGCACTTCCAAACCCTGGCATGACGATTGACCCAGAGCGCACGGCGCTCGTCATCACCGACCCGCAGAATGATTTCCTCAGCCCTGACGGGGTCACCTGGGGAGTGGTCGGGGAAAGCGTGACCGAGAACAAGACGGTCGAGAACATCGAAAACCTTTTCAAGGTGGCGAAGCAGAAGGGAATACAGGTGTTTATCTCGCCCCACTACTACTACCCAACCGACCACGGGTGGGCGTTCGAGGGCGCGCTGGAGACGTTGATGCACAACATCAACATGTTCGACCGGAAGGATGCCCTGAACGTCGATGACTTCAAGGGGTCGGGCGCGGATTGGCTCGAACGCTACAAAGCTTATATCGAAGACGGAAGGACGGTGGTGACGAGTCCGCACAAGGTGTATGGGCCGGAGTCCAACGACCTCGTCTTGCAGCTCCGCAAGCGAGGGATCGACAAGGTGATCCTCGGCGGGATGTCCGCGAATCTCTGCGTCGAATCGCACATGCGCGAGCTGCTTGAGCAAGGCTTTGAGGTAGCCGTGGTGAAGGATGCCACGGCGGCCGCCAAGGTCGAGGAAGGGGACGGCTACCGGACGGCCCTCGTGAGCTTCCGGTTTTTGGCGAACACCGTCTGGACAACTGCAGAGGCGGTCAAGGCCATCACGCAGAGCCGCTGAGCATCGTCGACCCTTGGATGGATTGACAGTGGGGCCGTCCTCTCCCGGAGGACGGCCCCGGCTGAAAACCGACAACGCTCTCCCACTATTTCACCATCCTGGATATCACAGGGGCGCGAAAGGCAGGAGAAGCATGATAGGCACGGCATACACGACAGTGGTCGGAATGATCCTGCTCTTCCCGTGGTTGTTGGTGGCCCTGATGGTGGTGGGCTGCCGACGCGAGGGGACGTGCATATACCGCTGACGGAAGTGAAACTGGACGATTTCACATGGACAGGAGGAACACGTTGCCCATCACACTAACGGAGGAGAACTTTGAAGCCGAGGTGTTGGAGGAGCGGGAACTGGTCCTAATGATCTTCTCGGCTGAATGGTCCGGTTCCTGCCATATGATGGCTCCGATAATCGAGGAACTAGAGTCTGATTATGAAGGCCAGGTCAAGGTCGGCAAGTTGGACAGTGACCACAATCCCCGTATTGCCTCACAATACGGCATCCGTTCGACTCCAACCCTGCTGTTCTTCAGGAATGGGCAGCTTGTGGATCACGTGGTCGGCGTAGCCCCAAAGAGAGTGCTCGCCGAGAAACTCCACGCTCTGCTCCGGGGTACGTAAACCGGATCACGTATTCACACCATTATTGGAATAGGAGGGACACGCGATGAAGCTCCTCTCCGTGAATGTTTCGTTACCCAAGGAGGCTCCCTATATGGATAAGACGACCACAACCGGCATTTTCAAAGAACCGGTGAGTGGCCGGGTGGTGCTTCGCTCCCTGAATCTGGATGGCGACGGGCAGGCGGATCTCAAAGGGCACGGGGGTATCTACAAAGCAGCCTACGCCTACTCGATCGAGAATTATGATTACTGGAAGCGCGAGCTGGGGCGCGCCGACTTTACGTTTGGGCAGTTCGGAGAGAATCTTACCGTCGAGGGGATGCTGGAAGACGCCATTAACATCGGGGACCAGTTTAGCGTAGGCAGGGCGCTCGTCGAAGTGACGCAGCCCCGTGTCCCATGTTTCAAGCTCGGCATCAAGATGGGAATGCCGCAATTCCCCAAGATGTTCTTGGCCAGCTGCCGGGTCGGTTTCTACCTACGCGTTCTGGAAGAGGGCGAGGTCGGTGCAGGCGATGTCCTGGAGCGTGTCAAGACTGACCCCAACCGCATGTCGGTGTGGGAGGTGTGCCATCTACTCTACTTCGATCAGAAAAACCTGGAGGGGGCACAAAAGGCGCTCCGCATCCAGGCGCTCTCTCCCGGCTGGAGGGGATCGTTTGAAGAACGGTTAACCAAAGCCGGTGTCCCGATCGAGAACAGCGAAGAACCCCCAGAGGGGGGGGAGAAGTGCTGCGGCCCGTGAGGCGACCACCTCCGGCCCTGAAAGCACGACAGGCGCGAAGGTTGCCCCCTGACGCCCGTGAGAGCTTTTTGGAGTGCTAGGCCCAGCTCCGTTTCCTGGCCCTTAATTCGTCGTCCGTGAAATCCCCTTACTCCAACTCATCGACGGTGTCGCGGACCGGGGTTCCCCACCATCCTTCCCCTTTGGCCTGTTGCTGTTCGGCGTTGGTCAAGCGAGGTTTGTCGCCGCCTCGGGTGGAATATTGCAAATTGGTCCGCGAGGCAAATCGAGGGCCACCTGGGGGAATTCCGTCGGTGTTCGCACATGCGCTCACGCCTCCCAAACACGTGTATGAGGTCGCTCCTCTGCTCTGTCCCCAATGTGGGGGAACGATGCGGATCATCGCCTTGATTGACCAGCCCGAGGTCATCGAGAAGATCCTGTCCCACTGAGGGCTGTGGCCTGGCTCCTCCCACAGCCCGCCGGTCCGCAGGACTCCGGACTCCTTCGGAGAAGCCCCGGCTGCCTAGACTGAGGTCCGCAGACACCGCTCCACCCGGGTCTCCTGCCGCCATCGGCCCAGGCGGGCTTTGACTCCGGCTCGACGTTCCGCCACGCCCTCCCAACCGTCCCTTCACCAGTGGTTCCGAACCCATGACGTCCCCCGGGT
>JACQQF010000101.1 GCA_016207095.1 Candidatus Methylomirabilota bacterium | reverse complement strand
GGGGAGGGCTTGGGTGGGGGTGAAGACGGCAGATGCCTGATACTCGCTCACCCTCCCCCACGCCCCCTCCCGTCGAGGGAGGGGGGATTTCTGAAGCGAACTTTAGACTCAGGGCACTAGAAGTAATTCGCGATGTACTCCTTGATCGCATCCTGCGTGCTGCGGAATGCCAGCGCTCCCCACGGGATCTGTGCAGGGGCGAACGCCTTCGCATCGAGCGATTCATCCTTCGCCTGAAGTTCGCCACCGATCACATGGGCGGCATAGGCGATGATCACGACCGCCGAATCCTCGTACGAATAGACGTTCAGGAGTCGGTCGATCTTGACCTCGAGGTTCACCTCCTCCCGGGTCTCTCGGATCGCCGCCTCCTCCACCCGTTCACCTTTATCGACGAAGCCGCTGGGGAACACCCACTTGCCGTATGAGGGCGCGATCGCCCGCCGGACCAGGACGATGCCGCCATCTAACCTAAAGAGGGTGCCGGTGGCCACCTTCGGGTCCTGATAGTGCACGAAGGAGCAGCTCGCACAGGCCGCCAGGTTCGGTCCACCCGGCTTTACCCGCCTTGGCCTCAGCACCTCTCCGCATCTCGGGCAGAATCGGAATGGGGCATCAGACGCGTGAAGGTGGCCCTGGCCGTGTCCGGTATCCGTGCCCACTCTACTTCCCCCTCTATGCGGCGTTCAAGCGAATAGTCTCCAGGACGATCTCCGCAGATTGCCCCGGACCAGCTCCGGCAATAGGCCTTCGGGCGATCGCGCTGAATCATCCGGCGGAGCTGGAAGCGTCGTCCACGGCCTGAGCGATCCGCTCCAGAATCACCTCGCCGAGCTTGGGATGGACGCCCAGCGGCTTGGTGATCCGGAAGACGACCCCGGGGTGGCGGTTGGCCGCTTCCTTTACAAGGTGAGGGATGTTGGTGGTGACGTGTAGCCCCGGCCCAAGGAAATGGGGGTGAACGATCACCTCCTCTGCGCCATCGGCGACGCAGGCGTCGAAGCCTTGCTGAATGGTCGGCTCGCCCAGCTCCATGTGAGCGTAATGCACGATGCTGAGGCCGAAGCGCTGTTGCATCATCCTGGCAATTTCCTGGACCAGAAGATTCGATTCCTTGCGCCGGCTGCCGTGATCAACGATGAGAAGTGCTTGTTTCATCTTCAACTGGCCGTCATGTGGCGGCGGGGAAGACGGGTGCCTCCTACCCGGCCTGTACCGAGAGCCAAAACAATTCATTATACTATGCAGGGTGATGACTGACAATCCTGAGATCGAGCAGGACAGCTATTCCTGGAGTGATTGACACTCTTTCGGCGATCTCATAGAATGGCCGTGAAATGGATATCCTTCGCCTAGTCGTCCAACAGTGGGATCGCTTCGACGGTTTGGTCCACGGTTTCCTCGGTCGCGGTGGGGGCCGGAGCCAGCCGCCGTACGCGTCTCTAAATCTCTCCTACGAGAATGGTGATGACACCCAGACCGTAACGCAGAACTGGTGTGACCTCAAGCTGGCCGTTGGGCTGCACGACTTCAATGTGGTCACGGCGAAGCAGGTCCACGGCGATACGATCCTGAGGGTCTCCAGCGGGACCGGGAAACGGGTGGGGGTGGGGGATGGGCTCATGACCGACGCGACCAACGTGTTCGTGGGAGTCATGGCCGCCGACTGCGTTCCCCTGCTGTTCCTGGAGTCGGAGCGAAGGATAGTTGCAGCGGTGCACGCCGGCTGGCGGGGAACCGCCGCCGGCATCGCCGCTACGGCGATCGCCCGGTTGAAGGAGGATTACCAGATCGACCCGTCCGCCCTTCATGTGGCGATGGGGCCGTCGATCGGCCCATGCTGCTACCAGGTGGGACTGGAGGTTGCGGAGCAGATCGGGGCGAACTGGAAGGAAGAGATGAGGGGTGCCTGGCTTCCGGAGGGGGCGAAGGGCCGGCTTGACCTCAGGGCCATCAACGACGCGCAGCTTGTCGCGGTCGGCGTCCCGCGGCGGCAGATCCAGCAGCTCGGACTCTGCACAGCCTGCAACGTCGAGAAGTTTTTCTCGTACCGGAAGGAGGGGAAGACCGGCAGCCAGTTGAGTTTCATCGGCTGGCTCCCGTAATCGCGCGTCGCTCCATGCGGTGGTCGCAGCGTGGTCACGATCGTTGATTGCCCGGGGTTTCGCAAGAGATCCTGGGCATTGTTGTCTGGCGATCGGGATCTTGCCGTCGAATCTGGAGAGCAAGAGATCGGCGAGCGGCTTCAGATGCGGTCTGAGGGGTCCAGGTGTTGGAAATACCGCTCGACCCGCGCGAGATCATCTTCGGTGTCCACGCCGATGGTGTCGTGCGGTGTCTCCGCCACATGGATCGGGATCGCATGCTCCAAGAATCGGAGCTGCTCGAGCTTTTCAGCCTGTTCCAGCCGTGAGGGCGGCAGCTCGTGAAAGCGTTCCAGCGCCGATCTCGTGTAGGCGTAGATGCCGAGGTGCTTAGAATAGTGTGTCGCTCCAGTTGCCGGGTCTCGGTTGTACGGGATGGCGAAGCGGGAGAAATAGAGTGCCTTGCCGTGCATATCCGTCACCACCTTCACGCAGTTCGGGCTTTGTGCCTCCTCGAACCCGATGGGGGTTTTGAGGGTGGTCACCTGGACAGACGTGTCCTCCATGAACGGCTGCAATAGGACCCGAAGATGCTCCGGCCTGATCATTGGCTCATCGCCCTGGATGTTGACATAGATATCCGCTGGCATCATCCCTGTGACTTCATGAACCCTGTCTGTCCCCGAGATATGGCTACTCGATGTCATGATGACCTTCATCTGGTTTCTTGCGCAGTACTCGTGCACCTCCTTCGAATCGGTGGCGACGACCAGATCTTCAAGAAGCTCGCATCGGCTGGCGCGCGCAAACACGTGATGCAGCATCGCGTGACCGCAGATCGAACGAAGAACCTTGCCCGGAAGCCTCGTCGAATTGAGCCTCGCTGGGATGACCCCGAGAATCACTGGTTGGCCCCTTCGCCGCATCCGACCCTCGATGGCACGCTCCTACTTCTTCTCCGCCATTTGGATCACCTCGTAAATCGCGTTAGCAACGGGGATCATGGTGATGTCTCAGACGACGCAGTCAGTCCAGAATGGGTCCAGATCGCGACCATAATAGCTGTTCAAGCAGACCTCGTCAATCCATCACCGAGGCGATCAGGGGGGTTCAGCAGTTTCTGACCGGGCCACCCCCGGTCCGGGAGGAGACGACGAGGCGAGGACGTGGGATCCGGAAGACCTTGCTGGGATGGGTCGGTGCCATGCTTGAGGGTTGTGGAGTTAACCGCTCGACGTGGGCTTCATGCTCGGCGGGGATGCCTCTGACCGCTACTGTCAGTCGATCCTTCGAGGGGTGGGGGTGGCCCTGCGGCTATCGTCGATCGCGTTTCCTGTCAGAGCAGGTCCCTTCACTGCGTCCAACGCTTCTCGAACTCATCAAGGAAGAGTCCCCCAGCCACTCCAACAGTCCCTCCTCCGCTCAGTGGCCTGCTTGCTGCCATGTTCGCCCAGGGTGAGGGGACGGTCGCTCGGCCCATCGAGCCGCCCCAAAACGCCATCGGCTCTTGGGCACTCAACCGCGCGCATCCTGTGCCAAAAGAAATCAATGCGAGAATCAGGAGCCCACTGATACGCCTCATCATGGCTGCCTCCTTCAGACGCGACCGTGATTCAGAGGTCGAGCGTCCTCACGATCGCCTTCAACTGCGTGGGGTCGATCGGCTTCTCCAGAACCTTCGATGCCTTCAGCTCCTCCGCCTGGGCGTTGAGCACGTCGCCCGCTTCGGCGCTGATTACTATGATGTTGATGGTGGGATGAAAGGCCCGGCAGATGCGGATGAGATCCCACCCGCTCATCTGGAGACCGTGGACCGGCGGAAGGTCGAGGTCGACGATGGCAAGCTCGAACCGGGCCTCCTTCAGCTTCTTGATGGCCTGCCAGCAATCGGCGGCGGCCTCGACTTGATACCCCTCTCCCAAGAGCGACTCCCTCAGTCCCTCCCGGCTATGGCGATGATCATCCACGACCAGGATTTTCTTCTGCGCCGGCACTGAACCCCCACGCCGCTGAAGGCACTGCAGGGCTGCAACGGTGCGTGACCACCTGTTGTCAAGTTCGTTGCTTGTGAGCCTGCCCTCGCGAGCGGCCGGTCGAACACTGTTCATGAAATCACCACCGCGCATTCTATCTCAGATTTGTCAGATTCATGCGGGGGGTGGGGGGGGAGGATCCCCCTTGCCAGGGTCCACCTTAGACGCATGGCCCCCCCGCTCGCAAGATCAGAGGGCAACCTCTATGCCACTCGCGAGTCTCGCTGAGTTGGATGGCACAACCCCCTTTATTTTCAATGAGATGACCACGCTTCTACTATGTTGGCTGCTGGCGCTAGACGGGTGTCTTGGTGAGGGTCAGAATGTAAGCTTTACACGGTGGGGGGTTGAAGGGATGAGAGTAGGTGGCCGAAAGCCCGGAAGGGTGTCGGTGTCGCTACCCTCCACCTCTACGCTGTCAGCCTGGACGCCGCAATGCCAACCCTGTGCCGCAAGCCCACAGTCGCGTCCGATCTTCGCTCCCACAATATGCTACAATGGATCAAGATCTTAATGCCGTCGCCGATCTAATTTCGCCAGGATGGTCATTTGAGGGGTACATCCAGCCTTGGTTGCCGAGCCTGCGCGTGGTCGATGGAACCGGTCAGCAGCCTGCTGGTGGGGTTGATGGTGAGATCGGAGGAGGTGTCCCAATGAAGATTCTCGTCACAGGATCGAGCGGGCTCGTCGGTAAGGCGTTGGGCGCCTTTCTCGGTGCCGGGGGACATGGAGTGACCCGGCTGGTTCGCTCAAGGCCGCGATCAGGAACTGCGGAGGTCCATTGGGACCCCGACGTGGGAAGCATCGATATGTCGGGTCTCGAGGGGTTGGACGCGGTCGTGCATCTCGCGGGGGAAAGCATCGCGACCGGCAGATGGACGGCCGAGAAAAAGGCCAAGATCCGCGAGAGCAGGGTCAAGGGGACCCGGCTTCTGTGCGAGTCGCTCGCCCGGCTAGGTCAGCCCCCTAGGGTATTGGTGTCTGCTTCGGCTATTGGCTACTATGGAGATCGGGGCGACGAGATCCTGAGGGAGGAAAGCGCTTCAGGGTCGGGCTTTCTGGCCCAGGTGTGCCGCGAATGGGAGGCGGCAACCGAATCAGCCATCCAGAAGGGGATTCGCGTTGTTCACCTCCGTATCGGCGTGGTGCTGAGTCCCCTAGGGGGAGCGCTGGCGAAGATGCTGTTGCCCTTCCGTATGGGCCTTGGGGGGATCATAGGGAGCGGAAGGCAGTTCATGAGCTGGATCGCGTTAGAAGACCTCGTGGGGAGCATTACATACGCGCTCACGACTGATGCGATTCGTGGTCCGGTGAATGCTGTGGCGCCCCATCCGGTCATGAATCGCGAATTCACGAAGACCTTGGGGCGGGTTCTCGGCCGGCCAACGCTATTTCCCATGCCCGCCTTTGCCGCTCGCCTTGCCTTCGGCGAGATGGCTGACGAACTGCTGCTGTCCAGTGGTCGCGTGGAGCCCGCTCGCCTATCGACCACGGGATATGTCTTCCGCTATCCGACGCTTGAAGGCGCCCTCCGACACCTGCTGGGAAAGAAGTAGTCAGCGTAGATCTTCGGCTGGGACTCGACCATGGCGAATGTACTGATCGCTGGCTGTGGGTATGTCGGCACAGCCCTAGGCACCCGCCTGGCCTCGGAAGGGCACGTCGTGTGGGGCTTACGCCGCCGCCCCGACGCGCTGCCGCCCAACATCGGCCCATTGGTAGCCGACCTGACCGTGCCCGAGACGCTCCAGGCGCTGCCGCCAGGGCTGGATGTCGTCTTCTACACCGCCGCAGCCGATGCCCCCGACGACGAGGCCTACCGTGCAGCGTACGTAGAGGGCCTGCATAACCTGCTCCGTGCGCTCGATCACCAGCGCCAGGTATTGCGGAGGGTCTTTTTCACCTCGAGCACAGGTGTCTACGCACAAGCCTCTGGAGCATGGGTGGATGAGACGTCGCCTACCGAACCGCCGGAGTTTTCGGGCATTCGAGTGTTCGAGGGCGAACGCTTGCTGTTGGGTAGTCGGTTTCCTGGCACCGTGTTGCGGCTGGGTGGCATCTACGGTCCCGGTCGCACACGCCTGATCGACAGGGTGCGCCGGGGCCTCGCCGTGTGCCCTGAAGGGCCGCCTCTCTACACGAATCGCATTCACCGGGACGATTGTGCCGGAGCCCTCCACCATCTGATGAATGTGGACCAGCCCGACCAGATCTATCTTGGGGTGGATCACGAGCCGGCCGAGCAGTGCGAGGTCCTGCGTTGGCTGGCTGCGCGGCTTGGAGTGTCCCTACCCGGAGTGGAGCCACCCTCAGGCTCCGAAGTTCGGCGCCATCAGAGCAACAAGCGCTGCAGCAACGCCAAGCTGATTGCCTCGGGCTACACCTTCCGTTATCCAAGCTTCCGCGATGGGTATTCGGCACTGCTGGCTCAGGGGGGCGCATAACCGATGTTGCGTTTCAGTGCCCGAGGCAGTATCGTAGGCACGGTCAACCTGGACGCCCTGTGGGTATCATTGCTCCGATTCTTTCCAGAGGTGTCGCGGTGAAGGAAGAGCACGCTCCGATCCGCGGGCGTGGAGCCGCCGGGAACCCGCCCAACCGATTTGAGCCGATCTCCCAGGTTCGTGACTCGGATTGGACCGACCCGGAAGACCCGGCTCCCGGAACCCACTTTCTGAAGGACATGTCCAGGTCGATCATCGCGTACAACGACAGCCCCGACGTCGGATTTGACGCCAGCGTCAACCCGTACCGGGGCTGCGAGCACGGCTGCATCTACTGTTACGCGCGACCCACCCACGAGTACCTTGGGTTCTCTGCCGGCCTCGATTTCGAGACGAAGATCCTGGTGAAGGAGGATGCGCCCGGCCTCCTGCGAGGCGAGCTTTCCTCTCCGCGTTGGAAACCACAGGTGGTTGCTGTCAGCGGCGTGACGGACCCCTATCAGCCGGTGGAGCGCCGCCTGGGGCTCACACGGCGCTGTCTGGAGGTCTTGGTCGAGTTCCGCAACCCCGTCGTGATCGTCACGAAGAACCACCTTGTCACCCGTGACGTGGACCTGCTGTACGAGCTGGCCCGTTATGAGGCAGCCGCCGTCTTTCTGTCTGTCACAACGCTCGACGGCGATCTGAGCAGAATCATGGAGCCCCGCACCTCACATCCCACGCGTCGGCTTGCCGCAATCGCGGCCCTGGCGCAGGCTGGGGTGCCGACTGGAGTGATGGTCGCGCCGGTGATACCGGGGCTGACGGATCACGAAATCCCTTCGATCATCGCTGCCGCGGCCGGCGCGGGAGCCCGGTGTGCCGGCTACGTCCCCCTCCGACTGCCTCACGGGGTGGGATCTTTGTTCGAGCAATGGTTGACCCAACACATGCCTGAGCGAAAAGGCAAGATCCTGAACCGTGTCCGCGAGATCCGTGGGGGCAGATTGAACGATCCCCACTTCGCCTCCCGGATGAAGGGTGAGGGGGTTTTCGCGGAGCAGATCGCGAGCATGTTCTCCCTCGCCTGCCGGCAGGCGGGCATCGTCTGGCGCGGGCCGACCCTTTCTACGGCCGCATTCCGGAGACCTTCGGCTGGCCAGCTATCGCTTTTTGCGTAGCCGCGACAGGCCGCCGACCCGCCCAAGCAATCACTTCTCGACTTCCTCCTGGACTCACGATAAGATATCCGGCCCATGAGACCCCGATGGTTTGTCCACGGTGACATCGACGGCTTCTTCGGCCTGTTCATCGACAACCTGCTCCAGCTCATGGTGATTGCTGTTCTCTGCAAGTCCGTCTGCGGGCTCCCGTCCGAGCTGATCACGAGTCGTATCCTGCCCGGCGCCGCGGTCTCGATTTTGATCGGCAACCTTTTCTACGCCTGGCAGGCAAGGCAGCTCATGAGGAAGACGGGCCGTGATGACGTGACGGCGCTTCCATATGGAATCAATACGCCAAGTCTCTTTGCCTACGTGTTCCTGATCATGGGGCCGATTTACCAGGAGACTCGGAATCCCACGCTCGTATGGCAAGTCGGCCTGTTTGCCTGCCTGATGAGTGGGCTCATGGAAACGGCCGGCGCGTTCGTCGGAGATTGGTTGCGACGCCACACACCTCGCGCGGCGCTGCTCTCCGCCCTTGCCGGGGTGGCCATCACGTTTATCGCCATGGGGTTCATATTTCAGATCTTCGCCTCGCCGGCGATCGCCATCCTTCCGATGATGATGATCCTGATCACCTACGCCTCGCGTACGAAGCTGCCATTGGGCCTTCCGGGGGGACTTGTCGCGGTGCTGACGGGTGTTGCCTTGGCATGGATATTTCGGGCGATCGGTTTCCCGTACTTTGAGCCCTCCACGGAACCGTATGCCCTGGCGATCCATCCGCCGGTCCCGGTGCCTGGAGACCTTGTTGCCCTGCTGACCAGTCCTAAGGGCTGGCAGTATATGGCGGTCATCTTTCCCATGGGCCTGTTCAACGTGATTGGGTCGCTGCAGAACCTCGAGAGCGCGGAGGCTGCAGGGGATCGCTACGAGACACGGCCCTCGTTGCTGGCAAATGGGATCGGCAGCCTCGCAGCCGCGCTGTTCGGCAGCACATTTCCAACCACGATCTACATCGGGCATCCCGCCTGGAAGGCTATGGGCGCGAGGGCCGGGTATTCGATCCTCAACGGGGCAGTGGTGACTCTCCTCTGTCTGCTCGGGGGGATCACGCTCGTGCTGAAGGTTATCCCGCTGGAGGCGACCCTCGGGATCTTGCTGTGGATCGGAATCATCATCACGGCACAAGCCTTCCAGGAGGTGCCCAAGAGCCATGCGTTGGCCGTCGCCTTCGGCCTCGTCCCGTCCCTGGCAGCCTGGGCGCTCCAGCTTGTTGAGACGAGCCTTCGGAAGGCCGGGAAGAGCCTCTTCGAAGTGGCACCGGCCTTCGGCAATGACCTGTACATCCACGGCATGATCGCCTTGAATCAGGGCTTTCTGCTGAGTTCGATGGTTCTCGCGGCCATCCTCGCGTTTGTCATCGAGCGTGAGTTCCTGAAAGCCGCGGGGTGGACCGCAACTGCGGCTGTTCTGTCAATGATCGGCCTGATTCACGCCTATGATCTCACCCCGTTGGGTATACAAAACAAGTTTGGGGTCCTCGCGGCCCCCGCGTTTGCCACCATGTATGGATTGACCGCTGCCCTTCTGGTCATGCTCTATTTCATCGGACGGAGCACTAACGACTCGCCGCCAAAGCAGGCAATCGTCGATTGAGAGTTGCCCCGTACGCCGCCCTCGCAAGGCCCTCTGTTGGGGAGGCGATACGGGTAGGTGAGAGATGCGCAATGTCGATTAGGACGGCCCACAAGATTCTCATCACGACTGCGATTGTCTTCTTTCTGTTCTATGCGATCTGGGAGATTCGAAATTATCCCGACCCGGGTGGCAGGTGGGCGCTCCTCCGTGGTATCATCTCTGGAGTCGCCGCCTGTGGGCTGGGCATCTATCTGAGGTACTTTCTCAAGTCGCTCAAGCTGCGGTGAAATGAGGCAAGAAGATCGTGCTCTGCTCATGCATTCCTTCTCCCCCGGGGGGAGAAGGCTAGGTTGAGGGGGAGGAGGCTGGCCATGGCGGGTAGGAATGTCGAACTTCATGAAGACGGCGATTTCGTCACGGTGGTGATGAACCGACCGGAGCGGCGCAATGCCCTCTCGCAGGATCATATGGAGGAGCTGATCGAGGCCTTCCGGACGGTGGGGGCCGGCAAGTCCCGTGGGGTGATCCTTGCGGGGGCCGGACCGGTTTTTTGCGCCGGTCATGACTTCGCCGACGTTCTCGGACGCGGCCTAGGCGCGATGCGGGCCCTCCTCGCGACCTGCACCGAGCTCATGACGCTGATTCAGTCGATCCCACAGCCGGTGGTCGCGAAGGTTCACGGCCTGGCTACGGCGGCCGGTTGCCAGCTCGTTGCCTCCTGCGACCTGGCGATCGCATCCGACGCCGCCTCGTTCGCCACGCCGGGCGGGAAGGGGGGCTGGTTCTGCACGACGCCGATGGTCGCCGTGAGTCGCTCCATCGGCCAGAAGCGGGCGCTCGAGATGCTGCTGACCGGAGACCCGATCGACGCTCAGACGGCAGCCGCTTGGGGATTGGTCAACAAGGTCGTCCCCGCCGACCGCCTGGACGAGGAGACTCGTCTGCTCTTGGATAGGGCTGCACGGGGCAGCGGCCTCTCCAAGGGGATCGGCAAGCAAGCGTTCTACGCTCAGGTCGATCTCGACCAGCCGAAAGCTTATGCCTACGCGATGGAGGTCATGGCTGCGACGGCGCTGACGGAGGACGCGCAGGAAGGGATGCGGGCGTTCCTCGAGAAGCGCAAACCGACGTTCAAAGATAAATGAGGCAGCAGGACAAATTTCCTATGAGGAGAAAGAGAAAAACACCTGATAATGCCGCCTAAGATGGCAGCGTGGATATTGTATAGGATTGTGTGTGGCCAAGTACGATAAACTCCTTTCTCATATCCTGCGATGAAAAGTAAGTGGAAGTACGAGATCATCATCTACTGGAGTGAGGGAGACCAAGCCTACATCGCTGAAGTGCCAGAACTGCCGGGCTGCGCGGCCGATGGGCCGACATACAAGCAAGCGCTTGCCAACGTCGAGGTGATCATTCGAGAGTGGATCGAGACGGCGAAGGAGTTGAAGCGCCCGATTCCCGAACCGAAGGGACGGCTGATTTACGCATAGGTTGCAACAGACCGCAGTGCTTGGGGTATTAGAGAGTTTTGTCTAGTCCTAGTCAGGCCGCACCCGAATCGGTGCCATGCTGAAGCGCTGGAGGATGCACCATGACGCAGAGACCTGCTGTTGTTCACAGCGATCCTGAGATACTCGGCGGGACGCCCGTCTTCATTGGTACTCGTGTGCCGCTGAAGACCCTTCTGGACTACCTTGAAGGCGGACATCGACTGGACGACTTTCTCGACGACTTCCCAACAGTGACTCGGGAGCAAGCGGTAGCCGCGCTGGAAGAAGGCCTCCAGTTGTTAGTGGGCTCCAGTGCGCGTGCACTTTAGCCGCTCAAGCGCTTCCATGATAAGATGAGGAACAGGAGGAACAGACCGTGAAGTACAAGGTCGTCTTGAGGCAGTCGGAAGAGGGCTTCAGCGTCTCTTGCCCCGGCCTAGCGGGGTGTTGGTCACAGGGCAAAACGGAGGAAGAGGCTCTCGCCAACATTCGGGACGCTATTCGAGAGTACCTAAAGGCTCGCGACGCAGCATTGAAAGACGAAGAGACTCGCGAGGTTGAGGTTCTCGTTTAGGAGTGCCCAAGCTTCCGGGCGTCAATCATCTCGATGCGGTTCGGGCCTTTGAGAAGGCCAGATTTCGCATCGTTCGTCAAGGCAAGCACATCGTGATGTCCGACGGGGTGCGCATCATCACGATCCCCCGTAACAACCCGGTGAATGCCTACACTATGGGTGGTCTTGTGGTCGATGCGGGCCTGACGATAGAGACGTTCAAAAAGCTGCTCAGGTAAAGTGGCCGGCTTACGCCCGTGCTGCCGACGCCGCCACCCATCCCAGGACAGCCAGAGCCAGTCCTGGAGCCGAGGAAATGGGCTGCAACCGACCGCAGCGTTCAGGGTATTAGACAGTCTTGTCTAATCTTTGGTAGATGAGTCTCGGAGACGGGACGGGGTGTCACTGAAAGGGACCGCCAGGAGACACGAACAAGGAAGATGATGAAGAACGAATTCACGGCGATCATCGAGCGCGATGTGGAATGGTACATCGCCTACTGCCCCGAAATCCCAGGGGCGAATGGTCAGGGCCGAACCAAGGCAGAGGCGCGGAAGAGTTTGGCCGAGGCCATTGCCCTGATCCTTGAGGACAGGCGCAAGGATGGCCTGCGTGGTGTGCCACCTGGCGCGGTGCGTGAGAAGGTCACGGTCAGGTGAAGCGGGGTGACCTGCTTCGCCACCTCAGGCGATACGGCTGTCATCTCAAGCGGGAAGGTCGAGCGCATTCGCTTTGGACCAATCCGACGACAGGCGCCGTTGAAGCCATCCCGCGCCATGCCGAGATTTTAGATCGTCTCGCGCAAAAGATATGTCGCGGCCTTTCGGTGCCGGAGATCGGTGTGTGAGCATCAGCCTGCTAGCCGGCCGCTTAAGCTGCTAGTGCCCTTCGGATTGTGTCAACCGTGGTTCGCCAAGTTCGCTACGAAGGGTCTTTCATTGCACCGCTGGCTCATTACGCGAGGCTCATGGCGAGGTGGA
Source organism: Candidatus Methylomirabilota bacterium (assembly GCA_016207095.1). Lineage (GTDB taxonomy): Bacteria > Methylomirabilota > Methylomirabilia > Methylomirabilales > Methylomirabilaceae > Methylomirabilis. The sequence goes on along the minus strand of JACQQF010000101.1, from coordinate 1,403 downwards.
TGAGTGTCCGGGTCATGACGCCGGTCGCCCCCTTGAGTTGATACCCGCTCTCTTTCTCCTGCAGCGACGTGCCGTTGATGTCCAGGTGAACCCAGGGTGCGTCCCCGACGAAATGCTTGAGGAACCGCGCCGCTCCGATCGCCGGCGCCTTCCTCCCTCCTCCGGTGTTTTTGAGGTCCGCGTGGTCACTCTTGATCAACTCCTCGTAGTCGTCGTCTAGCGGAAGCTCCCACAACTTCTCGCCCGCCGCCGCCCCCGCCGCTTGAAGCTGCTTGGCCAGCGCTCGATCGTTGCTGAAGAACCCCGTGCGGACTGAACCGAGAGCCACGACGACCCCTCCGGTGAGCGTGGCCACATCTACCAGGCGCTTGGCGCCAAGACGTTGAGCGTAGCAGAGGGCGTCTGCAAGGATCAGACGCCCTTCGGCGTCGGTGTTGATCACCTCGATCGTCGTGCCGTTCATCGCCCGGACGATATCGCCGGGCCGCTGCGCGGTCCCGCTCGGCATGTTCTCCACGGCGGGGATGACTCCTACGACGTGGAGGGGCACCCGTAGGGCTGCGATCCCGGTCATGGCGCCGATGACCGCCGCCGCGCCCGCCATGTCGCCTTTCATCGTCTCCATCCCTTCGCTCGCCTTGATGGATATCCCGCCGGCATCGAATGTCACTCCCTTGCCGACCAGTCCCAGCGCCGGCTTTCCCCGGCGATCGCCTCCCCGGTGCGTGAGGAGGATGAGTTGAGGAGGATTGGCGCTCCCCTGGGCCACCCCCAGCAAGGCGCCCATTCCCAAGCGGCGCATCGCTCGCCGATCGAGCACTCGGGCTGAGAGACCGTATCGTCGAGCCACACGCCTCGCTCTGGCAGCCAGCTCGGCCGGGGTCAAGACATTGGCCGGTTCGTTGATCAGGTCGCGCGCGAGGTTGGTCGCGTTCGCCAGAACCTCGCCGACTGCGATTCGGTTTCTCATCGCCCGCGCCGCGCGACGATCCGTGCAAAGCAGCGCAAGCGATTCGATCCCTGCAGATCTGTCGCTAGTTTGCTTCGCTTTGTGCAAGTCAAAGCGGTAGAGGCCGAGCAAGGCCCCCTCGGAGATGGCCTGGGCGACGGTTTCGCTCTCCAGGGGGCCCCAGACAGCGTCATGAACGGCGATCGCGACCGTCCTCGCCCTCAGTGCGCGAAGCTGGCGGAGCGCTGCGCCTGTGACCTGTCTGAGACGATCTTGCGTGAGATCGGACGCTTTTCCGAGGCCGATGAGGAGTAGGTGCGAAACACCGAGACGTCCGATGGGGTGAAGGAGGCATCGTTCGGAGAATTTTCCGCGGAAGCCTTTCTGTTGGAGTGAGCGGGTGATCGTTCCCTTCAACGCGGCGTCCAGGGTCTTCACGGCTCCCCGAAGAGGT
>JACQQF010000100.1 GCA_016207095.1 Candidatus Methylomirabilota bacterium | reverse complement strand
CGCCTAAATGGTAAGGCGAGTGCCGTTCCAACTATTTGGCCTCGCGACACCATGATGTGTGGGCAACTTAATCGGCCTCTGCATAGCGTCATTATCTCTCCGAAAAAGTTGGAACGGCACCAGGGACAGCGATAGTTCCGAGCACGACACCTGTCGACAGTTAGTGCCGCTCCAACCGTTTGGGCAAAAGAATATTTGTTGGCGATTAGGCGAGAAGAGTTGGAATGGCATTAGCCGCAACAGGTTGGAACGGCACTAGCGGAGACTGGGGAGGGTGCGGAGGGCGCGATCGACCAGGGCCTGCCGCCGCTCCCGCTTGGCCCGGACCGGTTCGTCAAGGGGAGGCAGCAGGCCGAAGTTGACATTCATCGGCTGGAAGGTGCGGGGGTCGGCATGACAGATGTGACGGATGACCGATCCGAGGGCTGTCGTCTGGGGCAGGACGACCGTGGGTTCACCATTGAGGAAGCGGACGGCGTTGACCCCGGCCAAAAGGCCGGTCCCGGCCGACTCGAGGTACCCCTCGACGCCAGTGAGTTGCCCCGCAATAAAGAAGCCAGGGTCGCCCCGGAACTGCATCGTCTCCTGCAGCAGGGCCGGTGCAGTGATGAAGGTGTTGCGATGGATGGACCCGTAGCGGAGGAATTCCGCGTCGCGGAGGCCGGGAATCATTCGGAGGGCTCGGCGCTGCTCGCCCCACCGCATGCGGGTCTGGAACCCCACCATGTTGTACATCGTCCCTTCCCGGTTCTCCATCCTCAACTGCACGACGGCGTAGGGCTGACGGCCTGTCCTGGAATCAACGAGGCCCACCGGCTTCATCGGCCCGAAGCGCAGTGTATCCTCACCACGGGCGGCCAGGACCTCGATGGGGAGACACCCCTCGAAATAGCGCGCCTCTTCGAAGGGATGGATCGGAGTCAGCTCCGCCGCTCGGACCGCCTCCCAGAAGAGACGATACTCCTCCCTCGTCATCGGGCAGTTCAGGTAATCATCGCCTCCCTTGTCGTAGCGAGAAGCTGCAAACACGATCTCACGATCGATGGAGTCGGCGGCGACGATCGGCGAGATGGCGTCGTAGAAGTAGAGAAGATCGTGAACATTTGCGGAAGAGTCCTGAGAAGCCAAATAACTGAAGAACCGATCGCGCAGGGCGGCGGCAAGCAGGTCTGACGTGAGAGGGCCGGTGGCGATAATCGCCGGTCGCTCCTCCGGGATCGCTTTGACCTTCTCCCTCACGATGTTGATGCCCGGGTGTCGGGTCAGGCGCTCCGTAATCTCAGCAGCGAAGGCTTCTCTGTCTACGGCAAGCGCCGAGCCGGCCGGGACGGCATGCGTGCGGGCGGCGGCCATGACCACCGACCCGTAGGCGGTGAGCTCTCGCTTTAGCAGGCCGTGACAATCCTCCGGCGAATCGGACTTGAGCGAATTGCTGCAGACCAGCTCTGCCAGCCGGTCAGTCTTGTGGGCCGGGGTCGGGGTCACCGGCCGCATTTCGTACAGCCGCACATGCGCGCCCCGCTCCGCTGCCTGCCAGGCCGCCTCGCTTCCAGCCAGTCCCCCACCGACTACGACGATGTCGGTCATGCCTTCGCTTCCGCCGCCTTGTCGGCCTCCCGCACGTAGCCGCACCCGTCGGCTACGCAACGGATCGAGACCTCGCCCCCCTTCAGACGCTTTTCCACCAAGAAGGCGGCCCCGCACTTCTGGCAAGGCTCGCCGATCGGACGATCCCAGATGGCGAAATTGCACTTTGGATAGGCGGTACACCCGTAGAACACCCGGCCCCGTTTAGTTCGTCGCTCCGATAGTGGACTCCCGCACTGAGGGCAGTTGACCCCGATCGGGATCGGCTTAAGGCTCTTACAGGCTGGATAGGTGGAGCAAGAGAGAAAGCGACCGTATCGACCCTCGCGGATGACCATCGGGTTGCCGCATTTCTCGCACACCTCGTTGGTCGGCTGCGGCGCAACCCGCGCGGCGGCCGTCTCCGCATTCGAGGGCTTCCGGATCGTCTTGCACTCCGGGTACCCTGAACAGGCCAGGAACGGTCCGAACCGGCCACGCTTCATCACCATCGGCCGACCGCAGTTCTCGCAAGGCTCTGTCTCGGCCTCTCCGGTCCCGTCGGTCTCGCTCGGGACGCCATTCTCCTCCTTCAGCTCCGGCGGCAACTCGCGTGTGCCCTTGCACTCGGGGTAATTCGAACAGGCCAGGAAGCGACCAAAGCGGCCCCAGCGGATCACCATCTTATTGCCGCAGCGCTCGCAGATCTCGTCGGTCTTCTCCTCCATCGCCTTGATGTTCCGCATCCCGACCTGTGCGTCCTTTACCCATCTCGAAAAGGCGCCATAGAACCGATGCATCTCCTCCAGCCAGTTCTTCTGCCCCTCTTCGATCTCATCCAGGGTGGTCTCCATCCTTGCCGTGAACTCGTAGTCCATCACGCGCGGGAAGCTTTCCACCAGCAGATCGATCACGATCCCACCCAGCTCCGTCGGCCGAAACTTGCCCTGTTCCTTGACCACATAGTCGCGGTTCTGGATAACACTCAGGATGGCGGCGTAGGTGCTGGGACGGCCGATCCCAAGCTCTTCCAAATCTTTGACCAAGGTCGCCTCGGTGTAGCGAGGGGGCGGCTGAGTGAAGTGCTGCGCCGGGGTCACCCCCAGGAGCCGCAACGGCTCCCCCACCTCGAGAGGGGGCAACGTCAATTCGGCGTCTTCCTCAACAGTGGCCTCCTCGGCTGTTTCGTCCCGAGTCTCCTCCGGCTTTGTCTTCGGCGCTTCGTCCTTTCCCTCCGTGTACACCTTCATGAAGCCGGCGAACCGCTGGATCCGGCCGCTGGCCCGGAGCGTGAACCGCCCCCCCTGAATCTCGATGGTCGTGACGTCATAGACGGCAGGCGGCATCTGGGACGCGAGGAACCGGTTCCAGATCAGTGTGTACAGGGCGAGCTGATCCTTGGCCAGATACTCCCGGAGCGATGCCGGATCGCGGTAGACCGAGGTCGGTCGGATGGCCTCGTGGGCCTCTTGGGCGCCCCGGCTGCTGCGGTATGCCGGGGGCCGCTCCGGCACAAACGTCTGCCCAAAGCGCTCGGCGATGTAGCGAGCCGCCTCGGCCTGGGCGTCCGACGAAACCCGCACCGAGTCGGTCCGCATGTAGGTGATGAGACCAACAGCCCCCTCCTCGCCGATCTCGATCCCTTCGTAGAGCTGCTGGGCGATCTGCATCGCCCTCCTGGCGGTGAAGCGGAGCTTGCGGACCGCCTCCTGCTGGAGCTTGCTGGTCGTGAACGGCGGGACCGGGTTCCGGCGCTTCTCCTTCTTGGTCAGATCGCTGACGCGAAACTCCTGCCGCTCCAGCTCCCGTACGACCTGATCGGTCTCCTCCCGGTTCCCAAGGTTGGTCCGCTCGCCGTCGATCTTGTAGAGCTTCGCCCCGAACGGTGGCGGTGTTCGGCCCTCCAGAGCGGCCTCCACCGACCAGTACTCGGTCTTGACGAAGGCCCTGATCTCCCGATCACGATCGACGATGAGGCGGAGGGCCACCGACTGGACGCGCCCGGCGGAAATGCCCCGTTTGACCTTGTCCCAGAGGAGCGGGCTGATCTGGTACCCGACTAAGCGATCGAGTATCCTTCTGGCCTGTTGCGCATCAACCCGCCGCTGGTCGATTGTGGAAGGGTGGTTGAAGGCCTCCCGCACAGCGCGCTTCGTAATCTCGTTGAAGGTCACGCGGTGGATCGGCTTTTTGGCGGAGGCCAGCTCGTGTTCGAGGTGCCAGCAGATGGCCTCCCCCTCCCGATCCGGATCGGCAGCGAGATAGATAGCTCTCGCCGTCTTCGCCGTCTTCTTCAGGGCCGATACAACCTTTTCTCTCCCCTCGATGATCTCGTACTGCGGGGTGAAGTCATGTTCGACATCAACGGCCAGCGACTTGGCCGGCAGATCGCGCACGTGGCCCATCGAGGCCTTCACGACATAATCGTTTCCGAGATACTTACCGATCGTCTTGGCCTTCGCAGGCGACTCGACGATCACCAACGACTTAGCCACTCTTGAGGCTCCCTCTCTTAAAGAACGGGTTTACGGTCGAGGGTACAAAAGCTCGGGGCAGCCCAAGTGAACCCTTCTGTTCCACCCTCCACTCTCCACCCTATACCCTATCTCTTACAGGCCGAAGCCGCTTCGCGAAACTCTTTCCCGGCAGCTCCTCAATCACGCCCTTCAGCATCAATGACAGGAGCAGAGAGGCCATCTGCCCGGCCGGAAGCCGCGTCCGACCGATCAGGTCATCGATCTGCACCGGCCCTGCCTCCAGTGCATCGACGACCAGAATCTCCTCCTGCTCGAGGGAAGGGCCTGCCGGGGTCACCCAACTCCCGGACTGGGCCGGTGGGCCCACCTGGGCCTCGATCTCCTCCCACACATCCTCCCAGCTTTCCGTCAGCTTGGCCCCCGCCTTGATAAGCTGGTGACAGCCACGACTGGATCGCGCCGTCACCTGCCCCGGGACGGCGAAGACCTCGCGTCCCTGCTCCAGCGCATAGTTTGCAGTGATTAACGCCCCGCTTTCAATTCCCGCCTCGACGACCACCACGCCCAGCGAAAGCCCGCTGATGATCCGGTTGCGACGCGGGAAGTGGTCGGGCTTGGGTGGCGCGAAAACCGGAAACTCGCTGACGAGCGCGCCGTTCGCGGCGATCTGGTCGGAGAGCTCTCCGTGTTCTGGGGGATAGGTCACACCAAGCCCGCATCCCAGCACTGCAATCGTCCTCCCGCCCGCTTCCAGGGCCCCGCGGTGCGCCGCCGCATCGATCCCTCTGGCCATCCCGCTGACAATCGTCACCCCGCGCTGGGCGAGCTCTCCGCTGAGTCTTTCGGCCATCGCGATCCCGTACAAGGTCCCCTTCCGCGAGCCGACGATAGCGACAGCCACCCGATCCTCTAACCGGAGCGCCCCCCGCAGATAGATGATCGGCGGCGGAGCGTGGATTGCTGCCAGCGGCTCCGGATAGCCTTCCTCACCAAATCGCCTGAGGGTAAACCCTCTCGTCTCGATGACCCGCAGCTCGCGGTCGAGGGCCTCTCTCCAACGAAAATCGGCGATCGCGCGGGCCGCCTCTCGGCTCACCCCTGGAACCCTCTCAATGACCTCCATCGGCGTCATCAGAACGGCCTCGGGAGACCCGAGCCCACCGACCAAGCGATGAAACGTTGCTGCCCCAACCTCGGGAATCAGGCAAAGGGCCAACCAGGCATCGTGCTCTCCAGGCGACCGCTCGGTCTTGGCCATAACATACCCCCGCCAACCTCCAGGCCTCCGATCGCCACGACACATGACGAGAGGATCGCTCGGCCCGCTTCGAGAGGCCTCAGCGCAGGCTTCGATCCTTCGACAACGCTCAGGCCGCGCACTGAGCCCTTCGACTTCGCTCAGGACAGGCCTGTCGAAGTGACAGGCCCGCTTCGAGAGGCCTCAGCGCAGGCTTCGATCCCTCGAGCAGGTATCCTGTATGTTGGCCAGGGAAAGGGATCGAGCGACGCGTAGTGACCGGTGGACGCTGACTGCCTACGGTCAACAAGGAAAATGGTAAGATACGGCCCGCCGCGGCGGGGGCAGCCGTTCAGCCCCCTTCGCCCTTCTGAATGTCGCCGGAGCCTACGCCGAACGCCTTCAGCCTGGGCACATGCCCGCCGAGGGCAGCGAAGCCATACTCCAGCAGCGCTTCCGCGTCAGTCCACCGATGGGTATCATTGAGGAGGACCGTGATCAGTTGATGCGCTCCGCGACTGGCGGAGGCCACGAGGCACCGACCCGCCCGCTCCGTGTAGCCGGTCTTCACCCCGTCCGCCCCAAAAAACTGCCCCAGGAGGCGATTATGTGTTCGGAGCAGCTTCCGTTTCACCACCCTCCCGTTCGGTCCCGTGTGGATCGAGGGCCGAGCCTCTCTGGTCTGGACCATGTGGGCAAACATCGGATTGCGCAAGGCCTGACGGGTCAGAAGCGCCAGGTCATGGGCTGTGGAGTAGTGATCCGGATCATCAAGGCCGTGGGGATTCGTGAAATGTGTTCCTTGCATCTCCAAGGAGACCGCCTTCGCATTCATTCGGGCGACGAACCGCTCCGTGGTCCCAGCCACATGCTCCGCCGCCGCCAAGGCCGCATCGTTCGCCGACCTCAGGAGCACCGCCCACAACAAGTCTCTCAGGGTGATACGCTGACCCCGCTTCAGCCCAAAACCGGTCCCCCCGGCGCCAATCGCCCGTTCCGTAATCACCACCCCATCGTCAAGCCGTCCCTCCTCCAAGATCAGGAGGGCCGTCATGATCTTCGTCGTGCTGGCCGGGGGTAAGCGATCTCGGGAGTTTTTGGCGAACAGGACCGCGCCGGTGCTGGCATCCATCAAGATTGACGCAGCAGCGCTCAGCTCCTGCAGACCGGCGGTGAGCAGCTCGACGTCAGCAATCGCCTCCCGATGATTCGAGTGGCGGCCAGAGACCGATGGAGGGGAGAGATCGTCTCGAGCTCTCGAGGCACGCAGAGACCGGGCATCGGCAGGGAAACCAGTGGCAGAGAGAACGCTCAGGACGATGAGAACGGCCCATCTCTTTCCTCTCTCCACCCGCTCCCCTTTTCCCTACGGCGTGCCGAACAGCTCGGCCTCGACCAGTTGACAGAGAACGTGACCCAGGGTAGCGTGGACCTCTTGAATCCTGGGTGTCGATAGGGACGGGACGACAAACGCATAATCGACCAAGCTAGCGAGTTTTCCCCCGTTCCCGCCGGTGAAGGCCATCGTACACATCTGCAGACCGCTGGCGGCTTCGGTCCCGCGAACCACGCTGGCAGACTTGCCGCTGGTGCTGATCCCGATCGCGACATCACCCCTGCGGCCTAAGGCCTCCACTTGGCGGGAAAACACCTCCGCGTAGTCTCGGTCATTGCTGATGCTGGTCAGCACGGAACTATCGGTGGTCAGGGCGATCGCGGGCAGGGCCGGCCGCTCGAGCAAGAAACGGTTCACCAGTTCTGCGGCGATGTGCTGGGCGTCTGCAGCGCTTCCACCGTTGCCGAAGAGCAAGACCTTTCCCCCGCCCCGCAAGGCCGAAGCCAAGGTCTCCGCGGCACGCACCATGAGGTCCACGTGGCCTTCTAAGAAGGCGAGCTTAAGCCGGGCGCTCTCGCGAAAGATTTCCTCGGCGAGGTTTCGCAACGCCAGCCTCCACACGAAAAACAGACACTACCCGGGGAAGCTTCTCCTCTCGGAAAGCTCCCGGTTGACGCCCATCCGGGCCTTTCGAGGTAATATACAGTCGCGAGTCATGATGTCAAGGAAAAAGTCGGACAGGCCACGGGAGCGGAGCGATGAGAGAAAACAACACGTTCTTGGGAAACGCACTCCTGACGGGCGCTCCCAGGCCTCCACCTATCCTTTGGTCTTGACCTTGACGGGGGCCTTCGTCTTGACCCGCTCCCACGTACGCCATTGATAGACAATGGGAGAGGCCACGAACCAGGACGAGTAAGTGCCCACACAGACACCGGCAATCAGGGCAAGGGAGAAATCGTGGAGCACGTCCCCCCCGAGCAGGAAAAGGGCGATTAAGACCAGGAGAACGGTGAGGGAGGTAACGATGGTTCGGCTCAGGACCTCGTTGATGCTCATGTTGATCACGTCGGCCAGCGATTCGCGCCGCCGACCGCGAAGGTTCTCGCGGATCCGGTCGAAGACCACCACGGTATCAGTCAGGGAGTAGCCGGCCAGGGTCAGAAGGGCGGTGATGATGAGAAGGGTGATCTCCTTGTTCAGGATATAGAAGAGTCCCATGACCGCCAGGACGTCGTGAAATGTGGCGATGGCCGCCGCCACCCCGAACTTGAACTCGAAACGCCACGCGATATAGACGATGATGCCGATCATGGAAACGGTGATGGCCCAGAAGGCAGCTTTCTGAAGGTCTTTCCCGATGGCCGGCCCCACCTCGTTGGTCCCCTCAACCGTGAACGGATTGTCCGGCAGTCCCTTCGAGAAGATCTCTTGCACCCGTTGAGCCATGCCCGCCTGGGTTCCTTCGGCCCTCTTCAAGAGCACTATGATTCGGTCGCCGGCGGCGAACTGCTGGGGCTCACTGTCCTTCAGGCCGCTCGCGGTGAGAAGCCCGCGGATCTGGCCGAGATCGACCGGCTTCTGGAATCTGAGCTGAACAGAGGTCCCGCCGGCGAAGTCGATCCCCAGATTGGCCACGCCGCGCGCAATCTGGACGATCGACACAACCCCGATCAGGGAGAACACCGCCGAGACGGCGAAGGCGACGCGGCGCCACGCGATGAAATCGATCTTCGTCTTCCCGAGAATCTCAATCATTAGAAACCCAGGGTATAGGGTAAAGGGGTTAGGGTATAGGGTAAAGGAAAGAGGACGTTTTACTAAACCCTCGACCCTGAACCCTGCTCTCAAATACTCAACGTTTTGAGGTCCCTCCGTTGGGTCATCCAACTGTACACCACCCGTGTCCCGGTCAGGGCGGTCACGAGATTGAAGATTACCCCCAGGCTCAGGGTCACCGCGAACCCCTTTACCGGACCGGTCCCGAACAAGAACAGCGCGAACGCGGTGATCAGCGTCGTGACATGGGAATCGATGATGGTCAGGAACGCCTTATCGTATCCAGCATCAATGGCCGACCTGACTGTTTTCCCCAAACGGAGCTCCTCACGGATCCGCTCCAAGATCAGGACATTCGAATCGACCGCCATTCCGATCCCAAGGATGATCCCCGCGATGCCGGGGAGGGTCAACGTCGCCTTGAGGCTGGCCAGGGCCCCCATGAGCCAGACCAGATTCAACAGCAGCGCGACATTGGCGATGACGCCGGACAACTTGTAGTACACCGCCATGAAGAGAATGACGAGGGCACCGCCAAGAATCGCGGCGCGCATCCCCTTGTCGATTGAGTCCTGGCCCAGCGACGGGCCCACCGTCAGGTTCGAGATGATGTTCACGGGCGCGGGAAGCGCCCCAGCCCGCAACACGATCGCCAGGTCCCTGGCCTCCTCCGCGGAGAAGCGCCCCGAGATCTGGGCCTTGCCTCCAGAGATCTTTTCCCTGATCACCGGCGCCGAATAGACGGTGTCGTCGAGGACGATCGCCAATCGTCGCCCCACGTTGGCCGCTGTCGCCTCGCCGAAGAGGCGCGCGCCATCCCGATCGAATTCGATGGAGACCACCGGCTCATTGGTGTTGGTGTCGATCTGGACTTGCGCGGAGGTTAAGAGATCGCCCGTCACGAAAGGGCGCTTCTGCACGAGAAAGGGCACGCGGCTCACGCCACCCCGCTCATCCACACTGCGCTGGTACAGGATCTGATCACCCTCCGCGACCTTCCCCGCCGACGCGTCCGTCAGATCTGCGCCTTCGCGGACCAGCTTGAATTCAAGGAGCGCGGTCTTGCCGATCAGGTTGATCGCCCGCTGCGGCTCCTTGATGCCGGGGAGCTGAACCACGATCCGCCGGTCCCCCTCCTGGACGATGTGCGGCTCCGCCACGCCGAACTGATCCACGCGGTTTCGGATGGTCTCCAGGCTCTGTCGAACGGCAAACTCCTCGATCCGCTTCACCTCGCGCGAGGAGAGGCTGAGGATCACCTCGGTCGGCTGCGTCCCGGCAGACTGCTCCAGGTTACTGTAGTTCTTCAGAATCTTCCGCATCCCTTCGAGCCGATCCTTGGACTGAAGCCTGACCCGGATCCGGTCGATCCCCTCCCTCGCGATCCCCTCGATCGGGATGTTCTCCTTCTCGGCCTCCCGGCGAAGCTCGGCGATCAGTCGTTCTGCGGTGTTTTCCACCGCCTTCCCCGTGACCACTTCCAGGACCAGGTGCATCCCTCCCTGCAGGTCCAGCCCGAGATTCAGTCGCTCAGCTCGGGGAAGCAACAGAGGAACAAGGGAGGGAAGGGAGGGATACCGAGAGACGGTGGGCAGGAGGTAGTAGCCAGCCACCACTGTCACCAGAATCAGGAAGAGCAGCTTCCACCGAATGGTTTTTTTCATCGCATGTCGCAAGCCTACCTAAGATGGGTGATGGTACAGAAAAAACCAAAGTCGGAAGTATAGGGGAAAGGCCTGGAAAAAGCAACGGCAAACTTCCGGCATGCGGGGTCAATCGCAGAGGACGCGGATCTGCGGTTCGTCGCGCTCCAGGACCCCGTCGATCCTCGCGCCATACGAGGCGAGCGACAGGAGGTAATCAATCGTCGAGGCCCCAACCTCTTCACCGGGCACAAGGACAGGGATGCCGGGGGGGTAGATGGTCACGATGTCGGAGCTGATTCGGCCCTCCGCTTTTGCCAGCGGCAGATGTTCCGACGGGGCAAAGAAGGCATCCCTCGGAGGAAGATGGAACCGGTGGCCCATCGGCGGGATGGGGGAGGTGGTGGGTCGCTGATTCGCGGGGCGGGCACCCCGTCCCGCAAGGCTATTCAATGCGCCCACCAGCCGATCCAGGTCGTCTTTGCGATCACCGATACTGACGATCACCAGGATATTGAACAGGTCGGCCATTTCAACCTGGATGCCGAACTCGGCGTTCAAGATCGCCGACGCCTCGAACCCGCTCAGCCCAAGCCCCTTGACGCAGATGGTCAACTTGGTCACATCGAGCGTGAAGCCACCCTCAGGCAGATGCGCCTCCCCGAAGCAGAAAAGACCAGAAACGCGATTGATGCGGTCTCTGGCGTCCTTTGCCAGATCGACCGCTTTGCTGAGGAGCTTCTCCCCTTCGGTGGCCATCTGCATCCTCGCCAGATCCAAAGAGGCCATGAGGATGTACGAAGGGCTGGTGCTCTGAAGCAGGTGCAGGAGCCTCACCACCTTCGGGTGATCGATGTCGGGACCCTTCATATGCAGCATGGACGACTGTGTCATCCCTCCGAGGATCTTATGGGTCGATTGGACACAGATGTCCGCGCCCGCGTCGAGCGCCGATATGGGCAGCGTTCGGTGAAAATGAAAGTGGGGGCCATGGGCCTCATCGACAAGGATCAGGATTCCGCGACGCTTGGCCTCCGAGACGATGGCGTACAGGTCGGCCGCCACTCCATAGTAGTTGGGACTGGTCAGGGCGAGGAGCTTGGCGTTCGGATGCAGCTCCATCGCATGCCTGGCCTGTTCACCTGTCACGTTCAGCAGAATGCCAAGCCCCTCGTCGAATACCGGCGGGAAGAACCGCGGCGTGGCACCACTCAGGATGATCCCGGTCAGGATCGACTTATGGGCGTTTCTGGCGACCAGGATCTCGTCCCCCGGGCTGGCCGTCGAGAGGATCATCGCATGATTGCCCACAGTGGTCCCGTTGATGAGAAAGAACGAGTGGTCGGCCCCGTAGGCCTCGGCGGCCAGTTCCTGGGCTTCCTTGATGACCCCCACCGGCCGCTGCAGGCAATCGACCTCATCAAGCGTTGTCAGGTCGATGGTGAAGATTTTGGGGCCGACGAACTTTCGGAAGCGCGTTGAGATCCCCTTGCCGCTCTTGTGGCCAGGGGTATGGAAGGAGATCTTTCGACTCTCCGCGAGGCTGACCAACGCATCGAAGAGGGGGGTTCTGTATTGCCGCTCGGGGACCATCAGGGAGACAGGCGAAGTGCGTTCGGGGTGCAGGGTGCGGGGTGCGGGGGGACGAGAGTGCGATCGGGACGACCCGTGGAGCGAGATCCTTTGTGAACTGTGAACTGTGAACTGTGAACCCTGTCATGTCAGTGAAAGGTAAAGAGGGGATGATTATCCTCGATGATGCGCTTCTCCTCGAGAAGGCGTTGGCGCAGGTATTTCGGGAGGAGAAAGCTCATCTGGTGCGTGAGGCCATCGTAGTACCGCAGGTCGGCCGTGATCCGCTCGGCGATGAGCCGATCAACAACATCAGGTCCCAATTGCCTCGGATCCGGACGCTTGGAGGCGACCGAGAATCCCCAGGGAAGGGCAAAGCAAGGAATGCAGGCCCAATAGGGGGCCACGACGGGAAAGACCGTCAGCAGGGTTTGGTGAATGGCGGCGAAACAGGACAGGTCGAAGATGCTGGCAGGACCGGCCTGCAGGGCGATGATTCCCCGATCCGTCAACCGGCGGTGCACGATCTGATAGAACTCCTTCGTGAAGAGGAGGTAGGCCGGACCCTCCTCCACCGGCTCCGAGATGTCGATGATGATCACATCGAATCGTTCCTCTGTCTCCTCCAAGTACCGCCTCGCGTCCAAGAAGCGAACCTCGGCGCGGGGGTCGTCGAAAGAGCCTTTGTGCCATTCGGGCAGGAACTCCTTGCACCGGTTCACGACCTCCTCATCGATATCCACCATGAGGACCCGCTCTACGGTGGGGTGCCGAAGCACCTCTCTCAGTGTCGCCCCTTCCCCCCCACCCACGATGAACACCCGTTTCGCGGCGGGGTGGGCAAGCATGGCAGGGTGGACCAGGCTCTCGTGGTAGATGAACTCATCCAGGAGGCTTGACTGGATTTTGCCGTCGAGCACGAGGGCCTTCCCGTAGCTGCCCAGCTCCAAGATGTCAAGGGATTGAAAGGGGGTCTGGGTGGAAAAGAGAACCCGTCGAATCCCGTGCAGGTGCCCCTCCTCGGGGCTCAGGGATTCAATGAACCAGCGAAAGTTCTTGATCGGCATCGACAGGCTTCCCGGCGGGCACGGACAGTTTGTGGGCAAGCTTCCCGGTGTGCCCGGGGATGATGCCCCGCCGCATCTCGACCAACGACGGCTTCTTGCAGCGAAACCGGGCGGCGATGTAGTCCACCGCTTCCTCGGGCTTGATCACATCTCCACAGGTGAAGATGTCGACCGCCGCGTACCGATACTCTGGCCATGTGTGAATCGAGAAGTGGGATTCGGCGATGACCACCACGCCGCTCACGCCGAAGGGGTTGAACTCGTGGAAGGAGGTATCAACGATCGTCGCCTTGCAGGCTTTAGCCGCTGAAACTAGGATTTCCTTAACAACGTCAACTTTTTTCAGCAACTCTGGGTTACAACCGTGTAGTTCCACCAACAGGTGTTTCCCGAGTGCTTGCAACGATCTACCCCCCTTCACGAGAGTTGTTAGTCGATGCCCCACCTCCGTGGCGCGCCAATGTTCAAACGCGTTATACCGCGTTTTGACAAAATTGCAAGAAAAAAATGTAGGCGCCTTTGCATAATCGCGAGGATCCCCTGGGCTCGGGGTAATGCACTGCCAGTTCGCTCGGCCCTCCAGGAGTTGCACATAGGCCAGGGTCAAGGCTCGCGATTCATCCTCAAAGCGGGCCACCTTACCCATGTAGGGCAGTCCCTCCTGGAAGCTCGGCTCCAGGATACCATCGGAACTCCAGGAGTTTATTCTGTCATTATCTTACATAAAATATGGTATATTGCTCCAAGGGTTTAACCCTGGGTATATGATAGCGAGAGGGGATGAGAGCAAGGCGTCAACAAAATAATTTCTGACATCGCCCTGGTAAAGGACAACTACTTACAGGGAAAAAGCCCTTTTCGCTTGACAAGACCAGCGGTTTCGTAATACGTATATTGGATAAATTTTGATGAAGGTCGGGTCTTCAAGGGCGCAGAATCCGGCGGTTGTGGTGTATTCGCTTTAGGTTGAGGGTCCTGCGGGGGTCAGTGAGTTCACCTTGGGGAGGGCAAATTTCCGGTTAAATTTCCGGTTAAGATGCAGAGGGAAGGGCCAGCAACCCTGCGACAAGGCAAACCGTCCGCGAGGACGGGGCGCAAAGCTACGGGTCTATGAGTGACTGACTTGAAGATAGCCGGGCTGCCAGGGGTATCTAAGAGGCGGTGCGGCTATTTTTGTCACCTTTATCACTCGCGCATGTCATGACCCAATTGTCAGTGGTGGGAATCTATGCCGCCTCCAATGACGTAAGAGGTATCCGAACAGAGCAGTGGAACGTAGTTAGTCAGAGGTAAGGCCCCGGCACGTTCTGTTCTCTCATAGGGAGGATGTCGCTTGTACGAAAAATACTGGGGTCTCTTGGCTTCTCCGTTCCAGAATGTTCCGGACCCAACCTTCTACTTCCCATCGGCAATGCACCAGGAAGGCCTGAATCGACTCCTCTACACCGTTGAGCATGGGAAGGGGGCCGCCATGCTAACGGGAGAGATCGGATGTGGTAAGACCACCCTGGCTCGGGCATTTATGGACCTGTTGACTGAGGACAAGTATGATGTCGCCCTGATCACGAATCCCGATCTTCCTCGGGACGAGTTTCTTCAGGAGGTCAACCGCCAGTTTAGTATTGAAGCGCCAGGCCGGACGAAAGCGCAACTGTGGAGGGCCCTGACCTCTCGATGCTCCGGGAATCTAGCCACCGGGAAGGAAACAGTCCTTATCGTGGACGAGGCTCATTGCATTCGTGACAACGAGGTGTTCGAAGAGCTCCGTCAGGTTTTGAATCTGCAGCTCAACGACCGCTATCTCATCAGCCTGATTCTCTTGGGTCAACCAGAACTGAAGGAGCGGGTGGCCCAGAATCGGCAGCTCGACCAACGGATCGCCATTCGTTACCATCTGGGACCGTTGAATTGGGCGGAAACGCTGAAGTATCTGCAGCATCGCCTTCAGATGGCAGGAGGCGAGCGCGAAATCTTTTCTCCGGAGGCACTTCAATTGATCTGGCAGTACAGCCGCGGTATCCCTCGGAACATCAACAACTTGGCCGACTTCTGTTTGTTGGAAGGTTTCGAGTCCCAGCGACCTGTCATTGACGGCGCGATAGTGCGAAAGGCGTCCACCGAGATCGCCACGGTGTGAAAGAGGAGAGTCGGGTAAGATGTTCTTAGAGTATTGGGGGCTTTTAAAGGAGCCATTCGTGAACGTTCCCGACCCGGAATTCCTCTTCCCCTCCGCCAAACATGAAGAAGCCCTCATGCGTCTCATGTACGTCATCCAGGGGCGGCGGGGTGCCGCTGTACTCAGTGGAGACATCGGATGTGGAAAGACCTTGATCAGTCGAGCGCTCGTCAAAGAGTTGCCCTCCCAACGGTATGATCCGGCTCTGGTGACCTCGCCGATCCTCCCGCCAGAGGAGTTCCTCAGAGAGATCGTCTACCAATTTGAGGGCGATACGCCAAACAGCCCTAAACAGAAGGTGGACTCTCTCCATGCGATTAACGACCGGATGATGGCCAACTACAAGAGCGGGAGGGATACGATCGTGATCATTGATGAAGCCCACCTCGTCATGGAAGATAAGGCAATCCTGGAGGAACTCCGCCTGCTCTTGAACTTCCAACTGAACGACAGGTTTCTTCTGACCCTCATCCTGATCGGTCAGCCCGACCTTGAGGAAAAGATCAAGAAAGTTCCTGCGCTTGATCAGCGCATTGCCATCAAATACCGCTTGCGAGCCCTGACCCGGAAGGAAACCAGTGACTACATCTCCTTCCGAACCAGGAAGGCCGGGGCCAATAGGGAACTCTTCACAACGGGGGCAGCCCGAGAGATCTATTACCTTTCGGAAGGGATCCCCCGGAGGATCAACAGCATCTGCGATCTTTGTCTCCTTGTCGGATTCGAGGAGAAGGCCCCCGTCATCGACAAGACGCTCGTGGAAGCCGCTCTGGCCAAGGGGGGCTAAGAGGCCCCACGCGCTTGCCTCGCCTCAAGGGTTTCAACGATGAGAATGGTCGATCTGATTCGAAGCCAGCAAAAAGAGCAAAGGGAGAAGTCCGCAACCCCTCGCCCGAAAGAGCCCGCCCCAGGCACAGGCGGCCAGGCGGAGCCCGATCTCGACGACAGCAGCGAGGAGACCTCCGGCCTTCAGGAAGATCCCTCCAAGGCCCTCCTGGAGGACGCCGCGCCGCTTCCCGAAGCCCCACGCATCGTTGCGATGGCTGATCTGATTCGGAGCCAGCAAAAGGAGAAGTCCGCAACCCCTCGCCCGAAAAAGTTCGCCCCCCGCACAGGCGGCCAGGCGGAGCCCGAGCTCGACACCAGCGAGGAGACCTCGGGCCTTCAGGAAGATACCTGGAAGGCCCGATTGGAGGACGTCCCACCGCTTCCCGAGGAACCGAGCATCTTTGCGCCAGGTCATGCCGACAGCCCCGACGAGCTGTACGCCGCCGCCGAAGAGACCCTCGGGACCATTTACCAGCACGCCAGCGGCCGCGAACCGTTGGCCATTGAGCCGGCGGCTGAGATGGCGGAACGGTTCGCCAAGACCTCTGTGAGAGAGAATCTGCAACGGGCCATTAAGGACTCGCTCCCACGACCAAGTACGCTCATGCAGCAGACTCTCGGCAAGAGGGATCCTGGAACGCTCAACCTGGCCCGCAAGGGCCTGAACGTCGCCATCTATGCGCTGAAGCTTGGGGATGCGCTGGGGTATCCCGTGACGAAACTCACGGAACTCGCGCTTGCCGGCATGGTCCATGACATCGGGTTGACTTGGTTTCCCGAGTCCATGCTCACGAAGCCGGAACCGTTTTCCAAGAACGAACGAGAACAGATTAAGGAGCATGCCCTCAATGGATGGGAGATCCTTCGACTTCTCGGGCCGGACTGGGAGTGGTTGGCCGACGTCACCCTCCAGCACCACGAACGTGAAGACGGATCAGGCTACCCCAATGGCCTCGGCGGCGATCAGATTCACGAATACGCCAAGATCATCGGCATCTGCGATATCTACGAGGCGATGGCCCATGGGCGCGCGGGCCGAGACGGGGTCACCCCCATCGACGCCCTGAAGGAGATCCTGCAAACCGAGCGGGGTCGTTTCTCCCAGACGATTCTCAGGGCGTTCATCAACGGCCTATCAAGCTACCCCGTTGGGAGCTGGGTCCGCCTGAGCTCCAAAGAGGTCGGGCAAGTGATTGCCACGAACAAGGACAACCCGCTTCGCCCAGTCCTCGAGGTCTGGTACGACACCTCCAGGGCAAAGCTCCCTCAGCCGAAGGTGATCGATCTAAACAAGGAGATCCTTCTGCACATCACCGGTCCGGCCACCGAGGGAGCGCGAACGAAGTAACACAGCACGCCATCCCCCTTCATTCACCACCATCCCAACTTCCATCGTGTCTCAGCTCCACTCTTGGTGGGTATCCTGCATGCCATGGCATAAGTCATCCCTAGCCGAGGCAAAGCGCCTCCTGAGGAGGGAATCCTGACTTCGAGTCCCAGGCGGCGCGCGACCATCTGCCGGCCGCTATCGCGGCGGCGACTGCTGAGGTGTCCTGCTTGAGACAAGCAGGCCCCCGACCCCCTTCAACCCTTCCCAGCAGAGGCGAACGACCCGGGTCAGATAGCAAAGGGCAAGCTGCTTGCGGCTGGACAGTCCGTAGTGGAGAAGCATGAATTGGGGCGAGGGAAACAGGAGGGCAAACGCATAGTGCAACTTGGCCCGGAAGCCCTTGATCATAAAGAGCAGTGCGAAGCTCTCCCGGCCGTCCACGCGTGACCCCCCCGCCAGCAGGCGGACCACCCGACTTTCGACCGCTCGTGCAGGGGCAGGCGTGAACTGAGCGTTGAGTCCTGATAATGCCGCTTCGGGGATCGGGGAATCGAAGAGGCCCTTGACCTTTCCCAAGACCTCCGCGAGAAACAGTGCCAAGCCCGTCTCCCGAGCGAGCAACATCACCTGTGGCCAATCAAGTGCGGCCTTCTCTTGTCGGAGAAGGCGATCAAGTTCATAGAGCCAAAGCAGCGGTGCGGTATCACCGCGGTGGATTAGGTGGAAGCAGAGGTGTACGAGCAGATCCGCGCGACCTAGGAGCCATGTATCCACACCAACCACCTGGCCCCGCACACACCGCTTCCAGACCTGGTCCATATCAACCCGATCGGCAAATGGGGGGTAGGCGATCGACCAGTGGGGCTCCACAATGACCCAGCCATGTTGGTCTTTCACGAACTTGAGCGTATAAGAGAAGGCTGCGGCGAATCCCGGTCGGCGGTCCATCTCCTGGAACCCCAGACCCTTCAGCGCCTCAGCAACTTCGGGCAGGTCTTCTTTGCGCACAAGGAGATCGATGTCCCCCATCGGACGGGCTGTCACATCACCATAAAGAAGCTCGGCCAGGGCTAGACCACGCAAGGGAGCACACCGCAAGTGTCTTTCCTCAAACGTCCGGAGGATCGCCCTTAGCTCACCCGACAGCATGAGGTTGGACGCTGCTAGGCGAAAGCACTCCCGTTTGATTTTCTCTAAGAGCTGCGGAGGTATTCCCTTCCGTACACCCGGTCTCGAAAGCAAGTCATAAAGGAACTGCATCAGCCCATGACGAGCCGCATCCCGGGTTATTACTGGCCAGTCGTGTTCCTCTGTGTTGAGCGAAAACGCACTATTATCATGGTAGTTTCGAAGGAGCTTGACCAAGAGGGGATGAATCGCGTTCATTTCTTCCGCAACTGCCACCACATCCCATTCCGAAGCGGTTCACCATACAAGCCAGCCCCTCGGATTTCCTCTTCGATGGTCTCTCGTCTGTAAAAGATATGATGGAACACCGGGAGCTTTGGATCGCTGACAGGGCTGACAAAGCCAAGGAGGCGATCACCCGGCTCCGTCACGAGAACCTCTCCCGGCATTAGGCGGCGTAGCTGGCGCAGCCAATCAACAAGGTGAGCCCTCAGCCCATACCGGTAACCAGCCAACATCCAGGGAGCGGATAGAAATAGTTTCCCATCTGGTTCGAGGACACTTGCAAGCGCCTGCAACGTCCGGATTCTCAGTTCCTTCGTCGGGATGCACTGGTAGAACCCAGGAGTCGTGAGGACATAATCAAAGCTGCCGAGCCGCTGCGTGACTTCGTGGGCGGGCAGCGTCATGAACACAGTATTAAGCGCCTCTTGACTGGCTTTTTTCTGGGCTGTCTCGATCATCCGCGAAGCGATGTCAATCCCAACGACACCGTAGCCAAGCTTGGCAAGCGCGATCGCCTCCCGCCCTCCGCCACAGCCCACATCAAGCACCCGGCCTCGCTTAGCCATTGGACCATCGACGAGCGACCACTCAATCTCGTCAAGTCCTTCCTTGACCTGCTCTGAAAAGTATCCGATTTCCTGCTCCTGATTGTACTTTGTTGCCATCCCCTCCTGGAGTAGCTCAGCCGGCCCCAGATCCACAGGCCAAACCAACGGATGCATGAGCTTCTCCCATAGGATCGGAAGCGACCGAAGGAGGCCTACGAGGAAGCTTTGAATTGTCGGCGGGCTCATTGAGTGAGGTCTGATGCGTCAGTTCTGCAAGGGTGGATCTGTGGCAAGGAGCAACTCTGCTGCAGAGGGGCACTCTATGCCCTGCGATGTGCATAACGCGCGAAACCGCCCATTATCTTCAGCAACCAGCGCGTCCCAAGTCCCGGATTCAACCAGGCGACCTTGCTCAAGCACATAGATGACATCAGCGTTACGGATGGTGGATAGCCGATGGGTGATAACCAGTATCGTCATCGTTCCATGCAGCCGTTCTACGGCGCTTCGTATCTGTCTCTCATTCTCGGAGTCCACGTTGCTCATCGCTTCGTCCAGGATCAGCAGGGACGGCCTACGCAACAGGGCCTGGGCCAATGCGAGACGTTGCCTTTCACCTGCCGATACCAGCACGCCACGGTCTCCTAGAACGGTCTCCAATCCTTTGTGTAGCCGCGAAACGAAATCAGCGGCAGCCGCATTTCTTAGCGCCTGGTTGATTTCCTCCTCACTCGCATCGGTCCGTGCCCAGAGGAGGTTCGCGCGAACAGTGTCGTGAAACAAGAAGGTCTCCTGCGAGACATACCCGATCTGGTCCCGCCAAGTCTTCATTCGCTGGGGGCTCAACGGTATCCCATCCACCAGCACGCGACCCTGATCCGGAACAAGCAGCCCCGTCACCAGATCGGCTATCGTACTCTTGCCAGCGCCGGATGGGCCAACGATCGCCGTGGTCTGTCCAGTCTTGATGATCAAATCAAGATTCCAAACTACCGGGGCGCTACCGTTATCCCGATAACCGAAGGAGACTTGTCCGAATTGAATCCCCTGCCGAAGTCTAAAATCCTCCACCCGCTCGGCCCTTGGCTCAGCCGCTGCCTCGCAGCGTACCTGCACCTGCTTGACCCCGGTAAATGCCGCCAGCAGATTCACGAAGCTCTGATAACTCTGTAGCATGTTGGAAAACTTCGGCATTATTCGCGCATACAAGAAGAGTAACAGGAGCACCTCGGCGGTGCGGATGGCCAGAACTTCAAACGAAATATACACGATGAGGCTGAGCACCAACACCGAACCGATATCGAGCCAAAGGTTAAGATCAGTTCCATTGCGAACTGTATGGACGTATGTTCGACGGACCCGCTCAGTCAGCGTGGCGAAGAGATCCGCGTGCCGGTCTTCGGCGCCATAGCTCTTGGCTGTCTTCATGCCGCCGAGGTGCTCAGTGACCGAAGCGTACAGGCTGCTCATTGCCCTTGAAAGCTCTTCCCCAGCGACACGCGCGACTCGTGTTTTTCCTCTGAGTAACCACATCAACCCGACACCACACGTAAACACTAGAACCGTCATCACCGCCGAGAGCCTCAATGCAAATACGATATACGGGATTGTTACCATGCCGGTAGCAATCAGGTACAAGAGGTGATCCGTCGCCTCACCAATCCGTTCCATCTCGGTGGTCAACAGATGCATGAAATCAGAGGCCCGGCTTCGGGAGAAGAAGAGCCAGTTGGCCTCAGCAATGGACCTGTACAACCTCTGCCGCAGGGAAGCCACGAATGCATGTTGCAGCGTGAAGTTGAGGATAACCTGCGAGCGATATAGAAGCGCATGCATGCTGATGACGAGCACATAGAGACCGAGCACTACGATCAGATTCGGGCGCATCCCTATGGCTGTAAAGGCGGATGAGAAGAACTGAGCAATTCCGTCCAGGGAACTCTGCTGCACATCCAGGCCGACAAGCTGTAGAAGCGGCACCAGCAGCAACAGCCCAAAGCCTTCGGTCAGGCTAAGGCAGACCATCAACCCCAGAGTCAGTCCGACCCTCCAGGAGACTGCCCCGACCAGATCAGCCATAAATGCTCGAACGCTGCTGTTGACTGATGCAGTGCCAAATTCAGTGCGGGTTCTTGCCATCCGATGCGCCATATGATTCATGCCGTTGGGTCAAAACAGGGGATCCGAACACGGGAAAAACATCAGTCGCGCCCAAGGTCTGACAGAATGGCTTCGCGTACCGAGGGAAGCAACGCGAGGATCCTGGGATACGAGAGCAACTTGATGGGGACTTTGGACGCAACTACGGTGGCCATCTTGAACTGGCGCTCTAACCGCTCGCCCTCGATGATAACCGTGTTGAAAGTGTTCCTAAGCAGCTCCAAGAAGGCCCGCCGCTGAGAAAGCGTCTTGATCGTAACTTTATTGCCCTGGGAACCGGGAATGGGCCGCCTGAGGACATAAATCGATTTTAGCGGCACAACAGCTTGCGAGGATAGAAAGGCGTCCAGGGGGATCACGAGTTTCGGGGTCTGAGGATGCATGGGGGTGCCTCCGACACGGTCCCCCAGGAAGGTCTTCGCGACCTCGGGAAAAAGTTTGATGCGCGGGGGACCTGGATAGGCTGCGAATCCATGATCCCTTTCTTCAACCACAAGCACGTCATCGGTGAGCAAGGGATGCCCTACCTGAATAAAGGCAGCACCAAGGCTCGATTTGCCATAGCCGCAGTCCCCCAGAAATGCTACCGCTTGCCCGTCCACCACGACGACGGTGGCGTGGAGGGGTTCGATCCCTTGCCTGACCATGGCAAAGGAGAGCACCTGGCTGACCAGATACGCATGAAAGGCCTCTTCGGTGACGCCGTTGACGGGGCGACCGGCGATCCTGCGGCCGTCCGCCGAGATCAGGAACTCGAAGAGCCCGGACCATCGGAGATAGGTCGATCCATCTTGGAGGCGAGCGTGGTGGAACCATCCTTTCGCGTCAGCCTGTATCATGATTTCCCGAGCCGCCTCCGAGAAAAGAAAGTTGGAGCCCTTAAAGAGTTCAATCTCTGTGAGACCTGCCTCTGTTCCCTCAGGATAGGGAAGCGGCCACTGGCTCCTGAGCCAAAGACCGTACAGACGATATGTATGCAGAGGCCCCCGCATGCCCAATGTGTCGTCATCCCGCCAGAGCATCAACCCGGATTGCCCACCCGCTCTAAACCCTGACCCCATCCTGGCTATTATCCCCTTGACCATCGTTAACCGTAGTTTTCAACTTGTGCACTCACTCGTTACAGCACAGCCCTCGTGGGAGTTGCTTTGTCCCCAAAAAAGACCTGAAGCCAGAGTTCTAATCCGAGGAGATCCGAGAGACTCCAGGTCACACTGCAATCGGGGCCTCGAATCCTGTCTTTCAAGCGCGCGAGTTCTTCCCTGATCACCTCTCCCTTCACATACCCCAACCTGATAGCCATCCCATCCGACCGGAGGGAGTGAACTAGTTGAGGGTAGCCTTGTTCCATGGCCTCATTGACCACTTGCGTAAAATCCCCTTTCGAGGTGCGACGAACGATCGCATCTGGGAGTATCCCTCGCATGGTCTCGCGCAGGAGCGCCTTAGGAATTCCATTCCATGTCTGCACCTCCCCAGGAATCCCCACTAAAAATGAGAGGAGGTCCCGGTCCAGGAAGGGGAAGGCCATCTCCAGCCTATGCATGGAGCCCACCTTGTTGTTCCACTCCATCCATAGGACATAGTGCCGCGATCTGGCTTCCTGATAGAGGGATCTGGCGTGCGTGGTGGCAAAGGGCCCCCCGATGGGGGTCTGCTTGGACGCGCACCGGCGGATCCGATTCCGAAATGCCTCCGTGTACCACGGACGATCCGGTCTGTCTGTAGCCGTATGGGATTGGAGTCTTCGAAGCAAGGGAATGAGCACATCGGGGACATGGTACTTGACGAGGTCCAGAAAGAAGCGTCGCCTGAAGTACTCAGGATCCACGTCTGTATTCCAGCGGCCAAATTCCTTTAAGTGCGCCCATGCCCTCCCCCATGCCAGGCGGCGAAAGAGGTCGATCAGATATGCCTGGTCGAAGAGCATCTGGTCACCCCAATGACCTGTCAATAGCACCCGGGCGCCGAGCGACCGCGTGGTCTTCAGGAATGTTTGGGTGGTGTTCCCCTGTTCGTCCAAGAAAGGGACCTCGACATGCCGCACAGTCTCTCTAGAGCTGTCCAGGAACCCCACGCTCATGGGAACCCGCTCGATTGCGACCCCGTAGGCTCGCTCGATCTCAATGATGAACGCGTTTTCATCCGACGGTGACCCGTCGTTGGAAGTGTACGAGATTCCGAGGAGAGGAGGATAGTGCTCCGGTGCCCCTCGTCTGAGCGTTTCGGCGAGGCAGAAAATGGCGGAGGAATCCAGGCCCCCGCTCACGGAGACCGCGACCGGATACGCGCTGCGGAGCCGGCGTCGAACGGCCTGCTCGAAGTAGTGGCGGAACGCCTCAGCGTACTCCTGGAAGGTGCGAAGGCGCGTCCGCTGGGTGGGATCAAAGTCCCAGTATCGTCGTGTCACGAATCCCTCGGGGGTGAGGATCGCCATGTAAGCGGGCGGGAGGCTGGATACCCCTTCAAAGAAGGTCAGCCCCTGGTCGTCCGGAGCTGTGACGCGCGCGAGGAGTGCGGCAAGGACGTCATCATTGGGCCGAGGGGATACCCGGGGATGAGCCAGGAGCGCCTTGATCTCGGAGGCGAAGAGGAATGTATCGCAGATGCGGGAGTAGTAGAGCGGTCTGATCCCCAGCGCGTCCCGAGCCAACAGGAGCCGCCGTCGGGTGGGGTCAAGGAGCCCGAGCGCAAAGTCCCCGTTCAGCCGTTCGGGGAACCGCTCCCCGAAGGCCTCGTACGCCGCCAGGACGAGGCCGGGATCTGGGGACTCAGGGGAAATGCTTGGGGAGGCCGTGAGACTCGCCAGGAGTTCTTCACGGTTGTCGAGCCGGCCGTCGAAGACCAGGACCGCGCCCGACACGTGGACAAGCGGCTGGGTCTCCGTAGTCGCCTCGGGCGTGACCCGAAGAAGCCGGCAGGCCAACCCTGCTGACCCCTGCATCCACAGGCCTTCCCCATCGGGCCCTCGGTGCGCCAGCGTGGCACTCATCCCGGTGAGTACGCCTTCCTCCACCGGCCGCCCGTCCAGGTTCCAGATGCCGACGATGCCGCTCATAGCCTTCCTCGATGCAAAGCCGGCAGCAGCGGGATGTATCGCTCGATTTCAGATCCAGCCATGGCACTCAGCCATCACATGAGTGACCGTTCGCCTTTCCTCGCTTCCGCCCGGACCAACGAGGGCCGGGTTCTCGAGAAGTCTAACCTCCGCGAGAGCGACCTCTTTGCCCTCAGGACAGCCGAGCGACCCCTACCTCCGTCCCACCGCCTTAGCAGGCCAGGGCAATCAACCGGCCTGTTATTGGCGTCGCCCCTAGTCGCCCCGGGACCCTCGGAGGAGCTCATGCCGACCCAGTAGTAGACTTGCTCTTCGGGCCACCACCAGAATCAACGTTTGGACCCCCCTTTGCCGTCGTGAGCCGCCTGAGGTCTCCGTAGACCACCAAGCGGGGAGAACGATAGGGTTTTTTCGTCTGGTTCGTCGTCTTGGGTTTCATCTTGTCTCTCCCTCCGTCATTATGCTCAGTTTGCCCCGGCACATGCCAAACCTCCCTTGAAGTCGAACGTTTCACCGAAAAAGACTTGAAGCCAGAGTTCCAATCCGAGGAGATATACGAGGCTCGAGGTAAACTCACTGCCCGGGTCTCGAATCCTTTCATCCAAGCGCGCGAGCTCTTCCCTCATCACCTCTCCCTTCACATATCCGAACCTGATAGCCTTTCCATCAGGCTGGAGGCAATGAACCAGTTCGGGGTAATCCCTCTGTATAGCTTCGCTCAACAGATCGGTGAGATCAGCCCTCCAGCGGCGCTCTACGATTGGGGGCGGAAGCACCCTTCGCATGGCCTCGCGCAGGATCGCCCGTGGAACTCCGTTCCGGGTCTGCATCTCCCCCGGGATTCCCATCAGAAAGGAGAGGAGGTCCCGATCCAGGAAGGGAAAGGCCATCTCCAGCCCGTGCATGGACGCCTTCTTGTTGGTCCACTCCATGCACAGGACATGGTAGTGCCATCTGGCTTCCTTGTAGAGGGATCTGGCGTGCGCGGTGGCAAAGGGCCCGCTGATGGGGGTCTGCTTGGATGCGCAGTGGCCAACCCGATTCCGAAATGCCTCCGTGTACCATGGACGATCTGGTGTGTCTCGAGCTACCATGGCTCTCAGTCGAAGTTTTCGAAGCAAGGGAAGGAGCATCTCGGGCACATGGAAGTTGACTAGTTCCAGGAAGAACTGCTGCCAGAAATACCTAGGGCCTGCGTCGGGAAACCAGCGACGAAATTCCTTCAGGTGCGCCCATACCTGGCCCCACGCGAAACGGCGAAAGAGATCGACCAGGTATGCCTGGCCGAAGAGCATCTGGTCGGCCCAGAGCCCGGTGAGCACCACCCGGGCTCCACGCTCGCGGGCGCAATCAAGCAACAGATGTTCGCCGTTCCAGGTTACCTCCAGCAAGGGAGCCTCGAGGTGCCACACCATTTCTCTGGAGCCGTCCAGAAGTCCCACACTCATGGGAACCCGCTCGATCGTGACACCATAGGCTCGCTCAATCTCGGTGAGAAGATCCTTGTCATCCCGGTGAGGCCAATCGGCGGAGGTGTACGAGATTCCGAAAAGGGGCGGTAGGCGTCGCGGCTCGGACCGCCTGAGCGTTTCGGTGAGGCAGAAAATAGCGGAGGAATCCAGGCCCCCGCTCACGGAGACCGCAACCGGGTACGCGCTGCGGAGACGGCGCCGAACGGCCTGCTCGAAGTAGTGGCGGAACGCCTCAGCGTACTCCTGGAAGGAGCCAAGGCGCACCCGCCGAGTCGGATCAAAGTCCCAGTATCGTCGTGTCACGAATCCCCCGGGGGTGAGGATCGCCATGTGGGCGGGAGGGAGGCTGGACACCCCTTCAAAGAAGGTCAGGCCCTGGTCGTTCCGTGGCAGGTCAAGGAGGAACTCGGCCAGGACGTCGTCGTTGGGCCCAGCGGACACCCGGGGATGCACCAGGAGGGCCTTGATCTCGGAGGCGAAGAGGAATGTGTTGCGGGGGTGGGCGTAGTAGAGTGGCCTGACTCCAATTGCATCCCGAGCGAGCAGGAGCTGCCGCCGGCTGGGGTCAAGGAGCCCTAGCGCAAAGTCCCCGGTCAGCCGTTCGGGGAACCGCTCCCCGAAGACCTCGTACGCAGCCAGGACGAGGGCAGGATCTGGAGAGTCAGGGGAAATGCTTGGGGAGGCCGTGAGGCTCGCCAGGAGTTCTTCGCGGTTGTCGAGCCGGCCATCGAAGACCAGGACCGTTCCCGAGGAGTGGACAAGCGGCTGGGTCTCCGTGGCCGCCTCGGGCGTGACCCGAAGAAGCCTGCAGGCCAGCCCCGTCGGCCCCTGGATCCACAGCTCTTCGCCATCGGGCCCTCGGTGCGCCAGCGTGGCACTCATCCCGGTGAGCACGCCTTCCTCCACCGGCCGCCCGTCCAGGTTCCAGATGCCGATGATGCCGCTCATCTCATTCCCGAAACGGGTTCCGTTACGCGCGAAGGAGAGTCTCGTATCGCTCGAGCTCCTGATGGCCGATGATGACCTGACCATCCAAATCGAGCCAAGCATGGGCCTTGAGCCTTCCTTTCTCACGCGCAACTCCAATTCGAACCCCCGTTTGGGTTCCCCTCCTCCCGAGGAGCCAGGAAAGGACCAGGGCTTTTTTGAGGCAAGTTGCTGTGACGGGGGTGTATCGGCCGGCGACCTCTACCAACCAAGCTAGACGTGGAACAGAGGGAACCAACCCCAAGGCCGCCTCGCCCTTCCGGTTCAGGAACACTTTATTAGAGAGGCTAAGGAGCCGTGTGAACGGCAGGATTCGCAGGGCGAGTTCTACAAGGAGGAAGAATCCCCAGGCTTGAACCAGGACGGCTCGTTCACCAGGCGAAAGCTGAAGTACCTTATGTACCCGCCTTATTGTTGACTTCAACTAACCCTTTCTCCAGCATCTTGGCAACGAAACCGAGAAGATCGTGCGCGCATACTGCTTCTGTCACCTCATACTCTTCCACCACTGAGTCGAGAACCTTCTGAAGGCACTGATGCTCTTGGAGAAGATGCCAGATCCTCGTTCCCACCGGGTCCAGGCCGAAATAGACCCCCGTCTTGAGGTCAAGGATGACCAGCTCCCCTTGGAGATCGCGGGAGAGCACGCCATCGGGGATACGGACGCGCGATGTGAAGGAAGTTTCTTGCGTCATGTTAGAGGACCCCGCATGATTCTTTGCAGTTCTAATTTGCAGATCCAAGGATACACCAGACAGAGTATCGTCTCCCCCCGCCTTCTGTCAAGTAGTTACGGTGTCTGTTCTGTATTGATGCCTGCATGAGTAGCGGAACGTGACCTCGGCTCACCTCTCCCGTCACCTTGAGCCCCGAGTGTACCGAGGGATTAAGGGGGGATGGTCCGTGGTTCGACTCCTTGACAGCGTCAGAACCGAGGACTCCTGTCCCGAAAGTGCTGGCAATTTCTTGACATCTCGGATCGGCACAAAATTTTAGATTGACCTTGGCCTGCCTCTTGCTATATCCTATCGCTATCTAGTCCTTTAACTGCGGGGTCTTAATAGGGATTGTATCGATTCGTTCCCCCAACCTGGGATAGCAGTTTCTACACGGGGACGCTAATGGACTATAGAATCGACTCTCAGGGGAACGGTCAGCTAACCGAAATGGGGAGCAGTCGATAATTCCGATAAGCGGACGTACGAGGCTGGGTGAATAGAGGGTACTATTGGGATTATGGGGTTTGCGGAGTCACTGTCAGTGAAACAAACACAACCTTGTTGGTTCCGGTCTGGTTGGAGGTGAAAAAGATCGTCCCGGTGTACGTCCCCGCCGTCATCCCAGCCACGTTGGCCGAGACGAGCGCCGACGAAGGAGTGGTGCCAGCGAGGGGGATCACCTGAACCCACGTTACACTGCTGACCGCGAACCATGAGAGAGGCTCAGATCCTGAGGAGAAGATTGTGAGCGATTGCATTGAAGGATTCGATGCTCCCTCGACCGCGACAAAGCTCAGCCCGGTTGGAGTAACGTTGAGCGCCGGGGCAGCCCTGGCAAAGCGGGCCGGCAGCCAGAGCGCCAGCGTAACCGCCAGGCAGAGAGCAAGACCTCTCGGCAGTAATCTCCTCGTTCTGATGATGAATTCATCGAGATGTCGCATCGAAGCCCCCCTGCTAACTGCGTCATTGTACTTGAAAGCCCCGGGCAGGTCAAGCGATTTCCCTTTCGGGCATGTTGAAGCGAATTGCAGAGGGCCCCGGGAATTCAAAAAAGCAGGATTACGGAACCGAACGGGTCAAGGCACAAGGGCGGTTCGATTGGGCCCTTCGGCTCCGCTCAGGACAGGCTCACCACAGGGCGAGGGCGGATGGGAAACGATCGATTGAAGCCGTACACACGTATCCTGATTCCATTTATCTGGCTGTTTGCAAGCTGCGCCACACCATCGCTTCCTCCCGGAACCGTCCAACCATCTGCATTAATCGCGAGTGCCACCCAAAGGGTAGGACCTCCCGAACCGGCTCGCCCGCCTGAGGCGCAGTACGTCCCGGAGGAGGTCACCGAGAATGAGACCTTCATCACGCTGAATGGGACCCCTCAATACAAGGTCGGGCCGGGCGACGTCCTCGAGATCTTTCTTCCCAAGGGG
>JACQQF010000098.1 GCA_016207095.1 Candidatus Methylomirabilota bacterium | reverse complement strand
CGCGGCGCGCCCCTGCTGGCGATACCGGGCCAGCCACTTGTAGCCCGTCTTCGGGCTGATGGTGTACCGGCGGCACAGCGCGCGCACGCTCGCGCCCTCGGCGGTCGCGAGCATCACGAACTCCTGACGTAACAACACGGTGGACACCTCCTGCCAGGGCATGAGAGTTCCTCCTTTCGACGCTCATCATGCCAGAAAAGGTGTTACCCATGTCTCCGAACAGGTGTTACCTATGTCCCCAGTCTATACAGGTGGGAGGGGGCGTGGGGGAGGGTGAGTGAGTATCAGGCATCTGCCGTCTTCACCCCCACCCAAGCCCTTCCCTATCCAAGGGGGAGGGGATCGTTCGTACCGTCCACGCCACCTGGAGGACGAGAACCGTTACGTGCTCCTCGGGCAGCCCGAGCGACAACGGCTCCTCGCGGTCATGTTCACGGAACGTGGCGAAGCGATTCGCCTGATCAGTGCACGGAACGCCACACACCGTGAGCGGAGATACCATGAAAAGAGCAAGAGCTAGAGAGGCGACGCCGCGTAAGGTTGGCGTCGACGAAATCCTTCCCGAGTACGACTTCAGCCGAGCTCGGCCAAACAAGTACGCGTCCCGCTATGCGAAGGGCGGCGTCGCAATAACCCTCGACCCTGATGTGGCAGCCGTGTTCCCCGGGGCAAGAGAGGCGAACGAGGCCTTGCGCGCACTCGCGGGCCTCATCCGGCGGCATCAGCCACGTAGGTCGGCGTCACGGCGTGTGCAACCGGGAAGATAGGTAACAGAATAAACCGGCAACATGGGTGACACTTGCCGTCTACGCTCGGATGACGTAGTCCCGTTCGTGGATCGCCCCAAGAGCACGTGGCAGAAGTGGATCGACCAGATCCCGTCCGCGGTCTCCTCGAACGCGATGTCCTCCTGCAGCAGCGTATCACTGATGAAGAGCTGCCGCGTCTGGAAGCGGAAGGTCCCGGCATTGCTTACTCGACGCACCAAGTAGTGACCTGGGTAGGCAGGCGCGGGCAGCTTCACGGGCATCGGGCGCGTGGACGGTCGGTAGAGCGAGGCCGGTGTCTTGTAGTCGAGCGCCTCGTGTGGGCGCTCGTCGTTGTACTCACGACAGAAGCGATCGAAGCGCACCTGCTGTGCGCGCTGATGGCGCTCCGGTGGTCGGGTAGCCTCGGCTTTGAGGGTCCGGTGCATGCGCTCGTGCGCTCCGTTCTGCTCCGGTCGCCCCGGGGCGATCGAGGTGAGCGGCAGCGCGGTGGAGAACGATCATCTCGTGGCGAAGGCCGGTGTGAAGGTCATCGGGTTGGCCCAAGACCGGCGGGACGGCACCACCCAGGGTTGCGCATGTCCGGTCCGCGCCCTGGTTGCAAAACCTGCTATGGCCCTCCCCGCGCCAGTACCACACCTAGTGCAAACACGATCAGGGCTAAGACCAGGTTAAGACGGCCAATCCACGAGGCCTGCACCCTCAGCCGTCTCGCCTCAGGTGAGTCGGGCTTGTCTCGCCATATCTCTGTCGCCCGCGGGCCAACATGAAAATCGTGGAATGCGCTGAGGAAGAGAATCGCGGTGACCAGGAGCAGCTTCAAGGCGAGGGTCCGGTTGAATGGCCCGAGAACCAGCGTTCCGCTCCACAGGTCCATCCATCCGATGTTTCGAGAGACCAGGTTTCCAGCGCCGCTCAGAAGGAGCACGGCGAGACATACCCATCCCACCATACGAAAGCGCAGGCCGGTCCAGTGGATCAGGTTGGCGGCAACGCCCCGATGCTCGGGTCTCCGGATAACCGGGACCAGGACTAGACCGAGGAAGGCCATCCCGCCGATCCACACCGCCGCGGCCAGGAGGTGGAGGAAAACCGAGAGCAGATACAAGAGATATTGCGGGGAACTCATCCCGTGCGAGCGGCCTTCTTGAGGTGGCACGTGAACCTGGCGAGAATCGCCCTATCCCGTTTGTCCCTCGTTCGAAGATGATCCCGGATTTCTTCAATCACCTTCACCTTCCTCGGGCGCACTCTAAATGTCAGACGATCGAAACGACAATGTTTGTCAATTGACTTTGGGGCGGAAGATAGTATTGTGATGGGCGAATTGTCAAGACGAAAGAGCCATCTGCGAGGGAATTGTCACGGACAACACCAGGAGAGAAACCGCCGCTTCGTTTTGTGCGGCCACTGTCAGTCACATGGTGAATGATGCGCGAGGAGGGCTGTCATGAAGGTTGGCGTTATACTCTCGGGTTGCGGCGTCTATGACGGCACCGAGATCCACGAGGCGGTGCTCACGCTTCTTGCACTTGACCGGACGGGGGCGGAGATTGTCTGCTTTGCCCCCGACATGGACCAGGCGCATGTCGTGAACCACCTCACTGGCCAGGTGAGCCCCGGCGAGCGCCGGAATGTCCTGGTCGAGTCGGCCCGAATCGCCCGCGGGAAGGTCCGCGACGTGGTCACAGCCCAGGCTTCGGAGCTGGATGCCCTCATTTTCCCAGGCGGGTGTGGCGCTGCCAAGAATCTCTGTGACTTCGCCATGAAGGAGGCCGACTGCACCCTGCACCCTGAGGTCACGCGGATCATCCGGCAGATGCACCAGGCGAAGAAGCCGATCGGCGCGATCTGCATCGCTCCGGCGATCCTTTCCAAAGCGCTGGGAAACCAGGGACCCACGCTTACGATCGGCACGGACACCAAGACCGCGGCCGCCCTGGAGAGGATGGGCGCCAAGCACGAGGCCTGCCCCGTCCGGGAGTTCATCGTGGACGAGGAGCATAAGCTCGTCACCACCCCGGCCTACATGCTGGCCAACCGGATCTCCGAAGCAGCCGAGGGGATCGAGAAACTCGTGCGGGAGGTCCTTCGTCTGGCCCGGTGATGGGTGGGCGCCCGATCTGGGTCTTCGCGCTCCTGATCTAGAGACCCAGTTGTCCCCCGATGATGACCCGGAGTATCTCTGACGTCCCCTGGAAGATCTCGAAGAGCCTCGCGTCCCGGTAATACCGCTCGAGCGGGTACTCTTTCGCGTACCCGTACCCTCCATGGATCTGGAGGGCCCGGTGGGCCGCACGAGTCGCCATCTCGGAGGCATACAGCTTCGCCATGGCGGCCTCCTTGACGAGTTTCTCCTTCCGGTCGGCCAGCCACGCCGCCTTGTAGACCATCAATCTGGCCAGCTCGATCTCAACGGCCATGTCGGCCAGCTTGAAACTCACCCCCTGGAACTTGCCGATCGGCTGTCCGAACTGTTTCCGCTCCTTGGCGTATCGGAGGGCGTGATCAAAGGCGGCCTGGGCCAGCCCCACACAGCCGGCTGCCAGCGCGACGCGCGTAGGGTTGAGCGCCTCCATCAGGTAGTAGAATCCCTTACCCGCCTCCCCGAGAAGGCTCTTCTCCGGGAAGACAGGACCTTCCAGCGTCACACTCCCGGCCTCCCCTCCGGCAATCCCCATCCTGGGAATATTCGGCCCCAAAACCACGCCCGGGGTCGCGCTATCCACGACGAAGAGGCTGATCCCTTTGTGTCGCTTCTCCCGGTCCGTGGACACCACAAGGGTGAGGAAGTCGCAGTATGGGCCGTTGGAGGTGAACATCTTGGCGCCCCTCACCTTCCAGCCCCCATCCACTCGCTGGGCGGTTGTCTCAATATCGCCCGCGCTCGAACCCACGTTCGGCTCGGTGAGTCCCGCGGCCCCGATCCTCTCTCCCCGCATGGCCGGCAAGAAGTAGCGCTGTTTCTGCTCATCGCTGCCCACAAGATAGATGGGAGCGCTTGCCATGAGGCTGTGGAGCAGCACGTTGATTCCGATGGCGGCAGAGACGTAGCAGATCTCTTCTATGACAATGCAGAAGCTGATGAAGTCGGCGTCTGCCCCGCCCCATTCGGAAGGAAAGTGAACCCCCAGGTACCCAAGGTCGCCCAGCTTTTTGAAGACTTCCACCGGAAAGCGGTCGGTGGCCTCCATACCCTTGACGTAGGGTTCCAACTCCTTCTTGGCAAAATGACTCACAGCCTCCCTGAACATGAGCTGTTCCGGCGTAAAGCTAAAATCCATTGCTGACCTCCCTTGTCGTCAGTGCGCCTCTTCACATGCCATCGGTGCGCCTTCGCCTGCCCTTTCCGCTCAGATGATCTCCCGGAACGGGACCTCGACGATGTCATAGAACGACTCAAAGTCCATCGGGTCATGGCCCGGTGTCCCCTGGCTGCGCAAGAGACCGTTGAGCGCCCGATGGGCGTACGACAGGGTATTATCCAGATTGAGTGTAGCGGTATCCGGGTATGACCTTGGGTCTGCCCGAAGGTGGGCCCCCTGCGCCTTCTCGAGATATGTCTTTGCCTCGACCGAGGCAGCCTTCGCCACCTCCTGCTCCAAGGCATCGAGGTAGCGTCCAAGCTGGTGGTAGGCTCGCTGCACGTCTCGAGCAGAGGCCGAGGAGCCTCGCCATGGGCCAAAGTAGAGGCGGTCGTGGAACTCCTGAAGATGGGCGTAGAGCAAGCCTCGATAGGGGGGGCTTGGCGGCGCGGCGATTTCCTCAGCCCGGCGGTTACAAAGGTCCAGGTTCTCCAAGTGGATCTCACGCATCTCCACCAAGAAATCCCGGGTGTGCGGGTCAAGCTCCAAGGCCAGGAGCGCATCGATTCGCTTCACCACCCACGCCTGACCGCGAGCGAGAAGGTTCAGCCGGTCCGCTTCGCTCTCGAGGGCCAGAACCTTCCGGCCGAAATCGCCGGATCCGCCGGAGGGGATCCCGCCGTAGCGAACAATCGCCCGTCGCAGTCCGGAGCACGCCCAGCCTTCATCCTCGCCGAACTTTCTGATGTCATCCCGCGTGTAACTCTTCAAGCCAGCCGACCCCAGTCCTGCGGCCGCCTCCACCCCTGCCCGCTCCGCCTCGAGCAGCTCGTTCAGCCGACTAAGGATCTCTTCCTGGGACATGACATCCCTCCGTGCACCCTCTAGAGAGCACCTGCAGCTTTCCGCCTGTCATTCGTCCACATTGCCTGCGGAGTCGTAGTAGAGGGCAAAGTCCCGAGACACATGGCTTGCCTCCCCCCGGGAACGAAGCAGCAGATTCAGCACGCTATGCCCATAGGAGAGCGTGGCATTGATGGCCTGAAAGAGCTCTGACCCATGGTTCGTGCGGGGGTCCGAGAGGGCCAGAGCCGACCTCGCCCTGCCCAGATAGTCCCGCTGGTCCGACGGGGCATCGGGACCCACCTCGGCCTCGAGCAGCTTTACATACTCCTGGAGTTGCTGCCATACTTGCTCCAGGTCAGCGTCGGTGCCGGACAGCCCCCGCCATCTCCCGAAGTAGATCCAATCGTGCAGCTCCCGGATGTGGGGGTACGTAAGCGCGGCGTATGGGGATGGCCCATCAGCTCTCCGAATCATCGCTGATCACGCCTCCATACGGTACCGCACAACGCCCCTACCCCTCATTTTGGTTTCTCCCCATATGGATCGGCGGCGCGCAGATCATGAGAAGTTGCGCTTGTGTGCCACCCACGTTCTGCCAGTAGTGGCGGAGGTAACTCGCAAAGCGAAGGCTGTCGCCGGGCTCCAAGAGATATGTCTCGTCTCTGATGGTGAACTTCACCTTCCCCTTGATGCAGAACTGGAGCTCCTCACCCTGGTGCTGAAAATCCCGCTCCTTCATGCGGGCGCCTTTAGGGATGGTCAGCAGGACCGCGCTGAAGGCCTGATTGGCCAGCCCATCAGCCAACGACTGGATGCTGATCTTGAGGTCAGGGACGGAGACGGTTCGCCGCTTCTCCTCCGGGAGGAAGACCACATCCCTCGTCTCCATCTGTTCGTCCAGGAGAGATTGAAGGGTCGTCCCTAATCCCTTGACGATCTTCAGCACGGTCCCGAGGGTCGGGGAGATGAGGTTCTGCTCGATCTTCTGGATCGCGCTGGGGGAGACTCCAACCATCTCGCTGAGTCGGCGGAGAGACAGTCTTCGCTGTTGGCGAAGCTCTCTGATCTTTCTGCCGACATTGATGACGAGCTGCTCGACCACGTCTTTCTCCTCTAGGAGACAATATATCTTCAATTATACAAGTGTCAAGGTGAAATGTCTTTCTGTAATCTTGTCAAACATGCCAAATACATTCGCCCCGCGCCTGAGGGACACGGGAAGGTCGTCCCGTTCGAGTCCCGTCGGCCCCGCCATTTCAAATCATTCTATATTATATTTTAGCTGCGCTAGAAGAGTCAGAGCTGCGTACTCTGCGGGCCGTTTTCGCTCCAAGGACGGCATGCGGCTTTGGCTCTCGGAGTGACCCGGGCGTATCCGAGCGCCGTCTCAGAAAGAGCTTGACACCTTGGTGAGGGTGTGAGATCGTTATGTCGGAAATTGCAAAAGGTGATTGTGATGGTCCCGGGGTGAGCGGGAAGTTTATTGCACCCCATCCAGTTTTGTTGGCGCACTATTTAGCAACGCCCTCTTGGGAAGAGCTTGGCCCAAGAGGGCGTTGCTGTTTTCAGGCTATGTGGAGTGCAAGGCTAGGAGTCGAAGTTGTCTCTTCTTTCGGTAGGGAGTAGATCGACGCCCTCGACACAGGAACATACTTGGGGAAGGTGCTGGACGCCTACAGCAAGGCGACCGAGAGTTTCAACGTACTTGATCTAACCTGCATCAAGCCCTCTCGACTGGCCATCACGCCCTCAACTCCCCCCTGCAAGATCACGGGGCGCCGAATCCACCCGGAAGCATTTTATGTTTTCCACAAATAATGGAGCGTCTGTCCCGTTCGGCGAGTTGCTCCAAACGGACACCGCCGATAGGGGTCTAGAACAAGGAAATTCCATGGACCGGTTCAAGTGGTCTCCGCTCAACCTCGCCGACATCCTCAAGAGCATGTCCGACGCGGTCATCACGATCGATGCCGCAGAAATGATCACGAGCATGAACGCCGCGGCCGAGGCCATGATCGGGATCACCGAGGCGGAGGCCATCGGGAAAAGCTGTGCAGAGGTACTGAAGTGCGAGATCTGGGGCAAGAACTGCCCCATCAAGGCCGTCTTGGACCAGGGGGAGACTGCTGTGTACTTCAACGTGCACCTGGAACTTCAGCAAGGCCGTCGCCTCCCGGTCTCCATCTGTACTTCCCTTCTGAAGAACGGATCAGGGGAGAGAATCGGCGTGGTAGCGTGCATCCGGGATATCAGCCATGTCCTCCGGCTCGTGGGCGACCTCGAGCGGAGCAAGGAAGAAATCGCAAGGAAAGAGGATAACATAAGGACTCTCCTCCGAAAGAAACGACGAGAAAGGCTTGGGGACATCGTTGCCAGAAGCCCTAAGATGCAAGAGATCTTCGAGCTGATTGAGCTGGTGGCCAAAAGCGATGTTACAGTTCTGATACAGGGGGAGAGCGGAACCGGCAAGGAACTCATCGCTTCCACCATCCGCGCCTTGAGCCATCGGAGGGGCGGCCCTTTCATCAGGGTGAGCTGCGCTGCCTTGCCCGAAGGCCTCTTGGAAAGCGAGCTTTTCGGCCACGTCAAGGGCGCCTTTACCGGGGCCATCAGAGATAAGCCAGGGAGGTTCGAGCTGGCCGATAAGGGAACGATCTTCTTGGACGAGGTAGGCACGATGAACCTCTCCATACAGGTGAAGCTCCTGAGGGTTCTTCAGGAGCGGGAGTTTGAACGGGTTGGGGGAACCAAGACGACCAAGGTCGATGTCCGTGTGATCGCGGCCAGTAACCAGAACCTTCAGAAGGCCGTTCAAGAAGGAAGATTCAGGGAGGACCTTTTCTACCGCCTGAACGTGATCCCCATTATGGTCCCGCCTCTTCGAGAGCACAAGGAGGACATCCCTCTCCTAGTCAACACTATTCTCCACAGGCTTACTGCCAAAGCCCAAGGGGAACCCCTAAAGGTCTCCCTCGAGGCCATGAACCTTCTGATCGAGCACGACTGGCCTGGCAACGTGCGGGAGCTGGAGAACGCTATCGAGTACGCCGTGGTTCGGATGGCCGGCGACACCATTCTCCCTCAGTCGCTTCCCTCTTGGATCAAGGGGAAGGGCGAAAGACCCCATGGCCTCGGGCAGCTCCTAGTGAATGTCATTGGGGAAAGGGAAAGGGAGGAGATCATCAAGAAGGTTGCGGAATGCCAGGGAAAGGTGTCTGACGCTGCCAAGGCGCTAGGGGTTGGAAGGACCACACTTTGGCGAAAGATGAAACGCTATCAGATTCCAAAAAGGTAAGCATGCCCTTCGGATGTTCCTCAAACGGAGCAGTTCCGTCCTTGATTTGTTTCACTCCTCAAACGAATTGCCGCCTAAGTTATTCGTATCTTTGCTCTGACCAGCCCAAGTCGGCTCTCCGAGATTAAATCACTATCAGGCACCATTCTTACAAGTGGTTATTGGACGGGCACTTTGCCCCACATGACCCTCCGGCACGCCCGACCTACAAGGCCATGTCCTCGTTGTTGCTTGTTTTGCCCAGCCTTGGCGCGGAACCTGCTAGCACCATTAACTGGGAATAATGGGAGTAGGTTTGCAAACGGTTGGATATTCTGCCTCAATCCGCGGGTAAGGAGATGACATTGAGACAGATTGGCCCCGCGACCTCATCAACCAAGCGCTCAGGAAAACGAGGGCCTCTGCAGGACGCGAAGACGTTGCGCATGACTGAGGAACACCGACCGGGCAGGGTCAAGGTTGGTGAATGTCGCTCGCGGGAGGCGGTGGAGAATGGGTGTGAACATGAAGCCGTGCAGGTACTTGGAGCACGTTGATGGCGAGCCGTATTGCGTCTATTGGGACCTCTCTTTACGGGAAAATGAAGATCTCCGGTGTTACCCCAACGGCTGGGAATGTTACGAAGAACCCGGAGGATGCATTTTCGAGGGGCGGTGGATGACGCTAACGGATTACAGCGAGTATCTGGAAAGCAAATCCGAACGCGAGCTTCCCGAAGGCTATGAAGGGCAGGAGTTCCGACTAGATAGCAGGGGACTAGCAGAGCTGTTGCGCCCGGGGCGCCCTCATCCTTGTTCTTTGGAATCAATGACCGGCGAATTTCATTACCTCAAAATAAGGCCGGAGTACCCCAGGATCGTGAAGTCAGTGGCCCTTGCCCTAATGTGCTACGACACTGAAGGGAAGGGCCACCACTTCGATCGACCTGGATCGCCACAATGGGTGGCATCGTTGAGATTCGTCGATGGACCTTGCCAGGTGGAGTTGGCTGCAGTCCTTAAGGAGATGAGGCTGGATTTCATCGAGGGGTACTGCTCTCACGGGGAGCTGTGTCCGAAGGTTGAAGAATTAAAGCGGGCCATCGTGACGCAAGCAGCTTTTGGCAAGCTCTGGCAGGATCTCGTCCATGAGCTGTTTAGAAGGATGGCCGAGGACCTTTATGCTTCCTAGCCTCCGTCGCACCGAAGGACTGCGGCCCGAACGGAGGACGCCAGGGATCTCTGACCTCAAAAGGTGAGGGGTGCCGCGTCGTTCACGAAAAAGGAGGAGAAAAGAGACAAAGAGAAAGAGGGGGTTGAGCAAAGGAAAAAACATTCCAAGCCGAGCAGACCAAAGGTAAGGGATACGAAACAGGTGCCGACGACGACAGAAGCGGCGGGTAATACTCAATACTGACGGAGGTGCAAAAATGCCGGAAAAGAGGAATGTCGAGATCAACAGCCGACAGGATACGCTAGCGTTAATTACCCCTGAGATACGGCCCTGGCCGGTAACGCCGCCTCCTTCCCCAGAAGAAGTGAAGAAGGTCTACGCAAAGCGGAAGGCGGAGGAGTTCGGCCAATGGTTAGAGGATAACGTCAGGTTCGAGTACGGCTTTGGCAAAGCGGAGGCCCTTCAGGGATCCAAGGTCCTCGACATCGGTCTCTGGCGGCTGGGGCACAAGTTCGCCTCTTCCCTGCTCGCCGAGGCGGGGGCCGAAGTGGTCGCCATCGAGCCGCCCAAGGGAGACCCCTTAAGGAATCTGACCCCCTTCGGGAGAGAGGAGTACATGCTCGCCGACAAGGAGACCGGCGAGAAGTGCGGGCTCGACTTCATCAGCGAGATGGTGAACAAACACTCCATCACCCTCGATGTCGAGACCCCGGAAGGCCAGGAAGTTTTCAAGAGGCTGGCCCGGCACGCCGACGTCGTAGTCGATGGGATGCTCCCTGGGTACATGGACAAACTGGGTATCGGGTACAGGCAGCTCAGGGAGATCAACCCGAGGCTCGTCTACTGCTGGGTCGGTCTCAAGGGGTCGTGGGGCCCCATGAAGGACAGGACCTCGAAGCACGGGCAGTGGGAGCTCGAGCCCTTCGGCTGTGCATCGAGTGCCTACATCCACAGCACCGGCTTCCCCCAGGACCAGCTCCCCAGGGGCAAGGGGGGTGACCCCAGCAGGCACGGCGTATGGCTTGCCGACTATGTGGCCGGTGAGCAGGCGGGGGTCAACATCCTGGCGGCGCTCTACTGGAGAGATGCGGTCAGCGGCGAGGGGCAGTTCATCGAGGTCACCGGCGCCGAGGCCCTGATGGACATCCTCGACTTCGATATCTCCTGGTACGGCTTTAACACCAGCATCAAGGGTCGGACAGGTGGTTGGGACCCCAACCTGAACCAGTACGAATGGAACCCGTGCCGGGACGGGTACATGATGATCGGCGGCCAGAGCGACCGGCTCTGGTACCGGATCGGGATGTGCATCG
>JACQQF010000096.1 GCA_016207095.1 Candidatus Methylomirabilota bacterium | reverse complement strand
GGGGGCGGCGGTGGCGGCGCCGGACCTCAGAATCCTGGCACTGGAGTCGGTGGTGCGGGCGGCGGCCTGACCGGAGCGGCCGGCGCTACCGGCGCCAACGGCGGGAGCGGTGGTGGTGGTGGAACGCAAGGGGGCGGGGGCGCGGCTGGAGCCGCCGGTCAAAACGATCCCGGCACGGCCTCTGCCGGAGCACTCGGCGTGGGCGGTGGCGGCGGAGCCACTGGAGGGATCTTCGGCGGCGGCGGCGGTAGCGGCTACTTCGGCGGCGGCGGCGGCGGCGACCAACAATCGGCCAATGGGGGCGGCGGTGGTTCTTCGTTCACGGCTGTCGGTGCCAGTAGCGTCAGTCACACGCAGGGCAATCACGCCGGCGACGGGCAGGTCGTCATCACGTTTACGATCGCCACCGCCGCCATCCCCACCCTCTCCGAGTGGGCCCAGCTTGCCATGGTCGCGCTCCTGGTCGGTGGGGGTCTCCTCGCCCTTCGCCGTCGGTCCCACCCCGCGTAGCCCGATTCCTTACGTCTTTCCGCGCTCCAACTGCCCCGACAATCGGCAAAGACCAAACGGCCCATGCTGAGCCACAACTGGCTCCCGGCCAAGGCTCCGTCACAGAAGGACGGCGCGGCGTCGCCGCGATCCCATGCGTCGGATTGATTCTGCTTGACCGTGCACCGCTCACGCGCAATACTGTGCCCGTCGAGAAGCAGGAGCAGGCCATGACCGTGCACACCGCACAACGTCCATTTGAAGTGGCCAAGGAAGTCGCGAAGCTGGCCCGAGCAATCCTTGGAGGGGGCACCAGAGTCGTCTGGTTCGGCTCCTGGGTGCGAGGCGCCGCCGCCGCGAGGTCCGACCTCGACATCGCGGTGTCGATCGGCACGCCGATCCCGCCCGAAGTCATGGCCGAGCTGCGCGGCGCCGTCGAGGAGCTCCCGACGCTCTACAAGATCGACCTGATGGACTTCAGCGCGGCCGGAAGCGCGCTTCGAGCAGAGGTCGTCAGCAACGGGATGACGTTATGACCCGACGCCTCGGAAGCCTGCGGTCAGCCATCGCGCGCCTCCGGGAGGCACTGGAAACCCCCGAGACGGCCCTGAGCCGGGACGCCGCCATTCAACGCTTCGAGTTCTGCTTCGAGCTCGCCTGGAAGGCCGTGCAGGAGCGGGCCCGTTCCGAGGGGTTAGAGTGCCAATCGCCCAAGGGATGCCTGAAGGTTGCCTTCGCCGCCTCCTGGATCGATGACGAGGACGGATGGCTGGCGATGCTGGAGGACCGCAACCTCACTGCCCACACCTACGACGAGGAACTCGCCAAGACCGTGTTTGGCCGATTGCCGCGCCATCTTCCGCTCCTGGAGGCCCTGCTCCTGCGCCTCACCGGCCCGGACAAACCCCAATAGGCCCGCGCCCAGCCCGCCTAGGTCGTCGCTCCGCGCTTCCCTGCGTCTCACCGGCCCCAACACTCGGCGAGGACCGAACCGCCCGTGCTGAGCCAACACCGGCCAGAGGTTGCATCAGAATCGGTACAGACTCGTTTTTCGCCCTCGCCGCCCGCGACGCGCAGTCCTGAGAGCGGACGCGAGAGATCTCTCGCGCGGTGCCCGTCCCGCCCGATGGAGGCCACAATGCGGTGGTCAACATTCTCAAGAC
Source organism: Candidatus Methylomirabilota bacterium (assembly GCA_016207095.1). Classification (GTDB taxonomy): domain Bacteria; phylum Methylomirabilota; class Methylomirabilia; order Methylomirabilales; family Methylomirabilaceae; genus Methylomirabilis. The sequence continues at coordinate 29,331 of JACQQF010000096.1, read as the reverse complement.
CGGGCGGGCCCTTCGGGTGCTCGCAATGACAGACAATTCAGGGCATTCATAAGCCTATCTCTGTTCTTGGGTTCCTCATTCGCCTTTACAACCTCTGACCCGTCCACTATTCTAGATAGCAAAGGACCGTGAGATTGCCTCGCGGAGTTTACACTGAGCACATTCGCCTCGCTCAGTGTAGACTCTGCGAATGTGCTCGCAATGACAGCGCTGGAGTCGGAGACACGATGGCCGTTCGTATCAAGCGGGTGGCGGTGTTGGGGGCAGGGGTCATGGGGAGCGCGATCGCCGCGCATCTCGCGAACGCCGGGATCCCGTCGTTTCTCCTCGACATCGTCCCGCTGGAGCTTTCCGAGGAGGATCGCCGCAAGGGGCTGACAAGGGAAAGTCCATCGTTCCGAAATCGTCTGGCCGCCAGAGGCCTTGAAACCGCCCTCAAGGCTTCTCCACCGGGGTTTTTCTCGCCCAAAGAAGCCAGCCTGATCACCATCGGGAACATCGAAGACCACCTCGGCTGGCTCGCTCAGGCCGATTGGATCGTCGAGGCAGTGGCCGAGCGGCCTGAGATCAAGCAGGCGCTCTTCGCCAAGGTCGAGGTGAACCGGAAGCCTGGAAGCTTCGTCAGCAGCAACACCTCCGGGATCCCGATCCTGGCGCTGGCGGAAGGACGGTCTCAGGAGTTCCGACAACATTTCCTTGGCACACACTTCTTTAACCCACCCCGGTACATGAAACTCCTGGAACTGATCCCCGGCCCTGAGACGCTGCCCGAGGTGATGCAGGCGATGGCGGAGTTCGGGGAGCGGGCGCTCGGCAAGGGGATCGTTTTCGCCAAGGACACCCCCAACTTCATCGCCAACCGGATAGGAACCTTCGGCCTGTTCACGGTGATGCGGATCATGATAGAGGGCGACTACTCGGTCGAGGAGGTGGACCGGCTCACCGGACCGGCCATCGGTCGGCCCAAGACCGCGACGTTGCGGACCGCCGACCTGGTCGGTCTGGACACGGTGGCGCACATCGCCTCGAACATCGCCCAAGGGCTCTCGGACGATGCAGAGCGCTCGGCCTATGCCGTTCCACCCTTCCTCCAGGAGCTGGTCAAGCGCGGCTGGTTGGGCGAAAAGGCCGGACAGGGATTTTACAAGAGAGTGAAGGGCTCCGAGGGGAGCGAGATCCTCGCCCTCGATTACAAGGCCATGGAGTACCGGCCACAGCGGAAGGTCTCCATCCCGTCGCTCGACGCAACCCAGGGGATCGAGGACGCTGCGGAGCGGCTTCGAGCGCTGGCCTATGCCGATGATCGAGCGGGCCGCTTCGTCTGGCACGCCCTGCGAGACACGTTACTCTACGCCGCGCACCGCGTCCCAGAGATCGCGGATGACATCGTGAGCGTGGACCGGGCGATGAAGTGGGGCTTCGGCTGGGAGTTGGGCCCCTTCGAGATCTGGGACGCGCTCGGCGTCGAGAGGACCAGCAAGAGAATGGAGCAGGAGGGGAAAACGCTTCCCCCTCTAGTGACGAAGCTCCTCGGGAGCGGTGATGCCAGCTTTTACCGGGAAGAAGCGGGGCGGCTATATAGCTTCGACCTGGCAACCAGCAAGAAGGTCGAGATCCAGGAGCGACCCGAGATCATCCTCCTTCCGGCGCTCCATGAACGTGAGCGCGTGGTCGCCCGCAACGCCGGCGCCTCACTCGTCGATCTCGGAGACGGCGTCGCCTGCCTTGAATTCCACTCCAAGAGCAATGCCATCGGGCCGGATATCGTCCAGATGACGCGTACGAGCCTGGAGCTGTGCGCCGAGCGATTCGACGCGCTGGTCATCGGGAACCAGGGCAAACACTTCTGCGTCGGTGCCAATCTGATGGCCTTGTTATTCGAGGCGCAGGACGAGAACTGGGACGAGATCGACCTGATGGTACGCGCCTTCCAGCACGCCAGCATGGGGATCAAGCTATTCGAGAAGCCCGTCGTCGCGGCGCCATTTGCCATGACGCTCGGTGGCGGGTGCGAGGTCTGTCTGCACACGGCGAAGATCCGCGCCGCCGCTGAGACCTACATCGGGCTCCCCGAGGTGGGCGTGGGGTTGATCCCGGCCGGGGGCGGCTGCAAGGAGATGCTGCTCCGCAGCATGGAGGGGATACCGGCAGAGGTGGAGGTTGACCTGTTGCCGTTCTTCCGCCATGCCTTCGAAACGATCGCGTTCGGCAAGGTCTCCACAAGCGCCAAGGATGCCCAGCGGCTCGGGTACCTGCGGCCGACCGACAGATTCGTGATGAACCAGGATCGCCTGCTCTACGAGGCAAAGCAGACGGCCTTGGCGATGGTCGCCGATGGGTATGCGGCAGCAAGACCGAAGGATGACATCACGGTCCTCGGGGAGCGAGCTATCGCCGCCGTGGAGACCCAACTGTATAATATGAAATCGGGGGGCTACATCAGCGATCACGACGAGCTGATCGCCAGGAAGTTGGCCAGCATCCTTGCGGGCGGCAGGGTCACGCCGGGGACCATGGTCACCGAGCAGTACCTGCTGGATCTGGAGCGCGAGGCATTTCTGAGCCTCTGTGGCGAGCGGAAGTCGCAGGAGCGGATGCAGCATATGCTCGCGACCGGCAAGCCGCTGAGAAATTGATGCAGGTGCGACGTGCGAGGGTGCGGGGTGCGAAGTAAAGAGGACATATTGCCGGGAGTAGGGAGATGCGCGAGGCGTTGATTGTGGCGGCGGGGCGGACGCCGGTGGGGAAGGCGCCACACGGCATGCTGAAAGCGACGCGCCCGGACGAAATGGCGGCCGCCGTCATCAGAGAGCTCACGAGGCGCATCCCGGGCCTAAAGCCCCAGGAGATCGAGGACGTGATCATCGGCTGCGCCTTCCCCGAAGCAGAGCAGGGGCTGAATATAGCAAGGGTCGCAGCGCTGCGGGCTGGACTCCCCGACACCGTTCCGGGGCAGACCGTGAATCGCTTCTGCTCCTCCGGGCTCCAGACGATCGCCACGGCCGCCGAGCGGATCATGGCCGGGTTCGCCGACGTCATCATCGCCGGTGGAGCCGAGAGCATGAGTCTGGTCCCAATGGGCGGCAACCGATACGCCCCCGATCCCTACCTCGCGGAGCAGTATCCCGCCGTCTATACGTCGATGGGGATCACCGCCGAGAACGTCGCCCGCATGTACGGCGTCGGAAGGGAGGAGCAGGATGCCTTTGCCCACGAGAGCCACGTGCGGGCCGCCGCCGCAATTCGGGAGGGGCGATTCAGGGACGAGATCGTGCCGCTGACCGTTGTGAAGAAGGAATTTCTCGGCGACGGGAAGTCGCATGTCGTCAGGGAGGAGGTGCTCTTTGACACCGACGAAGGTGTGCGTTTCGATTCCTCCGCCGAGACGCTCGCCAAGCTGCGGCCGGCCTTTCACGCCAATGGGACTGTCACGGCCGGCAATTCGTCTCAGACGAGCGACGGCGCGGCCGCGACTGTGGTGATGTCAAAGGAGAAAGCGCAGCAGTTAGGCCTGAAGCCGCTCGGCCTGTTCAGGGGGTTTGCCGTCGCCGGCGTCAAGCCGGACCTGATGGGGATCGGCCCGGTCGAGGCGATCCCCAAGGCCCTGAGGCTGACAGGCCTCTCCCTGAACCAGCTCGATCTGATCGAGTTGAACGAGGCGTTCGCCGCCCAGGCCCTCGCGGTCATTCACGAGTTACAGTTGCCGCGCGAACGGGTGAACGTCAACGGTGGCGCAATCGCCCTGGGGCATCCCCTGGGATGCACCGGCGCAAAACTCACTGCGACGTTGCTCCACGAGATGCAACGGCGAAAGGCGCGCTACGGGATGGTCACGATGTGCATCGGTGGAGGGATGGGGGCAGCCGCGATCTTTGAACGCGCATGAGAGCAACTCTCCCGTTGGCGACTCGGTCTTCGTGCTCTCGAACTCCGCACCTCGCACCCTGCACCTCGGACTTCGCACCCCGCACCTCGGACGGTCTTACGTATCTTTGGAGGATCACGAAATGGCAGTGACAGACAAAAACATTATCCCGGGTGGCAGTTTTCTGATTCAAGAGACGCCTCCCCAGGATGTCTTCACACCTGAAGACCTCAGCGACGAGCAGAAGATGATGGGGAAGGTGACGCGGGAGTTTGTCGAGGCTGATGTCAAGCCTAAGACCGAGCAGATCGAGCACCAGGACTGGGACCTAACCGTGAAACTCTTCAGGAAGGCGGGAGAACTGGGGCTCCTTTCGGTGGACCTTCCGACTAAGTACGGCGGGCTGGGGCTGGACCTGATCACCTCGGTCGTCATTGCCGAACAGCTGATCGAAGGCGGGTCCTTCGCCATCTCCGTATTCGATCACGTCGGGATCGGGTCGCTGCCGATCGCCTGGTTTGGCAATGCCGAACAGAAGGCGCGCTACCTGCCACTCCTGGCCACCGGGGCGAAGATCGGCTCCTATGCGCTCACCGAGCCGGGCTCCGGCTCCGACGCCCTCGCCGCGAAGACGAAGGCCGTCCTTTCGCCCGACGGGAAGTTTTATATCCTGAGCGGGACGAAGCAGTTCATCACCAACGCGGCGTTCGCCGATCTGTACATCACCTACGCCAAGGTGGACGGTGACAAGTTCAGCGCCTTTATCATCGACAGGGGCACCCCTGGCGTCACCTTGGGCGCGGAAGAAAAGAAGATGGGGATCAAGGGAACCTCCACCCGGAGCATTATCTTGGACAATGCCAAGGTCCCCGTAGAGAACCTCCTGTACGAGATCGGCAAAGGGCACAAGGTCGCGTTCGATATCTTGAACATCGGCCGGTTCAAGCTGGCCGCTGGGTGTCTCGGCACCTGCAAGGTGGCCCTGCGTGAGTCGGTCAAGTACGCAAAGCAGCGGACCCAGTTCGGGAAGCCCATCGCCTCGTTCGGCCTCATCCAGAAGAAGCTGGCGGAGATGGCGATCCGGACCTACGTCGCGGAGTCCATCATCTATAGAACCGGTGGCTTGATCGAGGCAATCCTGTCAGGGATCGATCAGGGCCGCGAAGCGGCCGGGCTGGAGGCCGCGAAGGGTGTCGAGGAGTACGCAGTCGAGTGTTCGATCAACAAGGTGTATGTCTCCGAGGCCCTCGATTACGTGGCCGACGAGACCGTCCAGATTTTCGGCGGCTACGGCTACGTGGCGGACTTCCCCGCCGAACGGATCTACCGGGATGCGAGGATCAACCGCATCTTCGAGGGGACCAACGAGATCAACCGGCTGCTGATCCCCGCCACGCTCTTCCGGCGAGCCTTGCAGGGACGCCTTCCACTCTTGATCGCGGCGCAGAAGTTGATGGCCGACCTGCTCTCCTACAGCCCCGGTCAGGACGAGGCGCCCAAGGGCCCGCTTGGGGACCAGATCCGAATGCTCCAGTTGAGCAAGAAGATCGCGCTGATGGTGTCCGGCGCCGCCGTGCAGAAGTACCGCGAGAACCTGCAAGGGGAACAGGAGATGCTGGGGATCCTGAGCGACTTGACGATCGAGCTCTTCGCCATGGAGAGCGTGCTGCTCCGGGCGCTCAAGTCAGCGGCCGCCAACGGGGAGAAGGCAGCAGAGGCCAAGTCTGACATGGTCAAGGTCTACTACAACGACGCGTTCAACCGGATCGAGTTGCTGGCCAAGGAGGCGCTGGCCTCGATGGAAGAAGGAGATACCCTGCGGACACAGCTCAGCGCCCTGAAGAAGCTCACCCGCTCCACACCCATTAACACCACCCGCCTCAGGCGCGCCATCGCCGGAAGGATCATCGAGGCTGAAGCGTATCGGGCCTGACCGTCACGGTTTCGCGTTTCGCGTTTCGAGTTCCGAGTTGAAGGTCCGTTGTGACGTCACTCTTTAACTCGAAACCCGAAACTCGCTACCCGCAACTCCGCCATCACAGGCGGCGGGGCCGACCCACTCTTCCCCGTCCGTCCAGACCTCCTTCTTCCAGATCGGCACGGTCTCTTTAAGTCGGTCGATGGCGTAGGCGCATGCTGCGAGGGCCTGGTGGCGATGGGGGGCAGAGACGGCAATGGCCACGCTCGCCTCGCCGATCTCCAGATGTCCGATCCGGTGGACCATGGCGATCTCGTCCACCTTCCACTTCCGGCGGATCTCATCGGCGATCTCTCGCATCTTCGGGATCGCCATCTCCCGGTAGGCTTCGTATTCCAGGTAGAGGACCTGCCGGCCCCGTGTCTGCTCCCTGACGACGCCAAGGAAGCTGGCCACAGCGCCCGAACTCGACCGAGTGACGGCACTCACAAGGGGCTCGAGCGAAAGCGAACGGTCGGTGATGTCAAACATCCGCGCCTCCGCTGACAGGCGGGATCAACGCCACTTCATCATCGGCCGAGAGTCTCTTGTCAGAGGGGGCATACTCGCGATTCACTGAGAAGAGGAGCGAACCAGCCAAGCCCTGCAATCGCGGGAATTGACCCTGGACTTGGTCGAATAGCTGTGTCAGTGTGCTGCCCTCCGGCAGGTCAACGACGAGTTCCCCGCTCCCGACAATCTCGCGAGCGGCCGCGAAACACCTGACCCGGACCTTCATCCCAGTCGCTCCGAGACTCTATAGCTCCGCTCCACGTCCAGGTGGCTCCGCACCCCGACCGCCTCCCTCTGAATAATCAGGTACTGATAGGCAAGATGGGCTAGGTCACGACAAACCACCAGACGAGCAGCCAATTGCTCGCGCCCCTCGATCCCACCGATCGCCGCCCGCGCGCTCTCCAGCGCGTTCAAGGCATCTTCCAGTCGTTCGCCGGCCCGACGTAGGGTCTCGGCCTTTTCTTGCCGGATTTCGGCCTCGATTTCCTGTAAGGCGTGAGCGCGACTTCGCAGGAAGATCGAATGCAGCGTAGAAGAATTTACCAGGTATTTCTCATTCATATCAATATACATAATAGTTTATACAGACTATTTCATGTATCTCATGAATCTGTTCCCCGGCCGACTGTTGGCTAAACGTAGCATAAGTTCTCGGGAACTGTCAATCCAGCTCGGCGCGCCAGAGGCCGCGGCGACGAACTTCGCGCTTGACCTTTGCATCCATTTATGTTAGGACATCTCTGAATACGGGGGCCACCAGGCCCGATTCAGTAAGGAGGACTTTCGAGGGTGGCATCGAAACAGCCGAGGACAAAGGCAAAATCGCCCGTTGAGGCGATGGGCATGAAGATCCTGGCTGGCTCGAACAAAGAGAAGGCGATTGCCCTCGGGCAGTTGACAGAGGACCTCCTCGACGAACTCGGCTACTTCGATTTCCGTGCCAGGCTGTCCACCACCGCCCTCACCGTCGATCTGAAAGCTCGTCACCGTTCCGGGTCTCATCGTCTGCATTGCCATGGTCGAACCACACCCCGCGAGATTCGCCTGGACGAACTGCGGAAGGTTCACCGGCGATACGTCCAGGAGCGACGACGGGATAAGCGACTCGCCGGCGCCTTCTTCTCCCCATTCGGGTTCCACTCAACCGCCACATCCTGGTTTTCTCGCCTCGATCCTGCTGTCAAGGGCGACTATCACCTGTTTGGCTTTGAGAAGATATGCGCTCTGCTCCGGCGGGCCAAGTTGGTCTCCTCCCCGGAGCAGATCGTCCACGCGACTGAGGGGCGCGTCATGGCAGAGCTAGGCGCACAGAGCCTAGTCTTTGTCACAGGAAGGTTCTATTGGGTCTTCCTGACCCATGCCAAGAAGGGGACTGCCTACGTCGTTTTTGATGCCCACGGATCGCCGGTCTCCCGGCGCGTTGCCCACGCGATCAAGCGGATGGATGGCTCTCTGAAGGGAAAGCGCCTGCTGAACCTGCAGGCGAGGGAGAAGATCCTCCTCGCCCTTGCGGAGTCCGGACAGAAGAACCTCGAGTCACTTGGGCGAGAGACGAAAGAGCCCCTCAACGATCTTCGAGAGGTCATGCAGGGGCTTCTGTATGAAGGGTTCCTTGTCGCAGAGCCCGGAGGTCAGCCTCGATGGAGATTTGACCGATACTCGATCAAGCCAGCGTTCACTGTCTTCCTGAGCCTCGCCCGTCAGTTCCTTGACAGCCCCCAACGGTTCAAGTTCCTCCGGTCGAACTTTGCGGTCCAGATGCTGGTTGCCGGCCTGGTCCCGCATCTCGAGGGACGATTCCGCGTGAAGTTCTCTGAGGAGGATCGATCCTGGCTTCCGAAGTTCTTAGCGGTCTCTCCCTCGGCCCTCTCCCACGCCCTGTTTGCGCCGTCAGACTATTTCCTCTCCGCGTGGCAGGAACTGGAGAGCCGCCTGCTCCCCAGCCAGGAGAAGGAGCGGCTCCGGAACCTCCATTTGGGCAAGCTCTACTCCGACCTGCTACTGCGCTACGCAAGCGACCTGCAAGACAGCCGATTCGAGGATATGCTTCGCCACAAGGGCGTGAGAGGTCACCTCTATCGGGTCACGGCCAAGGCAGCAAGTGCCGAGGAGCTGTTCTTCTCGATGAAGGGTGACTCGTACCTCACGCTCACGGGGCTCTCCGCCGCCGGCACCATCGCCCCAAAGGTCGCCGGACCTACAGGCGCGCCCAATGGTGACATCGCCCTGAGCAACGGCAAGGCCCTGATGCATATGCAGGAGTTCGACTACGCCGTTGAGCTGCTCGATCGGGCGATTAAAGACATGAAAGACCCAAAGAAACTCCTGGAGGCTTGGCACAGCAAGGGAGTCTGCTTGCTGCATCAGAAGCGGCATTCCGCGGCGGTCTCCTGCTTCAACGAGGCCCTCCGGTATGACGGCAATTGCAAGGGGGCCTGGCTTCACAAGGCTGCCTGCCTGAAGGAGTTGGGAGACAGCAACGGGGCGATTCGCTGCGCCAAGCGGGCCCTGGAGATCGATCCCGCCTACGACGAGGCGCGAGACTTTTTGCGTAGCATCTGAGCCGTCCCTCGCGTTGGCCTCACCGCATCGATTGTCCCTCGTTCCGCCGACGTGGCGTGCCCACTGAGGGGTTCTTCGTCGTGCAAAGCAACTCCAACATTGCCGCTGACCCGGTCGCATTCCATGCAGGTCGGCACCTCAGGACCCGCGGCTCGACGCGGAAGTTCAAGATCCCACGGCTTTTCCCACGGCACTCGGCTGCACACAACCGGGTCGGGCTCTCGAAGATCGTGAGGAGACCGACGGGCAACCGGCTCGGTCTCGAGACGCCGCAGGGATACCCATGATCGGCATCCTTGACTACGCCGCCTACGTCCCGATCCACCGGCTTTCCCGAGCCGAGATCGGCAGGGCCTGGGGCCGACCTATGGTCCCGCCCTACGCAGTCGGAGAGCGAGCCGTCGCGAACTTCGACGAGGACAGCGTGACCATGGCAACCGAGGCCTGCCTCCGCTGCCTCGCCCAGTCCGAAGGACAGCGGCCGGACGGCCTCTATTTCGCCTCCACCACCGCGCCCGACCATGAGCGCCAGGCGGCAACCGTCATCGCCGCAGCCGCCGATCTGCCGCGCGAGATCCGCACGGCGGACTTCGCGGGGTCGCTCCGGGCCGGGACGTCAGCGCTGCTGGCGGCTCTCGACGCGATCAAGGGCGGCCCGGCGTGGTCAGTCCTCGTAGCCGCGGCGGATCGTCGCCTGGCCGAACCGGGACAGACGGCCGAGGCGCTCATCGGCGATGGGGCCGCCGCCTTCGTTGTCGGAGAGGGCGAGGCGCTCGCCACAGTCGAAGCAACCTACTCCATCGCGGAAGAGTTCCCCGGCACCTGGCGGCAGAGTCAGAATCTCTACATCCAGAGTGATGACGAGAAGTTCGCCGCCACCTACGGCTATCAACGAATCCTTCTGGAGGCGATGCGGGGCTTGCTCGATAAGGCGAAGCTCAACCCCAACCAGGTCTCCAGAGTGGTGTGCCCCGCGCCGGACCTCCCCAGCTACACCGCCCTCGCCCAAGCCTCGGGGGTCCCGCTTCTCTTTCTCCAGGACCCTCTCCTGCTCTCCGTCGGCTTTACCGGAGCCGCCTCGCCTCTGCTCCTGTTGGCGACCTGTCTTGAGAAGGCCGAGTCCGGGCAGTTGATCGTCGTCTTGAGTTACGGTAGCGGGGCTGACGCCCTCCTCCTCTCTGTGACCGACGAGATCGAGGCGCACCGGTCCCGAACGCGGCGAGATCTTATCGGCCATGGACGACCCCTTCCCAGCTACCAGACCTATCTCACGCACCGGGATCTCGTGAAGAGCCAGCACGGCGTGTGGGAGGTCGAACCATTCAGCTCTCTCACCATGATGTGGCGTGAGCGCAAGCAGAATCTGGCGCTGTACGGGGTCAGGTGCACGAAGTGCGCGGCGGTCTTTTTTCCGGCGCGGAGGGTCTGCCCGACGTGTAAAACCAAGGATCCTTTTGAGCCGCACAAGCTCAGCCGGCGAGGCCGACTTGTCACCTTCACTACAGATCGGCTCTACCCAGGGCCTGAGTCGCCGACGGTGATGGCGGTGGTCGATCTGGACGGCGGGGGTCGGCTCTTTACACAGATGGCGGATTGCGATCCGGAGACGCTCCGGGTCGGGATGGAAGTGGAACTGACGCTCCGAAAATTCCACAAGTCGAAGGGGTACACCCACTACTTCTGGAAGGCCAGATCGATCGGGCTGGACTCATGAGCCGCGGCGCAACATATCGCCGCCGCTGATAAGAACAGGACCGCCGCCATGAGGTAGGGATGAGACGATGAGCATCCGAGACAGGGTTGCAATCATCGGCGTGGGCGCGACGCAGTTCGGCGAGCACTTCGAGCACGGATACTCGGACTTGATCGTGGAGGCTGCCTACGAGGCGTTTCGGGATGCGAACGTCTCGCCGCCTCAGATCCAGGCCGCCTGGCTCGGGACGTGCTTCCCGGATTCCGGCGGCTACCAGGGAAACGCCGGGGCCTCGCTGGCCGATGCCCTCAGCCTCTACCACGCCCCGATCAGCCGCGTGGCCAACTACTGCGCCACTGGAGCCGACGCGTTCCGAAACGCCTGCTTTGCCGTCGCCGCCGGCGCCTATGACCTCGTCCTCGTGGTCGGCGCGGAGAAGATGCGCGACGTCACCGCCCGCGAGAGCCTGGTGGGCCAGTTGGCCGAGACCGGCCACCCGGTCCACGGCAAAGGGGTCACCGCGCCCGGTATGTTCGCCCTCTTCGCCACCCGCTATTTCGATCGCTTCGGGATCGGCCGGGAGACCCTGGCGAAGGTGGCGTTGAAAAATCACCGCCACGGCAGCCTGAACCCCAAGGCCCACTTCCAAAAGGAGATCACGCTGGAGCGGTACCTCAAGGCGCCGATGGTCGCCGATCCACTCGGCCTCTACGATTGCTGCCCCCAAACCGACGGGGCGGCTGCGGCGGTCATCTGCCGGGCCGATCTCGCCCCGACGTTCAGCAAAGAGCCGATCCTTGTCAAGGGGCTGGGCCTGGCCAACCCGGTGGGAGACGAACTGGCCTTCGATCCCGACTCCGACTTCATCTCCTTCCGCGCCACGAAGGAAGCCGCGGCGCAAGCCTACGAGCAGGCCGGAGTGAACGACCCGTTCAAGGAGATCGATGTCGCCGAGCTTCATGACTGCTTCACCATCACAGAGCTGGTGACCTATGAAGACCTGGGGTTCTGCCAACAGGGCGAGGGGCGGACGTTCATTGAAGAAGGCGTCTCATCCCTGGAAGGCGCGCTGCCGATCAACACCAGCGGTGGCCTCAAGTCGTGCGGTCACCCGATCGGCGCCTCCGGCCTGCGGATGATCGGCGAGATCACGAACCAGCTTCGCGGACGGGCCGGCAAGCGCCAGGTCAAGGATGCCAAGCGTGGCCTTGTCCATAACCTGGGTGGCCTCGGCGCGGTGGCCAGCGTGATCGTGCTGGCGACCTCATGATGGCTCTGCCCAGAAAGGCTTGTGCACTTCACATGATATGATCGGTGTTCAGTCATCCACGGGAATGCCGCACAAATCTGCTTCCGTTTCAATGGGGATGAGGAGGCGACATGCAGGGACATCCGCAAATCACCGAATTGTTGAACAACGTGCTCCGGAAGGAGCTGACCGGGATCAACCAGTATTTCGTGCACGCCAAGATGTGTGAGAATTGGGGGTATCAGGTCCTGGCGAAGGCGAACCGGGATGAAGCGATGGATGAGATGAAACATGCCGATAAGATCATCGATCGCATCCTGTTCCTCGACGGAACCCCGAATATGTCCAGCTACGATCGGATTTCGATCGGAAACAACGTCAAGCAGCAACTGGAGAACGATCTGGCCCTGGAGATGGCCGCACTCCAGGTGCTGGGTCCTGGCGTGAGGCTGTGCACCGATCTCGGGGACACCGGAAGCCGGGAGCTGCTGGAGCACATCATCGTGGACGAGGAACACCATGTTGACTGGATCGAGGCACAACTGCACAAGATCAGCGAGCTTGGGTATGAAAATTACCTAGCGGAGCAAATCTACGAAAGGGGTTGACTGCTACGCGGGCACGCCAAGCTTTTGCGACAGAACCAGGATGCCGGTGACGATGATGTCACCGAATCGCGAAGGAGGCTATTATGAACAGCAATCGACCCATTGGGGGTTCCCATAGGAGATCCCCTCGCACGGTAGCAGAAATCCGAGCGATTCTCTTTTTGGGGATCGGTTTTCTCCTGCTCCTATCCGCCTGCGCGAAGCGACCGGAGGTCGTCTCCACCGGGCCGCCTCCGACGGCCGCCGGGCAGTTCGCCCAGCAGCCCGCTGGGCAACCGCTCGCGCACCCGGGTCTCGGGCCCACTGTAGGCGGACCGGGAGCCGCGTCCAAGCCTGGGAGCGCTTCTCCGGACGGACCAGAAGGTGGTCCGACGGCGGGACAACCCGCGGAGCAAGGTGCAACAGCAGCGGTTGGGTCGGGGCCCACGATCCCGCTTCCTCCGGGGACCGAGGCGATCATTCTCCCGCCATCGCCACCCCGCGAGCAACCGGTCGCGCAAGTGGCACAAGTAACTTCCAAGCAGCCACCGCTCAAGGACATTTTCTTTGACTTCGATAAGGCGGAGATCCGCCCGGATGCAAAGGGGCTTCTCACGGAGGATATCGCCTGGCTGAAAGCACATGCCAAGGCTGTCATCACAATCGAAGGCCACTGCGACGAGCGCGGCACGAGCGAGTATAACCTGGGCCTGGGAGAGCGACGCGCCAAGGCGACGAAAGACTACCTGGTGGCGTCCGGGATCGACGGCAAACGGTTAGCCACCGTCAGCTATGGCAAAGAGCGACCCTTTGTGCTTGGGCATGACGAGTCGGCCTGGAAATGGAACCGAAAGGCCCACTTTGTTGTGACGAGGGAGTAAGAAGCGAGGTCCAGGTTCCGGGTCAACGGTACAAACGAGATCTTTCTCCGCCTTTTTATCATGATCCCCGGCTCTGGTGCAGAGTTCCGCCCCTGAGGACGAGACATCGGGAGCGCAATTGAACGTCCCTTACGCGGGCGGTATGGATGTAAGGACTGATTACCTCCAGGAGATCCGGCTGTTCAGAAGCATGGCGGCGAAGTGCTGGTTCGCCCTGCTGTTGGTGGTCCTCCTGGTCATTCCAGCGGTGGTCGAAGGTTATCTGGTCTACCTGCTGGCCCTCGCCGCCGTTCATATCATCATCGCTATTGGCCTGAACCTCTTGATCGGCTACACGGGACAAATCTCCCTCGGTCATGCCGGCTTCATGGCGATTGGCGCATACGCCTCCTCGCTCTTGATGCTGAAACTCCAGTTCCCCTTTTTGCTCGCTTTCCCGGTCGCCGGCCTCATCGCTGGGCTCTTCGGTCTTCTCCTCGGGTTCCCGGCCCTCAGACTGACCGGTCCCTACCTTGCCATCGCAACGCTGGGATTCGGGATTGCGGTGGCCCAGGTTCTGGTCAAGTGGGATTCCCTCTCGGGAGGTTCCATAGGGATCCACCCGCCCAAACCCTCATTTGGACCGTTCATCCTGAGCGGGGAAACCCACCTCTATTACTTGGCGATCGTGATGATGCTCTTCATGACCATTGGCGCGGCCAACCTGATGCGATCCAAGATCGGCCGGGCCTTTATTGCCATCAGGGACAGTGACATCGCAGCCACAGCGATGGGAGTCAACCTCACACTGTACAAGACGCTGGCGTTTGCGGTCAGCGCCTTCTACGCCGGCATCGGCGGGAGCCTTTTTGCCCACCTCGTCGGCTTCATCAGCCCAGAAAGCTTCAACCTCCTGGTCTCGATTCAGTTCCTGAGCATGATTGTCATAGGCGGCCTAGCGTCGATCCTGGGCTCGATTCTCGGCGCGATCCTCCTGACGGCCCTTCCGTATTTTCTCTCCGGGATCAAGAACTTGCCCATGGTGATCTACGGCGCGTGTCTTATTCTGGTTGTGATGTTTGAACCGCACGGACTGAGAGGACGGTGGGGAAAGATCCGCCTGTATTGGCGACTGTGGCCATTTTAAGAACCGTGCGGGGTGCGAAGTGCGAGGAAAGATGTGCGAAGTGCGAGTTAGAGAACGCGCGAGGTGCACATATCACACCCCGCACGCCGCACCTCGGACCTCGCACTGTTTAAAGCGATGCTTGCCCAACTGATCGTGAGCGGATTGGCGACCGGGAGTCTGTACGCTCTCTTGGCGCTAGGCCTCGTCATCGTCTATAAGACCTCCAACGTCTTGAACTTCGCCCAGGGTGAGATGGCGATGGTCAGCACCTTCGTAGCCTTCACCTTTCTGGAGACGCTCCAGATGCCGTATCTCTGGGCGTTCCTGCTGGCCATCGTGGCGTCGTTCCTATTCGGCGCAGCAATTGAGGTCGCCTTGCTCCGGCCCGCGACGAACCCCACTCCCCTCGGCCTCATCATCGTCACCCTGGGCGTACAACAGGTTCTGTATGGAGCTGCGGGATGGATCTGGGGCTATGACACCAAGACCTTCCCCTCTCCTCTCTCTGACACGAAGATCTACCGCCTCGGCCGGGTCGTTCTGAGTGAAGTGAATCTGTGGATTCTGACCGCCAGTATCATTTTGATGGTCGCGTTACTCCTATTTTTCCGGTATACACGAGTGGGGGTCGCCATGCGGGCCATCTCCCAGAATCCGACGACCGCCCGACTGATGGGGACACGAACACCCTGGGTCTTGTCGCTGACCTGGGCAATCGCCTCGGTGTTGGGTGCAGTAGCTGGAATGCTTATTGCCCCCATCACGTTCCTTGACCCCAACATGATGTTGAACCCGCTGCTGAAGGCCTTTGCGGCGGCGACCCTTGGTGGAATGAACAGCCTCGCCGGGGCCGTCGTGGGCGGCGGAAGCCTGGGCATCTTGGAAAATCTGGTTGGCGGCTACCTCACGCCAGAACTCAAAGATAGCGTGGCATTCTTCGTCATCATCCTTGTGCTGTGCCTCAGGCCAAGCGGCCTGATGGGTCGCCACTACAGACGTCGAGTGTAACACTCCACCCAAGGAGGACACGTGAAGCGAGCAGATCGGACCGGCCGGCCGACTCGAACCGTTGGATTGCTCATCTGTTGCCTGCTCGTCGGACTGGGTGGCGTGAACTCCCTCTTCGCTGCTGAGGTGGGGATTACAGATACGACCATCAAGCTTGGCACCTACCAGCCGATCTCAGGTCCACTGGCACCATATGCCGTCCTGGGGCGAACCATAGAGGCCTATTTCAAAATGGTGAACGATCGGGGTGGAATCCATGGCAGGAAGATTAACCTGTTGATCCGGGATGATGGTTACAACCCGGCCAACACGCGTGTCGTGGTCAGGGAGCTGGTTGAGCGGGACAAGGTCTTCGCATTTGTGGGCGGCCTCGGGACACCGACAGGCCTGGCTATCATGGACTACCTGAACGACCACAAGGTCCCGCACGTCTCACCCGCGAGCGGCTACAGCGGGTGGGCACATCCCCCGAAGAGATACCTCTTCGCGCAGTCGACCAACTATGCCGTCGAATCCAGGCTGCTGACCAAGTATGCGGCTGAGCAGCTCAAGGCAAAGAAGATCGCCGTCTTTTACCAGAATGACCCGTTCGGGAAGGAAGGGTTGGATGGCGTGACCGATATGGCCAAGCGGAAGGTCTTGCCTCTCATCGCCACCGTCTCGTACGAGCGAACCGACACCGACTACGCCTCCCACGCGATAAAGCTGCTGCGATCCGGGGCCGACACGGTTCTCCTCTGGTCGAGTTCCAAGCCGACCGCCGCCCTCCTGAAAGAGGCCGCCAAGATCGGCTACAAGCCGAAGTGGCTGAGCAGCTTGGTGAACCTGGATCCGGTGATGTTCAAGTTGGCCGGCGAAACCTGGGAGGGCACCATTGTCGCCTCCTCCTATACGCTGTATAGCTCCCCGGAAGCCGAGCCATATCGACAATTTATGAGGAAGTATCTGCCGAATGAGCCGGTCGGGGGCTTCTCCGTTGGCGGCTACGCCATGGCCGAAATCATGACTGAGGCCCTACGACGGGCAGGCCGCGACCTGACCAGAGAGAAGCTGGTCCAGGCCCTGGAGACGTTCAAAGATTGGAACGGGGTCATGGCCTACAACATCACCTGGGGGCCCAATAGGCGGCAGGGGCAAAACTCCATCTTCTTCACAAAGGCCGAGAAGCGTGAGTTCGTCAAGACCAGCGACTGGCTCTCGCTTGACTGAAACAGTGCGGGGTGCGGGGTGCGAGAAGAACAGTGCGACGTGCATAGTTTCTGCGTTGTCCATCGTACCTCGCGCTTCGCACCTCTCACGTCGCACTTCGCACTCGGGGCTCCGCCAGATGGAGACCGTGTGGCATTTCTCCAAGTAGAAGATCTGTCCCTTCAGTTCGGCGGGGTGGTGGCCCTGAAGGACGTCAGCTTTACGATCAGGCGAGGGTCCATCTCGTCTATCATCGGCCCCAACGGAGCAGGGAAGACCACACTCATAAACTGCATCAGTCGGATCTACCGACCCGATCGCGGCCACATCTTTTTTAAGGGCGCGGACCTTCTCAAGCTCCGACCGGATCAGGTGGCAATGCACGGGATCGCCAGGACGTTCCAGAACCCGGAGCTCTTTTCCCGCATGACGACCCTCGATAACCTGCTCCTGGGCCGGCACGGACGCATGAAGACCAGCCTCCTGGGAGCTGCTGTATTTTCTCCTCAAACTGTCGGTGAAGAGCTGCGTCACCGCGAGCAGGTGGAGCGCGTCATCGAGTTCTTGGAGCTGCAATCGGCCCGGGATCAGATCGTCGCCAACCTGCCCTACGGGACGCGGAAGCTCGTCGAACTTGGCCGAGCGTTGGCGATGGAGCCGGAGTTCCTCCTGCTGGACGAGCCATCCGCGGGGATGAGCGCGGAGGAAAGACAGGACCTGAAGCTCTGGATCGAGGATATCCGCGATGAGCTCGGCGTCACGATCCTGCTGGTGGAACACGACATGGGCTTAGTCATGCGGATCTCGGAGACTGTGTTTGTCCTGAACTACGGGGAAAAGATCGCCGAGGGTCCCCCAGACATGATCTTGGAGCACCCCGAGGTGCAGAAGGCCTATCTGGGCACGGAGGACGCTGGCGCTCCAGTTAACTTCGCCTAGCAGCGTTGCCGGCGCCAGGGACACTCCCTGCGACGTACTTGACGATGTACGACTCGGTCGGCCCCCGGGCCAGCGCCTTGCTATGCTCGTTTCCTGGACCGCCACACTCCCCACCAAGTCGAAAGGGCGACTGTCGGACGGAGGCGAGATGCTGAGGATCAGCAACATCGAGACCTCCTACGGCCCCATCCGCGCGATCAATGGCGTCTCGTTGGAGGTGCCTGAGGGGCGCATTGTCACGCTCCTTGGTGGCAACGGCGCTGGAAAATCGACGATCCTAAAGACGATCTCTGGCCTCCTGGAAGACCAGCCCGACAAAGGGACCATAGAATTCATGGGGACCCGCCTGAACGGCCTTGACCCCGAGCAGATCGTTCGACTTGGGATCACGCATGTTCAGGAGGGCCGCACGATCTTCGAGGAGCTGACGGTCGAGGAGAATCTGCTTATGGGGGCGTACGTCCGTCGGGACGTGCATGGCGTGCAACGCGATCGCGCCAGAGTCTTGGGCCATTTCCCCGTCCTTGGGCAGCGACTCAATCAACGGGCCGGTACCCTCTCGGGCGGGGAGCAGCAGATGCTGGTCATCGGCCGGGGCCTGATGGCGCATCCAAGGCTGATGCTCCTCGACGAACCATCCTTGGGCCTTGCCCCGGCTATGGTGAAAGAGATCTTTCAGATCATCAAGACGATCAACGAGGAGGGGACGACCATCCTTCTGGTGGAACAGAACGCTAGGATGGCCCTCCAGGTCGCCCACTACGGTTATCTTCTTGAGGCCGGCCGAATCGTCCTGTCGGACGACGCCAGGGCCCTTTCTGAGAATGAGGACGTGCGGGACGCGTACCTCGGCATCGCGGTCGAGGGCTCACCGAAGGGGTTCAAGCGCTACAAGAAGAAAAAGCGCTGGCGATGATCCTCGTCACGTCACCGCAGTAGCATCAGTGCCGACTCAGATCCGCGGGCAGGGCCCCGCTTCTCCGGACAGTCCTACTCATACAATGACTCGATCAGCTCCCTATAGCGCTCGCTGATCGCCTTGCGCTTGACCTTCATGGTGGGGGTGATGTCTTCGTCTTCCGGGTCCAGCTTCTTATCCAGTACCGCGAACCTCTTGACCGTCTCCACCTGAGAGAGGGTTCTGTTCACCCGCTCCACCTCGCCGTCGATCAGGGTGTAGACCTCCCGCTTCCTCGATAGATCACTGAAGGTCGTGAAGGGAATCCGGTGCTCCTGGGCAAAGTTGGTGACGTTCTCCTCGTCGATGACGATCAGAACCGTCAGGTACCTCCGTCGGTCACCGATCACCACGGCGTCGGCGATGTACGGACTCGACTTGAGCTGGTTCTCGATGAGTTGCGGCGCGATATTCTTTCCGCCAGCGGTGATGATGAGATCCCTCTTCCGATCGGTGAGCGTGAGAAACCCTTCGGAGTCCAATTCGCCCACATCACCGGTGTAAAGCCAGCCGTACCGCAGCGTTTCCTTGGTCGCCCTGGGATCTTTGAAGTAGCCTTGGAAGACGTTCCGTCCTCGCAGGAGGATTTCCCCGTCCTCAGCGATTTTCACCTCGCAGCCCGGGATCGCCTGTCCCACGGTCCCCAGCTTGATCCGGTTTCCCAGGTGAGCGGTGGCCGGTCCACAGTTCTCCGTCTGGCCGTAGCTCTCCTTGATCGGGATGCTGATGCTCTGGAAGAACTCCAGCAGCCCGGGAGAGATCGGGGCGGCGCCGGAAAGGACGTACCGGGCCCTGCCCAGCCCCAGGTGTGCTTTGAGTTTCCGAAAGACGGCCAGATGCGCAAGGACAGTGGCCAGTTGAAGCGACAGCGGGACGGCGTCACCGCTGAGCCGGAGCTTCGCCTCGCGATCTCCGATGGCCAGGGCCGCCCGATAGACCCGACGCTTGAGCCATGTGGCCTTCTCCATCCGGAGGGTGATCGCGGAGTAGAACTTCTCCCAGATCCTTGGTGGACCAAAGATGATCTGCGGAGAGACCTCTTGCAGGTTGTGCGGAAACGTGTTCAGGTTTTCAGCGAAGTTCACGGTGTAGCCATAGCGGATCTGCCCGAAGGTGGTCAGCAACCTCTGAGCGATATGGGCAAGGGGCAGGTACGAGATCGTCTCGTCAGTCTCTTGAATGGGACTGATCTGCTCCAACAGCGTGGTGCTGAAGAGGATGGTCTCGTGAGAGAGCATGGCGGCTTTCGGTAGGCCTGTCGTCCCCGAGGTATAGACCAGAATGGCAACGTCCTCTGCCTTCCCCTCCTCCAGGTTCTGCTGGAACCCGCTCGGCCGGGCCGCGTCGAGCTCCCGGCCCACGGCAAGGAGCTGCTCGAAGCTGATCACCATCGGATCGTGAAACGTCCGGAGTCCTTTCAGGTCGATGACGATGATCCTTTCCAGCAACGGAAGGCGGTCCCGCACCTGAAGCACCTTGTCAAGCTGCTCCTCGTCCTCGACGATGTGGAACCGGGCCTCGGAGTGGTTCAGAATATACGCACACTGCTCCGGCGAACTCGTCGTGTAGACGCCCACGGTGACCCCGCCGGCCGCCATGATCCCCAGATCGCTGTACAGCCACTCCGGGCGGTTCTCAGCGATGATCGAGACGCACTCCCCGCGCCGCAGCCCAAGGGCGACCAGCCCAGAGGCGACCTCCCGGACCCGCCGGCCGTACTCGCGCCACGAGATCTCCTGCCAGCGACCTAGCGTCTTCTTCCGGAAGGCGACCCGATTCCCATACTTGATCAGCTGCTTCTCTAACAGAAGGGGAATAGTGTTGGTCCACACCATGCTCATCCCACGCTCATCAAGAACAACACTCATACGTAGTCGTGGTCTCTCCAGGTTGACTGGAGACTGAAGCCGACCATCTGCCTATGAGGCGGAGTGAGAGCCGGGCCAGTGGACGACTCTCTCGCACCGGATTCGGTTTGAGCGGAGGGTGAAGGGCCCTCAAGATTCAGGATTTTCACCAGGCCAAAGCTTGCCAGAACCATGATGAGCGGCGCCACGGGCAGGATGTAGCGGACAAAGGGGTACGCAATCGCATAGATGACATTGAAGTAGATGATCAGACTCCCGATCGCCCAGATCTTTCCCAGCCCCTCCCGATCGTGGCGGACCATCCATACAAGCCCGTACAGAGAAAGCCCTAGGAGTGCAAGATGAACGAAAAGGCCGAGGTAGGTGAAGAGGGTGCTTCTGGTGAGAAACCAGACAAGAACAAGGTTTCGCACGAAGAGCTTCCCCGCGCGATGCGGGCTGTCAAAGATTTTCTTGAACGCCAAGGAGTAGGCCAGACGATCAGCGTGATATTCATCGACGGGACTCTGAATCTGACCGAGCTGCCCTTCAAGGATTTGCTGACGCTCGAGAGAGGCCGCTCTGTCCAGCGCGCTCGGTGTCCGTCCGTCGCCCAGATGGGTGCTCACGTAGACGCCGTTATACAAAGGGGCTCCTTCCCAGGTTGAGGTCAGGATTACTCTGCCGGTGAGGGCATAGTTTCGGTAGGCCCACGGCGAGACGATGATGGCGGCCCCTATCAAGAAAGAGGAGAGATATCTCCCCAACGGAGAGAGTGATCTTCGATGAGAGGGATCAAGGAGCCACCCAAGAAAAAAGAAGGCCGGGAAACCGATTGCCACCCCCTTCGTTAAGGTCATCAGGCCGAACACCCCTCCAGCAATGAGGCCGCCTCTCCGAGGAGCCGATCCGGGGATGTCGAGGAGCAGGTACGCGAATAGACAGATCAAGAAGACATAGAGGGTCTCGGTGTACGGGCGTGCTGTGTACTGTATGAGGTGGGGATGAACTGAGAAAAAGGCGGCGGCCAACAACCCCACCGTTTCAGAGAACACAATCCTGCCGATCAGGAATATCAGCCAGGCGGTGACACCGGCAAGAAGCACCTGGACGATCTGAACTGCCCAGTAGTGAATCCCCACGCTAGCATACGTCAGATAGATGACGATAGGATAGAGCGGAGGCTGCTTGATGGTCGGAGGTCCGTCTGGGTCCATGGAATAGCCTGAGCCGCTGAGAAGGTTCCTGGCGACATCCTCGTAGCCGTCGTGGCCTTGAAGGAACGGCACATGAGAGAGCGCGGGATACACCGCCAGGCAGAATCCTAACCTCACGACAACGGTGAGGAGAATGATCGCTCCGAGCTTCGCTCGCGTGCTCAGCAAGAGCCTCCTCGGCGGGCGGTCCATGTGTGACCTAAGGTCTCACGGCTATGCCGTGTGGATCGCCGCCGAGCTTCACCTTGGCGATCACCTTCCCGGTCGGCACATCGATCACCGAAAGGCCGGGCTCGGTCCCTGAAAGCAGCTTCGGGTCGCCCGTTGCCGCCTTGCCCCGAAGCGTTACGAACGCCTTGCTGCCGTCTGGGGAAAAGGCAAGAATGTCCGGCTTGTCACCCACCTTCCTGATGGTCCGGACCACCCGATCACGGCCGGTTTCGACGACTGAGATGGTGTTAGACAACCGATTCACTACCCAGACAGACTTCCCCTCAGGCGTGATCCACACCGAGTGCGCGTCCTCCCCTGCAGGAATGGTCGAGCGGATGCGATCGACCCTCGTGTCAACCACACCCACCTTATCCTCAAACCCCCTGGCCACATAGACCTTCTCGCCATCCTTTGAGACCGCGAGGACGATAGCCCCCTTCAGGCCAGACACCTCACCCACCACTTCCGCCCTCTCCACATCGATGACCGACAGGCTTCCGCTGACATTGGCGATGTAGGCCTTCCTTTCATCGGGCGTAAAGATCGCGACCGATGGGATGCGGCCCGCCGAGATCGTCTTCACGACCTTGAGAGATGAGGTGTCGATGACCGATACCGTCTCGTCGGCGGTGTTGGTGACGTACAGGAGGCGCCCGCTCGGCGATCGGTTGACACCGTGCGCGCCTTTGCCGGTCGGCACCGTGGCCGTTATCTTGCGCCCGACCGCATCGATGACCGTAACAGTCCCAGCGCCGACGTTCGACACATAGGCCCTGGTAAAGTCCGGGCTGAACTCAATGTTGTGCGGCTTGCTGTCAGTCGAGATGCCGGCGATCTCCTTCAGTGTCGCGCTATCGATCACCTGAACTTTGTCGGTGCCCTGATTCGTCACCCAGATCTCATATGCCAGCGCGGAGGCGCCAGTGAAAAGAGTCACCAGCACAATCGCTACCACGCCAAGGTCCCCGCACAAATTCTTGAGGCTCCTCATCGCCCCTTCCTCCTCCACCCCCCGGATCAGATCGCGCCTCTTGGTCTCACACTCCTCCTTCGTAATCTCTCCGGTTACCCGGACCCCTTCCTTTTTCTCCGACGCTGGAAGGATCGGCTGAGGGGGCTCGGAGGGATCACACTCCCACCCGTTGTTCCAAGTCCTTGAGTCGCATGGCCTCTCCCAGGGCGACCAGGCGATCCCCGGCCTCAATCCTTTCATCTGCGGGAGGGTTAAAGATCATCTTACCAGAGGCCCGCTTGATCGCTACCACAATGACCCCGAGCTGCTCACGTAACCCGGAGTCGCGCAGAGTGACCCCATCACAGGGAGAGTGAGGGGGCACACCAACTTCTTCGAGTTGCAACTCCAGGCTTTGGTAGTGTGTGGCCAGCTCTATGATGTCAACTACCGCCGGGCGCAGGGCCGCTTGGGCCATGCGGTGTCCGCCCATGGCATAGGGAGAGATGACCTTGTCGGCCCCGGCGTGTGCGAGCGTCCTTTCGCTCCGCTCGCTGTCAGCCCGCGCGACGACAAGCAAGGAGGAATTGAGCTCCTTTGCGGTGAGGGTCACAAAGACATTGTCGGCGTCGGTCGGCAGAGCGGCAAAGAGGCCCTTCGCCCTCATCGCCCCGGCCGCCAGAAGGATTTTCTCGTCGGAGGCATCTCCGTGTAGGACAAGGTGCTGTGCCTCTTCCGCCTTTCGGACTCGTTCCCCCTGTTGCTCAATGACCACAAACGGGACGGGCTTGGAAGCCAGCTCGCGGCAGACCACCTCCCCGATCCGGCCAAACCCACACACGAGGTAATGGTCTGTTAGGGAGCCGATTCTCTTCTCCATTCGTCTCCTCCCAAAAAACTGCTGAAACTCCCCCTGCACGACCTTCTCGGCAACGGCAATTGCGGTGTAAAAGACCACTCCCACTCCCCCCACCAAGAGCAGAATCGTGAACATCTGCCCGGTGGGGCTAAGGGGTCTCACCTCACGAAACCCTACAGTGGAGAGGGTGATGACCGTCATGTAAAGGGATTCAAGCCACGTGTAGTCTTCCAGGAAGTGATACCCCATCACCCCCGCAACCACCACCGTCATGATAAACAGGGAAGCGAACCGTAACCTGGACAAGGGGCTAGCGCTCCTCCAAACTATTTCGCCCTAACGTGGTGGGGCATCGTGCCAGGCTGCGCGCAGGATGGGATGACGACACCGGGAAGCCGCAGGCGCCGATCCGAACGACGCGGGGCGAGTGCACAATCTCCACCGTCAGCCTATGGAGTTTCTTTCCAACTGTTCGTCTTGATCCCGATGACTAGGAATTCTCAGGTACATCGCAGAGAGTGCCCCGGGGTGAAGCCTCGCCGCTAGTGCCGTTCCAACTATTGCGGCTTGCATAAGTAATGCAAGCCGCAAATGTCCTCGTTCCGCTCATGGTGAGCCTGTCGAACCATGCGCGGATCAGCCTTCGACAAGCTCAGGCTGAACGGATGGTTGTGCGGTTCCTCTTCCATTACTTATGCAAGAGTCAATATTTGCGCCAAAACGGTGAGGCTAGGAAGCGTTAGTTCTTAGCAGGGCTCCTGTCGGCGATTAGTGCCGTTCCAACTATTTGGGTAACAGAACATCTCTTGGCGATTAGCCGAAACGAGTTGGAACGGCATTAGCCGCAACAGGTTGGAACGGCACTAGGCGAAATTAATTGGACCGGCACTAGGGGTCGATCGTATCTCCCTACGGCTCGATCTTGCTACCCAGCACGTCCAGGAACTTTCGCATCCATTCGGGATGGGCGGGCCAGGCGGCGGCCGTGATGAGGTTCCCATCCACATACGCATTGGAGAAGGTCTGGTTGACCTCTCCCCACTTGGCGCCTGCGAGCATCAACTCAGGCTTGACGGCCGGGTAGGCCGTGCAGAGCTTGCCCTTGAGCACACCAGCCGCAGCCAATACCTGCAGCCCATGACAGATGGAGGCGATCGGCTTGTTGGCGTTCGCGAATTGCCGAACGATATCCAACACCTTCTCGTTGAGGCGGAGGTATTCCGGTGCGCGCCCCCCCGGAATCACCAACGCATCATAATTCTTAGGCCTGACGCCTTCAAAGGAGGCGTTGATGGCGAAGTCGTGGCCCCGCTTCTCGCTGTAGGTCTGGTCTCCCTCGAAGTCGTGCACGGCTGTCCGCACTGTGTCACCGACCTTCTTGCCAGGGCAGACCGCATGAACCGTGTGGCCGACCATGGTCAGCATCTGAAAGGGGACCATCGCCTCGTAGTCCTCGACGTAATCTCCCACAAGCATGAGAATCTTTTTCGCCGCCATCGGCTGCCTCCTTTCTCCCAGACACGAGAACTTCCCTGCCAGAATCAACGTTCCGTAATACCTGGCGGTGCAGTGTCATCGCGCGTTACGTCACCACCGGAGGATGTCAAGAGTCCCCAGTTGATAATTCACAGTAGGTGGGTTCACGGTTGACCCCCAAGACAACTACTCTCACGTGAGCGGCCAGGCGTTTCTACGGCGAGGCTACCAGAGGGATGACAAGGCTGCAAGCGTTTTGAGAAGGAGGGCAAAAAGGAGGAGAAAGATGTTCGCTGTCGATGGCCATAGCGAAGTTTAGTGTCTACCAAGCCGTTGAAAGACGACAAACGCCACGATGGCAATTCCCGCCGCCGCCAGGAAGATCGACGGATAACCCAACCGCTCCGCCATCACTCCGAAGACGAACGACGCCAAACCGCTCCCCAAAAGGATCGCGGTGCTAAAGGCACCGAGGGCCTGCGCCCGCTCCTCCGATCCCGAGAGGTCGATTACATAGGCACTCAGGGCTGGGAAGAGGAGGCCGTGTGCCATCCCGGTAAGCGCCCCAACCACCAGCAGCCCGACCGGAGTCGCAAGCCAGACCAGTCCGAGGGAGCCCAACGCCGTTAGCAACAAGGCCGGCAGGATCACACGCAGCCGCCCCCAGCGATCGGAGAGTCGCCCACAGGTCAAGCGGATGCCGATAGCCGCCGTGCTGTACGCCATGTAGAAGGCGCCTATTCGGGACAGCCCGACCTGCATGGCATGCGTGGGCAGAAACACAAAGACAGTCCCTGACGCCACCCCAAAGACAAACGAGATGACTATTGGCGGCATGATCCGCATGGACGGGATCAAAGATGACAGACTCGGCTCGGCGGAAGCCTTGTCGGCACTGTGGGGATCGTGCAAGGCGAGGCTGACAAAGAGCGCTGCGGCCGCTGCGGCCGCCGCCGCAAGAAAGAATGGAGGGAATCCTGCAACCTGGATGAACTGCTCACCCAGGGCCGGCGACAGGGCGATTGTGATGAGTCCGGAGATCCCGAACAGTCCCACCGCCTCACCGCGACGGCTCTCCGGAACCATATCGGCAACAATGGTCAGGTTGGAGATGTAGAACGCGGAGAAGCCAACACCCTGGACCAGGCGGAGCAGGAAGAATCTGAAGTCCAATCGAGAGGAGAAGGCGAAGCCGATCGCTGCCAGTATCCCTAGGGCCGATCCCAGCAGGAGGAACCGCTTGCGCCCGAATCGGTCAGCCAGGGCTCCAGCCAGAGGCTGGGCCAGGATCGCCGTGAGGCTATAGGTCCCCATGATCCCGCCGATCTGGGACTCGGTTCCCCCGAGGGCCTTGATGTAGAGGGGCAGAAGGCTGAACGCATTGACGCTAGAGAAGAAGAAAAAGTTGGAGAGGGAAGCGATGAAGAAGCGTGAGGTGTAAATCGCTTCGTTGGAAGATCCATCGTTCCGCTGGCGGTCCGGACTCGGCTGGTGAGGCAATCTACCTACGTCGGGTGGACTCATGCGTGTGAAGCCCGACCAGAGTTCAAACAGCGAGGTGAGGCCGCTTCAGGGCAGAACGACTCCGCGCTCTCACACGCACCTCAACGGGTGCATCCTATCTTTTCCCCTTGCGCCGGGTAAGAATGTATCGTATAGATGGTCTCGTTCGCTATGCTCTACCATGCGGATGACCACCGTTCACTCCCCACGAGCAAGAGAGTGAAGACGGGATCTGGGAGATGGGGTCGAGGCCTGGAGCCTTCCCACACCCCAGCCCCTTCGCCCTATCCCCTTGGCCTCTCAAGAGGAGGGACACGTGATGACGACGACTGCATTCGTCCTGATCGAAGGCGCATCGGACCAAACGGCCAAGATCGTCAAGGCGCTACAAAAGGTGAAGGGGGTGAAGTCGGCTCACGCCGTGACAGGGCCCTACGATGTGATCGCATGCGTCGAGGCGAGTGATATCGGCGCGGTCGGCGCGGTCGTACTTTCCAAGATCCGCACCCTCAAGGGGGTGACCAGGACGGTGACCTGCGTCGCCGTTTGAACTCATACGGCGAACGGCGCTCCACCATCTCCGACCGGCTCACGCCTTCTTGGTCCGGCATGTAGTCGCCTACCCACTGTTCGCTTTCCTGAAAGATCACTTGCGCTTGGATCCTGCGAAGCCTGTGGCTAGAGCGACCAGCGTTCGGACCATCGCGCCGGTGGCCCCTTTCGGGCAATACCCGTGATCCTTCTCGGCTTGTGAGGTCCCGGCGATATCCAGGTGAACCCACGGCGTCTTGCCGACGAAGTTCGCCAGGAGTTTGGCGGCGGTGATGGCGCCCGCCTTCCGCCCGCCCACGTTCTTCATATCCGCATAGTCGCTCTTGATCTGCTCGCCGTACTCATCATCCAAGGGGAGTTCCCACAGCTTCTCGCCGGAGGCCTCGCTGGCCTCTTGGACTCGTCGCATTAGTTCCCGATCATTGGCAAAAGCGCCAGTGCGAACCGACCCCAGGGCAACGACGCAGGCACCCGTGAGCGTGGCGACATCCACGAGATGGGTCACGCCCACGTCGCACGCGTAGCTCAGGGCATCAGCCAAGATCAGGCGCCCTTCGGCATCGGTGTTGATCACCTCGATGGTCTTTCCGCTCATCGTCTTGACGATGTCCCCTGGGCGCTGGGCCGTCCCGCTCGGCAGGTTCTCCGTGGCCGGCACGATGGCCGTCACGTCCACGGGCAGCCTCAGCTCCGCGATCCCCTTGATGGCCCCGAGGACAGCCGCCCCGCCGGCCATGTCGCCCTTCATTGACTCCATCCCCTCGCTCGGCTTGATCGAGATCCCTCCGGAATCAAAGGTGATCCCCTTGCCAACAAGGCCGAGGCGCGGCCCCTTGCCTTTCCCCTTGGCTCCCCGGTAGCTCACCACGATCAGCTTTGGCGGATGCTCGCTTCCCTGGGCGACTCCCAGGAGCGCTCCCATGCCAAGCCGCTTCATATCGGCACGCTCCAGCGTCTTGAAGGTCAGGCCAAGTCCACTCGCCATCTTCTTGGCCCGAGCCGCCAGCTCCGAGGGCGTCAACGCGTTCGCCGGCTCGTTCACCATGTCTCTGGCGAAGATGGTCGCCTCGGCCAGGATGCGGCCCACACGAACCCCCTCCTCCAGCGAGCTGATTTTGCTTCTGTCGCGCTCGAGCAGGGTAAGCTGCGTGAGCGCCCTTTCTCCGTCCTCGCTCGCCCTCCGATATTTCCCGAACCGATAAAGACCGAGCAGTGCTCCCTCGGTCACGGCCCGACTTGCCTGCGATGCCTCTATGCCTCCGGCGCCGGCCCCGTGGACGATAGAGCCCACTCGCCTGGCTCCAGCTTGACGTAGATGGCGCAGCGCTTCCGCAGACGCCGACCGGATACGATCGACCCCACACTCCTCCTGCTTGCCGAGTCCGATCACCAGTACCTGTAATACCGGAAGCCGGCCAAACGTGTAGAGGAGGAGTCGCTCATGAAGCTTTCCCCTGAACTCCTGCCTGCGGATCGCCGCAGAAATCGCGCCTGCGAGTGCCTTATCCGCTGCCCCCGTTGCGCCGCCAGGCTGTTTGACCCCTTCGAAGAGATTCACAACGAGGGCGTCTCCCTCGTAGGAAAGCAGATCCTGCACCTTGACCTTCACCTCCACCAGACCGCTCCTTTCTCAGGTTCCGCCCACCGAGGGCGGAAACACAAGAGGGATGGCGGCAGCCACCCCTCTTTCCGTCTGTGTCGCCGCAAGCATTCAGCCGTCAGCGGTCAGCCAGAGGCCATGAAACCTGAGCGCTGATTGCTGAACGCTGAACGCCTCTCACGACGAGCCGATCAACTCCTCCACACGAGGATCCCAAGGCTTGAACGGATCCTTGCAGAGGATGGTGCGTTGGTACCGGTCGTTGAGTTTCAGGTAGCTCCATCCCACGTCGTACGACTTGTTCTTCTCATTGGCGAACTTGATGAAGTCGCTGCGGACCTTGGCCCGGGTCGTCTGGGGCGGGGTCGTCATCGCGCGCTCGATCTCCTCGTCTGTGATCACTCGATCGATCAGGCCGTCTCGCAGCATGAGGTAGTACAGTCCACGGGTCCGCTTGACGTCATGGTATTGCAGATCCATCATGAAGACGCGTTGGTCGTCGAAGGAGCAGCCCTTGCGGCTGATGTAGGTGTTGATGAGCTCGCGCTTGATGACCCAGTCGAGCTCGCGGTGGAGCGTCATCGGCTCCTCGGCGAGCTTG
>JACQQF010000014.1 GCA_016207095.1 Candidatus Methylomirabilota bacterium | reverse complement strand
TTCCCCCTTGAGGTTGGTCAGCATCCTCGTCTCCTCCGCGCGGCCTGGCGTTGCCGTGAGGAGGAGTCCGAGTAGGAGCGCTGCTGTCGCAATCTTGCTCATCTGCCTGTTCATCTTGCTTCCCTCCATCCGGCTCATCATGAGCCTCACGGCTTTCGCTTCTCCCTCGATGCCACCGAGCTTGGCACCACCGACGGGATGAGCTGGTCTTCTGTTGCGGGGTCTTTGATCCTTCTACCTCTTTAGATGCAAATCGGGGCGCGAGATTCTCGCAAAGTTTATATTTCACGGCCGGCGACAGAAACAGCCTCACCTGCAATCCGACGCGGAGCTATCGAGGGACGCCTGTCCGCGCTCTAAGCCCTGAAACATCCGAGAGCGGGGTGATGGAGTGCCGTGCTTGGCGATGGCGGCCGCACGGAAGATCGCTTCAATCGAACACGGACAGCAGCGACTGGGGGTGGCAGCAGGTGGTCGGTGTAGGGTGGGCGTTACGGGGTGGCCTTACCGGGCGTGTACTCAGCGATCCGCTGGATGTTCCTCTACCGACGTTGGCTGAAAGGTCCCCTGCTGGATCGTGGCGTGCCGGCCGGCAGGTTCTGCTTGACCATCGTGCTTCATTGCCTCTTCATGCTCGGAGGCTCAGAGTAGAACCGCTAGGATGGGGTTTCTCGGCGGTCCCCGCCCGCCTTTTCCTGACGGATCTTCGCCTTGAGGAAGCTCGTCAGCCGATTCATGAGTTCCTCCGGCATCTCTTCGCAGGTAATTTCCCTGACCAAGACGGTCGTGGCCTTATAGGTCTTGATGAAGTTGAGGCACGACGGACAGCCATCCAGATGCTGCTCCAACGCCCCGGTGACCCCGGGATCAAGGGTCCCATCGAGGTAGTCGGCGAGCAGGTCAACCTGCTCCCGACAGGTCATCATGCTTTGCCGTCCCAGAAACGGCCTGCGAACCCAGCGCGCGAAACGCTCCCAGAAGGTCATTGTCGTGTCCTTGGTTCTGTCATGTACCGCTCCAGCTTCCCCCGGAGGACCAGGCGGGCTCGATGCAGGCGGGCCTTGACGGCCAAGATGCTCGTGTCCGTGATCTCCGCGACCTCCCCGTTCGAGAGCCCCTCGAGGTCCCGCAGGACGATTGCCGCCTTGTAATCAGGCGGGAGGGCCTCGATGGCCTCCCGGACGATCCGCTCCCGTTCCTTCCGGAGGAGCCGCTCCTCCGCTCCCTCAGTCCAATCCACCACCATCCGGGCATGCCGCCCGTCTTCCGTGAACTGGGGCAGGTACTCTTCGAGCGACTCCTGGATGGGCCCTCGCCCACGGAGCTTCATCAGGGCGGCGTTGACTGCGATCCGGTAGAGCCACGTGCCGAAGGCTGATCGGCCGTCGAAGCTCGCGATCTTCCGATAGACGGTCAGGAAGACGTCCTGCAGGACCTCCTCGGCGTCCTCGGGGTTCTTGGTGAACGACAGGGTAAGCCGATAGACCTTGCCCCGATAGCGCGCCAAGAGCACCTCAAAAGCGGCCTCCTCTCCTGTTTTGAGGAGCTCGACGAGATCCTGATCCGAGGGATCGGATCGATCAGTTGCCATCTCTTTCGATGCCCCGATGCCGGGTAAGGATTCGCGGAAAATGCTGACGATTGAGCCCCCAGTCGGCAGTCATCGGTGGTCGGTAGTCAGTGTACAAACTCACCCCTCGGTGGTCACCGCTCGCAGCTCACCAGTGGGCTGAGAGAATGCAGGCGCCCCTGTGCAAACGCAGAAAGTCATGTGTCATCGCGAGGAAGCGAAGCGACCGAAGCGGTCTCAACCACCGCGAGATTGCCACACTCCTTCGCAAGAATCTCATGGTCACGCCAGCCTCCTCCCCTTGCTTCTCGAAGTTTTCGGGAGAGACAAACGACTTGATCTTACCACTACACCGGGCAAAAGAAAGTGGGCTCTACCGGCTTTCGTGTGGGTAAAGATCGAGTCCCCCGCAGTGAAAGTAGATCGCCGTCTTGAAGTGTTCGACGTTCCGGAACCCCCGAGCCGTCTTCTTGACCCACTGGATCGTGGCGTTGACGGCCTCCAGACCG
>JACQQF010000095.1 GCA_016207095.1 Candidatus Methylomirabilota bacterium | reverse complement strand
TTCACCCAGGATCACGTTGTGCCCCGGGCGATCGTCATCCTTCAAGTGGATGATTCGGACGTATTCCTTGAGTTTGTGGAATGCCTCAGTCGGATCGTAGCCGCAGGCAATCATGTGACCCGTGTCCAGCGTGGCGCCGATGAAGCGGGTAGCCACGATTGGTGCTTTCCCAACCGTGGGCTTTTCCGGGAATAAGAACCCACGGTTAATCCAAATGACGGATTAACCGTGGCTACCAGCTCTGTGGGTGAGCCGTCAGTAGAAATAAGTGCGAATGCCGTCTTTCAGATCGAAGACCGCCCCGACGGTGCCGACGGCGCAGGAATGTCGGCTGAGTCCAAGACGCTGCCGCAAGTGGTAGAGACTCTCTATGCCTGTGCAATGCGCGCCGAGGATACGGGCAATTTCGAACTCCTTCAGCTTGTCCGCGGTCCAATCGAGCTGTTCATCCTTGGCGTTGAAGAGGTGAAAGCCTCCCAGCACAGCGTTCGCGGGCGCAGGGCGGATGAATTTTCTCGCGTATTGCAGCGCATTGATGATCCCGGCATGACCGCAGCCCGCCAAGAGAACGAGTCCGCGCGAAGTATTGAATGCCAGGGATAGATCCTCTGGAACGTCATCTTCAACCCAACCTTCTCCTTTTGCAACCTCGATGCCCGCAGGAAAGTTCTTCTCGGGATACAAACGCGGCACGGGGCCTGTCACCCACAGGCCGGGCAGGATCTCTGCGGGCTTGGCGTGCTCAATGAATTTTCCACCCGTGGCTTCATACTCTTTCTTCATGGCAATCATTGGATTCTGCATGCGGCCTCGCCGTTCCAGAAAAATACCCTTCCCCACGTGCGCGCGCGTGAGAGCGGCCGGATTGCTCTTGGATAGCTCGCGGCGCAGCGTCATCAGGCCCGTCGTGTGGTCAGCGTGAAAGTGACTGAGAATGACTTCCTGGACGCCACGCAGGTCGATCTTCAGCTCCTTGGCGTTTTCCAGGACAGTATTGGGGCGTGCGCCTGTGTCGAAAAGAATTCTCTTCCCGTCCGCTTCAACGAGAGCGGCGAAACCCCATTCACCGATGCCGTCGTCGGCGAGCATCGTGGACAGGATCGTCACCTTCAGCGAGTGCAACTCTGTCGCCGATTTCGCAGAAGGAGACCGAGGGTAAGACTGGCCCGGAGCGATCCCACTGGCCATGAAAGTCAGCGTGATTATCGCCAGGGAGAGGAAAAAGCTTGGCACGGAAAATCTCCGTCCATCACCACCCTGTACGCTTCGAATTTTCATATCCACACCTCCGGGATCGATTGCTCGGATTGTACCGCCGAAAGCGGATATTCAGCGAGGGAAGCTATTAGGCCGCGGGCCGGCGCAGGGCTTGACTGCCAGGCCTGAGATGGGTGCGCTCGCCTGCGCCAGCCCGGATGGCGAGCGGGCGCGTGGTCGAGGACACTTACACTGCGCCAGCTTGCAACTCCCTGCGCAAGTCGCTGCTCGTGGGATAGACTGGCGGGCAGGCTCCCAGGGAGGTGGTCATGAAATCGTTTTCGCTGCTGCTTCTGGGGTTGCTGTTGGCGCCGGCGCTGCGCGGCCAGGAGCGCTGGTGGATGGACGAACCGATCCGGCTCATTCAAACCAACCTGCGAGAAACGGATTCGACACTCGACGTCCAGCGGCTCGCGCAACAACTTTCCGAGTATCGGGCCAATGTGCTGCTGTTTAACATGGGCGGTATCGTCGCGCAATACCCGACCGAGGTGGAGTTTCACTACCCCAGCCCGCACCTGCCCGAAGGGCGCGACCTGTTCGGCGAGATGTTGAAGGAAGCGCACGCCCGGGGGATTCGCGTCATCGGGCGGTTCGACCTGAGCAAAACGCCGAAAGCGGTGTACGACGCGCACCCGGAGTGGTTTTTCAAGCGCGCCAATGGCGACCCGGCGATTTACAACGGCCTGTACTCCGCCTGCATCAACGGCGATTACTACCGCGAGCACGCGAAGAGGATTCTTAGCGAAGCGCTGGAGCGGTACGAAGTGGACGGCCTGTTTTTCAACATGTTCGGCAATCCCTCGCATGACTACAGCGGCAACCCGATGGGGCCGTGCCACTGCGCGAGTTGCCAGGCGCGCTTCCGCGCCCGCACCGGACGGCCCGTTCCGGCGACCGAGGACGACGAGTACCGCGCCTTCCTGGCCGCCTCGGCGCGCGAAGTCGCGGCGATGATCGCTGATCTGATCCACGACAAGCGCCCCAAGGCGGCGTTCCTCACTTACATCCAGCAGCACACCGACGGCATCATGTCGGAGTCGAACACGGCGGTGGGCCGGCCGCTCCCGCTGTGGCCCTATTCG
>JACQQF010000013.1 GCA_016207095.1 Candidatus Methylomirabilota bacterium | reverse complement strand
TTCCCCCTTGAGGTTGGTCAGCATCCTCGTCTCCTCCGCGCGGCCTGGCGTTGCCGTGAGGAGGAGTCCGAGTAGGAGCGCTGCTGTCGCAATCTTGCTCATCTGCCTGTTCATCTTGCTTCCCTCCATCCGGCTCATCATTTCTCCACAGCTTCCACTCTATTCTGTAGATGCCGCAAGGCGCAGCAAGGATTCGCCATTTCGCTCCTCTTCAGACCGATGAACCCGGATCATAGGATTTCGCGCGGTGGGGATGAGAGGCCGACGTTGAGTCACGATGGGGGGTTGCTTCGGCAGAGACGTGAGCGCTTTCGGTTGCGCCGGGACCAAAGGCTGTGGCTTGATGGCTTCATCACCATCGGCTGGATAGGCACCTGGCAACGGTTCGCGTTGCAGCACAATGGAGCTAGGCGGGAGGGCGGCGACTATCGCAAAGCTTGAAGCCCAGCTTTGACCTGCTCACCTGATTTCACATCTCCCTTGAGAAGAACGATCAGCGTGCCGTGGCCTGCGGCATGCCGGTCCGTGGCTTACTTGTGCAAGCTTATACGTCCGACACCTCGCTCACCGTTCCCGGCACGCGATCGCTTCCCGATGCGCAATCAGGCTCAGCGCTGGCCGCCCCATCACAGGGTCATCATGGTGAGCTTGTACCACAGCGTGCGCTCCAGGTAGGGGAGGTCCAGGGGCTTGACGATGTAATCGAACGCCCCCAGTTCCATGGCCTTGCGTCCGATCGCCTCCTCATTGACGCCCGTGACCATGATCACGCTGACCTCCTTGTCGATCTCCCGGAGCCGGCGGAGGACCTCGAGGCCGTCCATCTTCGGCATCTGGATGTCCAGGAGAATCAGGTGCGGCCGCTCCTCCTTCACTCGACGGAGGCCCTCTGCTCCGTCGCCTGCGGTGATCACCTCGTACCCCTTGGCACTGAGGAACTCCCGAAGGATCTCCTGCACATTGGGGTCATCGTCCACGACCAACACCCGCCCGGCCATGTTCACCTCCCTGGTCCCTGGCGCAGGGACGTCACGCGCCCGCGCGCTGCGACCCCTCGACTCTTCCCATACGATGCGGTAGCCGCCAAGCCAGACTCCCGGTGGAACCGGTTACCCTCGGGAACCAAGATCGTGGAGACGGTTATCACCCCCCACCTCGCCTGGTGGGGCCAGGGGGAGGCGGACCGTGAAGGTGCTCCCGCGACCCTCACCACCCGAGGCCGCGGCGATCTGCCCGCCGTGCAGCTCGACGAGTTGCTTCGTCAGCGCGAGGCCAAGGCCGGTCCCCTGGTGCCGGTTCGCGAACGAGGAGTCAAGCTGGACAAACGGTTGGAAGAGCTTAGGTAGGTCCTCGGACTTGATGCCGATCCCAGTGTCCTGCACCGAGATTTCCACAAAGCTTCGCTGCGGTTCACGGTTCAGGGTGGACAGTTCACTGCCGGAACTGACATCATCGTGACCTGTCAACTGTGATCCCTGAATCAGGCGCGCTGCAACGCGGACCTGCCCGCCCCCTGGGGTGAACTTCACGGCGTTCGATAGCAGGTTGAAGAGAATCTGGTTGAGCCGGACGGGATCGGCCAGGATCTTGGGCAGCCCCTCTTCGACGTGCTGCTCAAGCGTGAGGCCTTTCCTCATGGCCTCATCGTGCATGAGCACGACCACGGCCTCCATGGTTTCAGGGAGGAGAAGTGGCTCGGGCCGGAGCCGAATCTTTCCCGCCTCCACCTTGGCGAGATCGAGGAGGTCATTGATCAAGGCCAGCAGATGCTTCCCGGCCTCATGGATGTTCCGGGCGTAGCGCTTCTGCTTGTCATCGAGAGGGCCGGAAAGTCCGCCCTCCAGAAGCTCCGAGAAGCCGATGATCGAGTTAAGCGGCGTCCGAAGCTCGTGGGACATGTTGGCAATAAACAGGGTCTTGACCCGGCTGCCCTGCTCACACCGCCATCGCTCCGTAGCCTCTTCTCGCAGGCGGGCCTGCGCGAACGCCACCGCAATTTGGTTCGCGAAGACCTGCAGGGCCTGAACCTCCGCCTCAGGGAAAGTCCGGGGCTCCGAGTAGCCGAGGGCCACGGCCCCCAGGATCTGCTCATCCTTGAGCAAAGGCACCGCGAGAATAGCCCGGATGCCGAAACTCAAGAGAGGAACCCTGAACTGGTCACACCCGGGTTCTTGGGTGATATCGGGGCACATGACGACCGCCCGCATGGCGATGGCCTTCCCGACGTCGCCTTCCCCCAGGCGCGGCCGGTGGTCAGCGTAGTATCGGCGGACCAGATTGAGGTCAGGCCCAGCGCTGGCGACAGGTTCCAGCAATCCACTTTCGGGGTCTGCGGTGACAAGGACACAGCTCTGGGCCTCCGCGAGCTGGGCGAACGCCTCGACGGCCGCCTGGAGGAGGTCCGGGAGCGCCACCCCGGCCAGCAACTTCTGGTCGATCTCCCGGAGGAGATTGAGCTCCCTCTGGCAGCGCTCCAGCTCCTTGACCTGTGTGGCGAGCCGGCCATGGATAGCTTGGACCCGATCCACTTCCCTCACAGCCTTTCCCCCTTACCGCCCTTCAACACCACGTTCGGGATCCTTTCCATCGCAAACACCCCGGCCCGCGGGGCCAGGGACGCCTCACCCGGCGCCGCTTTTCCGGGCGATCCAGTAGAGAACTCCGATCGTGACTAATAAAACTGGTAGGGCCAATAGGCTTTCCATCGTCGCCTCTGCTAGAAGTGATTGAGAGCGGGTCGCTGAACGACGACGCTGTGGCCAGCGCCGATCACCAAGACCTTGGCCGCCTCTTTCGCGTCGGGATCCGTCAAGTTCTTGTCATGAGCAACCTTCACCTGCCCCGTTTCGTCGAACCAGGCGATCTCCAGGAGGTT
>JACQQF010000094.1 GCA_016207095.1 Candidatus Methylomirabilota bacterium | reverse complement strand
TCCACCATGCTCAGGACGATGGCGGTCGTCCCGACCTTCAGGTAGGTCGCGAACTCGGACATGTTCGAGTCGCCGACGATGACGTGGAGCCGGCGGTATTTCTCCTCGTCGGCGTGGGGCTCGTCGCGGGTGTTGATGATCCCACGCGAACTGGTCGTGGCGCCCGAGATCTCCTGGTAGATATGCTGGGCCCGCTGGGAGATGTAATAGTGGTTCCCCATCCGGGTCTTCAGCACCTTGCCGGCGCCGGCGAAGACCTGGCGGGTGACAAAGAAGGGGATCAAGAGCTCGGCCAGCTTGTGGAAGTTCACGCCTCGCTGCACCAGGTAGTTCTCGTGGCAGCCGTACGTGTTCCCGACCGAGTCGGTGTTGTTCTTGAAGATGTAGATCTCACAGTGGATGCCGTTCTCCCGGAGTTTCTGTTCGGCGGCCAGGAGCAACTCCTCCACGATCCGCTCGCCGGCCTTGTCGTGGATCACCAGTTCTCGCGGGTTGTCGCACTCGGGGGTCGCATACTCAGGATGACATCCGGTGTCCTGGTAGAGACGGGCGCCGTTTCTGAGGAAGTCATTCGTCCCGCGCTGGCGCGAGACCACCTTCTCGAACAGATAGCCCAGGGCGCTCTCGACGGAGAGATTCACTCTCCCGCCGACCGAGGAGGAGATCAGCCCGTATTCGCTCTCCAGTCCAAAGATCCGCTGTTGCATTACGCCGCCTCCAGAGCGATGCTACCGGAAGGGTCCATCGTGGTCAATCGAATTCGATGGCAGGGAATCAGGAGGTGGAAGGCTATTCGGTGCCGGCGAGGATTGTCTGGAGTTCCTCATGAGAGACGCGATGGAATGTCCGGCCGGCGCGGCCCCGCTCAAGAATCGCCACCTCGAGGTTTTCAGGTTTGACCTTTGCGCTGGTGGCGGCTTCCAGGGCGCGCGTGGCCAGCCGGAGGGCACCCGTCTGGTCGAGCCCATCTTCGTATTTATCCTTGAGGTACAGTTTCAGGTCTTCGGCCTGTCCGCCAATGGCGGCGAAGCCTTTCTCGTCGCCGATACTTCCATCGAAGGCAATCCGGTACAATTCGCTGGGCAGCCCTTCCTCGGCCACCTCCACCACAAGGATCTCCACCTCCAGTGGTTTCATCGCCTCACTGAAGATGTTCCCGATCGTCTGGGAATAGGCATTGGCGAGTGATTTGGCAGTGACATCCTCTCGGCCATAGGCATACCCCTTCAGGTCGGCGTAACGAATCCCCGCCTTGCGGAGGTTCTCGAACTCGCTGTACTTCCCGGCGCCGGCGAAGGCGATCCGATCATATATCTCGGAGATCTTGTTCAACGACGCGCTGGGGTTCTCGGCCACCAGCAGCATCCCGGCGGCGAATTCCATGACGATGATCGATTTCCCCTTGGCGATGCCCTTTCGGGCATACTCCGCCTTGTCCTGCATCATCTGCTCTGGGGACACATAGTAGGGAAGCGGCATTACTTGATCCTCTTGGCTGGAGTCTCCCCGTCCGCCCCGGCCTCTCGTTGGATGTTCGCGCGGAGATTGACAATAGCCTGGCAAGCCTCGCGGATTCGGGCCTCCGCCACATCATGCAGGCCGGCGGTCACCACCAGCTTGACCGTCGGAAAGATCCCGCGGACGAAGTCCGGACCGCCCGTCCCGACATCCTCCTCCGCGGCGTCGATGAGCCCCTCTAGTGCGACCCCGATCGCATCGTCTTCGGCCATGGAGGGCCGATAGAGCTTCTTCATGGCGGACCGGGCCTCCTTCCCGCCGGAGCCGGTGGCATAGTACTCGGTCTCCTCGTACCGGCCGCCCGTCACGTCGTACTTGAAGATCTTTCCCTCGCCCCGTCGCACATCGTACCCAACAAAGATCGGGATCACCACGAGGCCCTGTATCGCCAGCGGCAGGTTAGCCTTCACCATCTGTGACAGCTTATTCGCCTTTCCCTCCAGGGAGAGCTGCATGCCCTCCAGCTTCTCGTAGTGGGCCAGCTCCACTTCGAAGAGCTTGGCCATCTCGATGCATGGACCGGCGACGCCTGCGATGGCGATGGCTGAGTGATCATCGGCCTTGAAGACCTTTTCGATCCGCCGCGACGAGATCTGAAACCCCTCGGTCGCCTGCCGATCCCCCGCGATGACCACCCCGTCCCGGTACTTCAGCGCCAGGATGGTAGTCGCACGGGGGGCGTCCATCAGCTCTTGAGATTCGGCCCGTGATATCCCCTCGAGCTTGAGCTGCACCTGAGGCACAAGATCGGGCCGACTCTGCCGAAGCAGGTCAAAGAAACTCGACCCGATATCGTAGGGATCGAAGAACGATGGCATCGATATCCCGAGTCCAGGGGGGCCCGCGTCAGACCGCGATGTTCTCCAACAGCTCCGCTGCCGTCTCGGAGCGCTCCAGGACCTCCGCCACCAGTTTCTGGGTCCCCTTGGAAGGATCAGTCATGGGGATACGCTTGACCGCCAAGTCACCGGTGTCGAAGATGATGGAGCTCCAACTCACCCCATAGACCTCCTTGGGGTATTTCTGGAGGCACATCCCTCGGAAGTAGGCCCGTGTGTCGGCAGGAGGGGTCTTCATGGCCAAGAGGATCTCCTCGTCGGTGATGATCCGCTCCACGTATCCCTGGCGCTCCAGGGTAAAGAAGAGTCCCTTATCCCGACGGAGATCATGGTATTGCAGATCCATCATGAAGACGCGTTGGTCGTCGAAGGAGCAGCCCTTGCGGCTGATGTAGGTGTTGATGAGCTCGCGCTTGATGACCCAGTCGAGCTCGCGGTGGAGCGTCATCGGCTCCTCGGCGAGCTTG
>JACQQF010000099.1 GCA_016207095.1 Candidatus Methylomirabilota bacterium | reverse complement strand
GGTGCCTCACGACGCCCTGGTCACATTACACGCGAGCTCGGAGCACCAATCGAACTTGCCGACCTTCGCCCGACTCTGCCCCATGGTAGCACATCGCTTTCCATCTGACGTTGGTGGGCGGCAGCCCATGGACATTACACCCCCGAAGCCTACACTCACCGCAAGGCCCAATAATGAGGTTCAAGTAGTCAGAAAACAGATCTCGAATCTGGTTGCGCGGGGCCTGCGTTTTTCGGTGCAGTTTACGCGGTTGTGCTTGAACTATCCAGTGCAAGCGTATCAAACCATGGAATTATCACGGGGATCGTCTGAACGCTTAACAGAGCGCTCTTTTTCGCAAGGAAGCACTCGACGATTTTTCCGCATGGACAGGAGAAAACCATGAAGGCGATTCGCGTTCACGAGTTGGGTGATCCTGAGGTGATGCGGCTGGAGGAGGTGCCGGACCTTCAGCCGGGCGCCGGACAGGTGGTCGTGCGGGTGAAGGCAGCGGGCGTCAATCCGGTTGATACGTACATCCGATCAGGACTGTATCCCAGGAAGCCCACCTTGCCCTACACCCCCGGCAATGATGCAGCCGGCGTCGTGGAGTCGATCGGCAAAGATGTCACGCGTGTGGCGGTCGGCGACAGGGTGTATGTTGCGGGGACGATCAGCGGCGCGTATGCCGAGCAGGCGCTCTGCAACGAGTCCCAGGTGCACCCCTTGCCGCAGCGGGTATCGTTCGCGCAGGGCGCCGCGATCCAGGTTCCCTATGCGACTGCCTATCGGGCCCTCTTCCAGCTCGCTCGTGCGGCCTCCGGAGAGAGCGTGCTCGTGCATGGCGCAAGTGGCGGGGTCGGTGTCGCCGCGGTGCAGCTTGCGCGCGCCGCTGGACTGACCGTCATTGGAACAGCCGGGACGGAGAGGGGCCGGGGCCTCGTGGCGGAGCAGGGCGCGCACCATGTGCTCGATCATCACGCGGCGGGTTACCTGGAGCAGGTTCTGACGCTCACCGGCGGTCGCGGCGTTGACGTGGTTCTCGAGATGCTCGCCAATGTCAACCTGGGCAGGGACTTGAAGGTTCTGGCCCAGGGTGGGCGCATCGTTGTCATCGGCAGCCGTGGTACCGTCGAGATCGATCCCCGCGATGCGATGAGCCGAGACGCCGCCATTTTGGGTATGTCCCTGTTCAATATTTCCGGGCACGATTCAGCCAGGGTTCACGCGGCGCTCGGTGTCGGTCTGGAGAACGGGACGTTGCACCCGATCATTGGCCAAGAGATGCGGCTTGTCGATGCACCGCGCGCTCACCGGGCCGTGATGGAACCAGGCGCCTACGGCAAGATAGTCCTCATTCCATGAGAAGTGGCGCGAGGGCATATGCCAATCCGTCGGATTTCGATTGCGCCTGGACCGCGCACTCCGGTATAGTAGGCGCGCTTTTCCTGCCTCACCACATGGCCCCATCGTCTAGTGGCCTAGGACGCGGCCCTCTCAAGGCCGAAACACGGGTTCGAGTCCCGTTGGGGCCACCACCAAACATCTCAAGGATTTCCAAGAGTTTCCGATGTGTTGCTAGAATCAGGAAAGCGCTTGATTGGGGTGACACGGATGTTGCCCAAATCAGTCATTCTTATCTCGGGGAGGGGACGCCATAAAGGCGGAGGCAAGGAAGACCGGGACGGTAATAGTACGCACTAACCGGGGGGAGGTGGATCTATGAAGGCTCGACGGGTACCCGCTGCATTCACTGTTCTGGTGAGTGTGCTCCC
Source organism: Candidatus Methylomirabilota bacterium (assembly GCA_016207095.1). Classification (GTDB taxonomy): domain Bacteria; phylum Methylomirabilota; class Methylomirabilia; order Methylomirabilales; family Methylomirabilaceae; genus Methylomirabilis. Next base: position 32,517 of record JACQQF010000099.1, on the reverse strand, counting down.
GCTCTCTTACGTAGGGATGACCAGCACGCCTGCCGGGAGCGCAGGCCTCAGGACGGGAGGCACCCCGCTACAAGTCAAGCAGACAGGCCACTGCAGCGCCTTCGCACCACGCGACTGGAGCTTCTGGACCAATCCGCAGGCCTCGACCGCCGAAGCTCTGAGCGCGGATAAAACCATGTATGCGGGCTGGGGCGTGACCCATATCAATCGAGCCATGCAACCGTTCTATGGAGACCTGTATGGAGATCCAGAGACCTCCATCCGGTTTCTCACCAATCAGATCCTGGGCGCCCTGTTGAGCGATCCGAGCGGGATGCGCACCTCGTCATCCCCTCGACCATTCCTGAACTACTTTACGCTTCGATCCCTTGAGTCGGCGAAGCATACAGGGCTCGTCTTCTACAAGATCTACCCGAGTCCAAATCCTCAGGGGTACATTGAATCCGTCTATTGGGCTCTCGCCAATCGATCTCAGGGCAAGCAAGGGCTTCGCACCGCAGCCGGGGTCGCCGTGTCCATTCGCTGCGTGACGCAGCTCATTCCGGTTCGATACGACTCGCCCGGGTCCGGGAAAGGAAAACCGACACGACCCGGGTGCGGATACGGGGGGAACCTGAGGGGATATAATAAAGAACTGGGGACGCAGTATGCCCATTCTCCCACGACGGGCGAGAACTTCTTGCTGGATCCCTCCACGCAGTGGAACGAGACTGGCCCCAACGGGCCCGGGTATTACCGGAAGGTGGGGAATAGTCACGAAAAATTAGATCTGGGACGATCGGATGATTGCTAGCGGGAGCCGCTCGGGACCCCGAGGATCTCATCCCCCGGACCCGCCACCTGCTCAAGCGGCTGTTGGTGCGCTGTCTCGAGGAAGAGATCGAGCTCTACCTCCGGGCCGTCCCGCAAGTGAAAAGAGCGAAAGAGGCTCACGCGTGGCCGTTAGAGCCATATTTTTTCCTTGCACTTTCGTGCAGGAGGTGATAGACAATCACACTGCCATTTATGGGAACGGGCTATGGGAGGTGAGCTTCGTGCAGGGCGGCATGGTGGAATGCCCGCTGTGCAAGGGGCTGAAGAAGATCGGCTGCCCGACCTGCGGCGGGTGCGGACTGATGAGGACCGAGACCGAACCGCGTTCCGCCCGGGCCTGTAGTCATTGCGGCGGCCTTGGGCTCTGCACCTGCACTGTCTGTTTCGGCGAGGGCGTGATGCCCATCGTCCCATTCTAAGGAGGTCACAGTGGCTGTTTCTGCCTTCATCTTTCTCGAGTGTTCTGCTGGACGGGCCAAGGATGTCGCCAAGCAGGTGTCCAAGATCTCAGGGGTAAAGTTGTCTCATGCCGTGACCGGTCCGCACGATGTCATCACCTTCGTTGAGGCCGGTGACATCAACGCATTGGGCTCCACGATCGTTTCAAAGATCCAAGGTGTGTCCGGGGTCCTTCGGACCACTACGAATGTTGTCGTCAAATAGCGCCGTCTTCATGCCATCTTAGATTATTTTAACGCCGATCGCCTCTAAACCGCGCGATCGCGCTGCTTCCCCCCCTCTTGCGCTGGTGTGCGCTTCTCCACCTCGCCATCTCCGCCGCGGCACTCGCGTTTCCCCGCCAGATGGGCCACCTCGATCCTGATCTCCTAGTACCGTTAAACCCCTCGTCTGCACCCGGAGTCCAGCATGAAGCCCCGCGTCCCGAGATGGCACCATCTCCTCACTGCACGGGCCTTTAGCATGTGAGGCGCGGCCTCCGGCTTGTCACTACAGCCGAAATCGGCTAAGATGGCTCGGCTAAAGAAGGAGCGCGATGTCGGCGAAGTCGGAAGAGCGACCAAAGGACAATGCTTCCGAGCTGGAACGGCTCAGGCAGACATGCGGCGATCTGCGCTCCTCTCTCGAGTCGATGCGGATCTACTATGAGGACCTTCTGGGAAGCCTGCAGGATGCCATTGTCGTCGTCGATTCGGGCGGGCGAATCCGTTCGGTCAATCAAGCGGCCGAGGAACTGATCGGTCTCTCGGCTCAGCCGCTGAATGACCGACCCTTCGAGCAGGCGTTTCCACACGATCGACCGCTGCAAGAGCTTGTGCGAAAGACCCTGGAAAGCGGTCGGACCCGCACCGATTTCGATGCTCGGCTCACCAGATTAGACGGTTCCCAGGTCGTCGTGAGCGCTGTCGGCTCCCTGATTCGTGATGCCAGGGGGGAGGCGAGGGGCGTTGTCCTGGCCCTGCGGGACCAGACACGGATCAGGGATCTGGAGGAGCGCCTCTCGCGCTCCGACCGCCTGGCAGCTTTGGGAACGGTGGCCGCAGGGGTAGCCCACGAGATTCGAAATCCCCTGGCGGGGCTCAGGGGCGCGGCCCAGTTGCTGGAGGGCGAAAGTGACTTCCCCCCCGCCTTCAAAGAGTACACCTCCGTCATCATCAAGGAGGTTGATCGACTTGCCGGCATCGTTGAGATACTCCTCTCGTTTGCAAGCCCCAGAGCCCCCGTCCTCCGTTCGTGTAACCTCCACCAGATTCTTGACAACCTTCTGTTCTTGGAGCAGGCTCCGCTGCGCGACCGCGGCGTGAGCGTCCAGCGGGTGTACGATCCCCAGCTTCCGGAGATCCTCGCCGATCCGGCTGAAATCCATCAGGTCTTCCTTAACCTGATACGAAACGGCGTCGAGGCGATGCCGGGTGGGGGGGAGCTGACCCTTCGGACCAGGTACGAGCGCTCCTCTCAGCGGTGCGGAGGCCTTTCGGTCGCAGTGGCGGAGATCATCGATCGGGGAGCCGGATTCGATCCCGAGATCGAGCGCCACCTGTTCACGCCCTTCTTTACGACGAAGGAGGGTGGGACCGGACTCGGGCTGGCCATCTGTCTCCGGATCGTTGAAGACCATGGGGGTGCCATGGAGGCCGCGAGCCAACCGGGGAAGGGCAGCAGTTTTCGCGTGATGCTTCCCCTGGCGAAACAACCGGGGCCAGCTCCGCAAGAATGGCTTAGACCGTGATGGGGCCCAAAAAGATCCTCGTGGTGGACGATGAGGAGAGCATCCGGTGGGCTCTCCGTAAGGCGTTGGAGCGTGAGGGCTACCGCGTCGTGCTGGCCTCTGATGGGGCCGAGGCCCTCGCGCGGGCGACCGAATCAGGCATCGATCTCGTGCTCATGGATATCAAGATGCCGGGTTCGGATGGATTTGAGACACTCACCCGGATCAAAGAGATCCGTCCCAACCTTCCGGTCATCATCATGACAGCCTTTGGCACACTGCAGGCGGCGGTTCAGGCGATGAAGCGCGGGGCGTACGACCATATCACGAAACCGTTCGACTTCGATGAGCTGTCGATTCTTGTGCGGCGTGCCTTCGAGGTCCACGATCTCACCGAACAGGTGGCCCGGATGGAGGGGGGCCGAGGCCAGGCGTTTGACTTCGAAGGTGTGGTGGGTCTCTGCCCGGCCATGCAGCAGATCTTCAAGCTGGTCGGGAAGATGGCATCGAGCGACCTCACTGTGCTGATCAGGGGGGAGAGCGGGACCGGCAAAGAGCTGCTGGCAAGGGCGATTCATTACAATAGCCGCCGCCTCGCGCGCCCGTTCGTGGCCGTCAACTGCGCCGCCATTCCCCGGGACCTTTTGGAGAGTGAGCTGTTTGGCCACGAGAAGGGCGCATTCACCGGAGCCAGCGCGTTGCGGCGAGGGAAATTCGAGCTGGCAGAGGGCGGGACCCTCTTCCTCGACGAGATCGGGGACATGGACCTTGGGCTTCAAGCCAAAATCTTGCGTGTCCTCCAGGAGCGCCAGTTCGAGCGCGTGGGTGGCGAGCGGCCACTCTCCGCCGATGTCAGGGTCATCGCCGCCACAAACCAGGACCTCGAGAGGGCGGTCGCACAGAAGACCTTTCGAGAGGATCTCTATTACAGACTGAATGTGGTGGGTATCAACCTCCCCCCGCTCAGGGGGCGACGGGAGGACATCCCACTTCTCGTGAGCCACTTCCTCCGACTGTTTGCCGAGGAGCAGGGGGGGGAGCCAAAAACGGTGTCGCCCGAGGCGCTGGAGCTGATGCTCGCATACGATTGGCCCGGAAACGTGCGGGAGCTGGAGAATGCGGTCAAGCGCGCGTGCGTGCTCGCCGCAACCTCTTTGATCCTTCCTGAGCACTTGCCGGCGGCCCTCGCGCGATCGGAGGAAAGCGGGGCAGGCAGCAGCTCGGCCTTTGAGCGGATGGTCCATCAGGCGATCGGGGCAGAGTTGCAGAGACTCAAGGCGGAAAGGGATGGGCAGATCTACCCTCACTTCCTCGTGGCCCTTGAGCGGCCCCTGCTGTTGCATGTTCTGGAGCGGACTCGCGGGAATCAACTCCGAGCGGCCGAGCTACTCGGGATCAATCGGAACACCCTACGAAAGAAACTACGGGAACTTGGAATCAGACCCGTTCAACGCGATAAAGAGAACACTCATACTCAATCTGATATCTGATAAATTAATAAGATATATCATCACTGCTAAGAAGTTACTTTAGCTCGTTGTTGGCTGTCTTGGAGATCTCATGGGCCCCTTCTCCTTCATACTTGGTCTTCCTCTGTGTTCGACGCAGAATCAAGAGTTCGGAGCAGAGACCTGGCAATCTAGATTCTTGACACCCGGAATCTGAAGATATGACCTTCACCAGTCTCCGCTACGCGGTCCGGGACAAGATCGCCACGCTCGCGATTCATCGACCACAGGTCAAGAACGCCATCGATCGCAGGACGATGGAGGAGATGGGGGTGGCTGCCGAGCTGGCGGGGCGAGACCGGGAGCTGCGGGCGCTTATCCTCACCGGTTCCGGACGAGAGGCCTTCATCTCCGGCGGCGACCTTCGGTACTTCCAAAGCCTGTTGACTGATCGCCAGGTCCAGGAGATGCTCTCAATGATGGGCCGCGTCCTGATGCGCATCGAGCGCCTTCCTGTCCCTACGATCGCCGCTATCAATGGCTACGCCATCGGAGGTGGAACCGAGGTGGCCCTGGCCTGCGATCTCCGCGTCGCGGCGACGGAGGCCTCCTTTATGTTTCGGCAGGTAGACATGGGATTAATGACTGCCTGGGGAGGTGGGCAACGGTTGCAGCGCCTCGTCGGCCCGGCGAGGGCTTCGCGCCTGCTCTTGCTGGGGGAGACAGTTACAGCCCAAGAGGCTCTCGAGTTGGGACTCGTCGATCGCGTTGTCTCTCGATCGAAGCTGATGAGTGAAGCGCGGGCCGTGGCCCGGCGGCTCGCGGCTAAGCCGCCTCTGGCCATCCGGGCGATGAAGCGAGCCCTTGTCGAGTGGCGGAACATGTCGTTTCAGAGGGGTCTCGGCCTGGAGGGGAAGCTCTTTCGGAGTCTCTGGAAGTCGAAAGATCATGATGAGGCGGTGGCCGCCTTCCTTGAAAAGCGGCGCCCGCGGTTCACTGGCCGGTAGGAAGCCAAGGTCTGCCGGGCCGCCACGAGAAGAGGGGAACGATGAGCAAACGCCACCTGGCCATTGAACCCTGGAAGAGAGTATCGAGCGAAACGATCTATCAGAACCGGTGGCTCTCGCTTCGGGAGGACCTGGTCGAGCTCCCCGATGGCAAGACCACGATCTACGGCGTCGTGACCTGCGGCGATTGCGTCGGCATCCTTCCGTTCGTGGACCGCGACCATGTCTTGCTGATCCAGCAGTATCGATATGTGGCAGGGCGAGCCACGTGGGAGATGCCGACCGGCGGCGTGCGGCCGGGGGAATCATTCGAGGAAGCGGTTCAGCGGGAGCTGGAGGAGGAGGCGGGATACAGGGCAGGTCGCCTCACCAAGATCGTAGCCTACCATACCAGCAAGAGCGTTCTGGATGAGACCGCTCATCTCTATCTCGCCGAGGAACTCCAGCCCGTCCATGGCCGGCCACCCGATGACACCGAGTTTATTAAGCCGCAGGTCTTCCCCTTCACCACGGTCCTCTGCATGGTCATGGATGGTGAGATCCTGGACGGCATGACGATCATTGCCGTCCTGCACATCGCCCGCCTTCGCGGCCTGTAAGCTGTTGTTCCGAAAGCACGTCCAAGAAAGGAGTTGAGATGAAGGAAACGCTGAGACTTGGTATCGAACATGAACTGCGATTCCGCGTACCCGCTACAAAAACGGTGCCGGCGCTGTATCCTGAATCTCCAGAATTCCAGGTGATGCCAGAGGTGTTCGCTACAGGATTTATGGTAGGTTTCCTAGAATGGGCTTGCATACAATCGGTAGTTCCACACCTCGACTGGCCGGCAGAACAGACGGTCGGTACTCGCATAAATGTAAGCCATTCTGCTGCAACACCACCTGGATTTGAAGTCGTAGCAAGAGTGAAGCTCGTCGAAGTGGACGGAAGAAGGCTGGTTTTTGAGGTGGAGGCGCACGATGGGGTGGATGTTATCAGCAAAGGTACGCACGAGCGATTCGTAATAAACGCAGAGAAGTTCAACGCAAAGGTACGCGAAAAGGCTAGAGCAGCTAACACATAATGTAGCCGAATGTCTGATGAGATCCTGGAGAAGGTCATGGCCGATCCCGGCCCCGGCGTGGTGGTTTTTGGGTGACTGGAGTCGCCGCTGGAGGTTCTCTCTCGGGAGGACTGATGGGAGAGAGCGTGTTTCCAGAAGTTTTCAGATCCTGTGTATGGAACTCTCACCCTTCAGATGCCCGTGTGGCGAATGACGGGGACCCTGCCACGGATCCACTAAGCCTGCAGCCACGATGGCTACCACAACACCTACATCTATCAGACGTATCTCGGCTGGGGCCCCAGCCACCTCACCGCGCTCCGTGCTCGCGCCATCGTGTAACCCGCCCTTTCTACAAATTGGACACGCCTTTCAGTCATTAACTCTTTCCTCGATGTCTCATGAATCAATTTTCCGGCAACCTAACGGCTGAGCGCTGAGCTGCGCTCCGACCTCACTGGCAACTCCTACGCCCTTTGACAGGATTCATGGCGCCACCAGTGCTCCTGGCGGTTCAAGAGCGAAGGCCAACAGGTTAAGAGCCGTGTTGGACGTGGCGCTACGCCTCCGTGAGTTCGGCAGTAAGAGCCTCCGCGACCTTCTTGGGGTCCATTTGAGGTGCCTTGCTCTCGTCCCCCCAGTAGAGAGGAGAACGTGTCTCTTCATTGCGTGACCAAGCTACCCGCACATCGAAGTTCTCAGCGATGTTAATCTGAAAGCCCCGCTCCGGGTACGCCCGAACGATCTCCGCCGAGTTGCCAGAGAAGTGACCGAGCACGATGAGGGTGGGTGGGATGTGGCCGTGCCTCCCGTACTTCCGGCGCGCTGGCGGTCTAAGAAACCGCGGCTTGATCTCGTGAACAATTCCCACGAACTGAGCAAGTAGCATTGGGTAGACCACCAAGCGCTTCACCTCGGCGAACGAGCGGAGGTCCTTATTGTCTAGACAGAGCCATTTGCCTTTGGTTGGATTCTTCGCCGGAATGGCGTCTGGGCTTGTAACGCCGACGTCAACGCAATAGATACCGTCGTCATGCGCCCCCCGGACCATCAGGTTCATGTGAATGTCGACTGCGTCGTCGTGAAGAACAGCGCGGATGCGAGAGTAGTTCCACGGCGCGCCACGGGTACTTGTCTTTACGACAAACTGCGATGAACCAGGAGGATTGATGACCTCGATTCCGAAGCCGCTGGCACGATAGTGTTCTTGAACTCCGACAACGGCCCCAAGTTCGAGTTGCATGCTCTGGCGCTGGGAAATCTCAGTAAAGGTCGTTCGGTGTCGACGAGCGAAGCGAATGAGCAACACTGCGATTGCTTCAACGTTCACGAGATAGCCGCCTCACGATCTCGGAGTACGACCCAAGCTCCATGAACTCGAAGAGGCCCTGCTCACTTAAGATCTCGACCAAATCCGTCTGGAGCTGCTGAAGTCGGCGGAAGTACGGTGATCCTCGCGAAACGATCAGGGAGCCGAGTCGCACCTCTTGCGCTTGATGACGGAGCGCGTGCAAGGAGTTCTCTAGGATCCAGAAGCTGGAAGAGCAGATTGAGTAGAGCTTCTTCACGCCCGCGATGAAGACGAGCTGTCGCGCGAGCTCATCGGTCCGGCGCACATCAGCGGTCCGAAAGATCTCGGGGAGTGCTGCCTCTACGCTTTTCGCGTAGCTGACGACGTCGCCGCTAAGCTTAGCTGGCAGTTCCCGGGTGATTTGCTCGAGGATGGCAAGGCTCATCAGTTCTACTCGGGCCCCGTGCAACGCTTCCCTTCAGCGGCGCGCCGCCCGCGGCGCGTCCGCTGGGAGGCGTGGTTGGGCCTCTCTACTCCCTCATCAGTTCGGTGATTATCTCTTCCAGCTCTGCTCTCGAGAGAAGAGCCGCATCTTCGCCAATCTCCTCTTTGAGGAGGTCGTTTGCATCAGACCTCTCTGCGGCTATGAAGTACTCCAGCGCGCAGCGGGCCAATGCTTGGCGAAGGTCGGGCGGAAGCACGCTGGCGCCTTCGTGTGTGCCAATAAGGGCCCTCGTGGAGCTAAGCGGCAGAAAAACCGCGGTCAGAGCGTCGTCCTTATCTAGAAACGCCTTGTAGGGTCTTGGCCCTTCGATACGAAATAGGACCACCGAATCTCCTAGGATGAGAGGGCCGTCGGAAGCTTCGACGACAGAATAGGTAAGACTCTCGTATCGCTGGATTCTGGTTTCAGGTGAGATCGCCTCTTTCAGTACCCTTATGTGACCGGACTTGGCGCCGTCCTTCAGTGCCTTCGGCAGGGTTGAGCGTAGTGCCTCGGCGAGCTTGGGCAGGTTCGGTCTGAGCTGCGCGATGAACGCAGGCAGGAGCGGAGCGCTTAGGTTGATGAGCGGCTGAAGTAACGCCTGTGGAAGGCCCTGTTTGGCCAGTTCCTTGGACAGGGACTCCCGAAATATGGATGGATCGTTCCAGAGCTTTCTTTCCAAGTAGGCGGTGAATGCGTGCTCGTCGGCCATGAAATCAAGAAGCCTCGAGACTAGGAAGTCACCCGCCCGCAGGAAACTCTGCCTCACATGCCTCGTGCGTACTTCGAGATGACTAATCAAACGTGGGAGCTGAGAATCTGATACTGCAGCGGGCGTGCTCGTCCTAAGGTTCCGCACTAAGGTACTGAACAGATCCTCCGCATCGGTGATGAGGTCATCCGCCTGCGTGTCATCGCCCTCCGTGTAGAAGAACCCCTCGACTCCGACGTTAATGATGTTCGAATTGAAGGGCGGCCCTCCTTTCCGGTGGACCCATGTGAGTGCTGCACCGCCCCTCGTATGGCTAGCGAAGCCTTCCTGCAAGAATCGCGGGATAAAGTGCTGCCGCTTGGTGGCCATCAAGAGCCCCAACTATTGACAGTATAGCAGGATGCTGATGCCTTAATGCCGAAGGTTATTTTGCTGCGATTCTTATACCTTAGCAAGAATATCCTAAAGCTCGAGACCCGTCGAACACAGCAGCTATTGTCAGTATAGTACCTCAGGGCGCGGCCATCAGGCGGGAGGGCCAGAGGCCATCGGCCGGACTGCGTACGCCGCGGCCTCCACGGTTGAGCACATGAGTGTAGATCATGGTGGTGCTCACATCTTTGTGGCCGAAGGGTTCTTGGATCGTCCGGATGTCGCAGCCGCCTTTGAGAAGAGACGTTGGAAAGGAGTGGCGATTATGGCGATCGTGAGTTGGAACGGCCTGCTAGATATCTTGCCGGTAGACGTCTCGCCTGTGACCCACCTTCACCACAAGCACAGTTAATTCGACCTCAGAGATCGAATACACGATTCGATATTGTCCTTGTCGGACTCTGTACTTGTCCTGGCCGGTAAGCTTTTCGCAGCCAGGTGGCCTGGGCTCGGAGGAAAGGGCCTGGATGCGCCTAACGATCCGGAGCCGATCGTTCTTGGGGGCAGCTTCGATCTCTTTGGCAGCAGAGGCTTTAATCAGAATCCTATAACTTGCCACGTTTCCTCAGATCCTTGAGCATGTCCTCAAAGGCGAGATTGGGCTCTCTTGCCCTTTCCTCAAACGCAGCAAGATCTTCCGCGTCTTCGGCCAAGCTCATCCTCACCGCGTCGTTGACGAGGTTCGAGACAGACCGATCTGTCTCGGCCGCCTTGAGTCGCAATGCTCTGTGGATCTGAGAATCGAAATACACCGTCGCTCTTTTCGGGGCTGATTTCATATCGAGAGTATACCTCTATGACGTTATGGCGTCAAGTGGCCGCCTTTTCTTCTCTCTAGTTGGGTCTGAACATCGCCTCAGCCTAGTTCTTGTCGTCCGTGAACTTGACGTACCAATGTGTGCCGTCACAAAACGGCTTGTTCTTGGACGCGCCACACCGACACAGCGTGTAATGTTCCTCCGACGCTCCCTCGGCCCGAGACTCGTCTTCCAACTTGACGCCGCCAGTCACGGAGTAGGGCCCATCCTTCGAGACTGTGATCATGGGTTCCCGATCTTGATCCCGATGCTCCACCCCGTCGATGGAATAGCTCAGTGCTCCGGACGGGCATCTTCTTACGGCTTCAATGATCTCACCAACCCCAGCGCCATCCGGGTCAATCCAGGGCTTCGTCTTCACCCGGAAGACGGAGGCCAACCGGTCCGTACAGAATCCGGCGTGAGAACAGATAGATCGGTTGTCGTGAATCGCTATTCCTTTCCCCACGTAGTCCTGCCGCTTGTCCCTGGTACCCTCGGAGGCCTTCTGGCTGGAAAAGCCGAGCTTTGAATGTGTGCCATCACAGAACGGCTTCTTCGCAGAGCCACCACATCGACAGAGAGCAATCACAGGCTTGGTGGGGATACTCTCACCCTTCGAGTTTCGAAGGTTCTGTAGGTTCCTGACGAGGTATGGACCGTTCGGGGAACACTCTATGGTCGGTTTTGATTCCTCTTTGGTTGACGCCATCGCACTCCCTCCTTTGATTCGCTGCTGTTCTCACTCACGAGACGTAACCCAGGCCGGCAACATCTGGAGCATTGGTTCAGTCTTGATGAAGTGCCCTAGGCCGGTAAAGACAAACACGATCGCCAAACTGACCCGTCCGCGTAGATGCGGCTCGATCCTGATACTGCCCCATACTCGGTGAACTACCGTGAGGACAAGGTATGGACCGGTCAGAAGACCTAAGATCACCGCAATGATCATCACCTCAAACCCATTCTACATCTGATCTTCTGTCATGGGGTGTGGTCCCATTCGTTTGACAGGTTCTTAGCTGGATGCATCACAACGAATCACTTTTCACCGACTCATCGGGCAATAGCCGCAGGACGAGCAGAGAAATCAACTGTGAGGCAAAGACGCTCATGTGTGTTCCTTCCACGTTTGCAGTCTTATAGGCGACAAAGATCTCATCGGCGATCACAAACGCTGCCCACAATGCCAGGCTTACACCAAAGGCGGTGTACACTGTGGTCAGCCCTGAGCCGTTGACGCCGTTAAACTCCCGGAAAGAGCGCCAGAACAGTAACGCCCCCAATCCTTCCCAGATCACTACACCCGAAAACAGAATGGCGACCATCGATTCCGGTGTGTTGTAGATATTGGTCACTTTCACCATGAAGAGATAGTTCCCGGAGGCAAATGGCCACGTATCTGGCAGAACCTTGAGGGCCTTCAGCCCATCAGCGATGTTACTCATAAAGACGATCGAGAGCCACAATGCCCAAAAGAGCATCAACCCGCGCTTGATTACCATTGTCCCAAAGCTGTGGATTGCCAAATTAGTCCGGAGACCGGCTCAGAGCATCGTGTCCTCGTCAACGGATTTCCAAGGCACGCGCTGTACCACGTTCCAGTGTTCGACAATCTTGCCATTGGAATGTGGTCGGAAAATGTCAATCTCAGCATTGGCAGCGAGGCTGTCCGCGTGTTCCCAGTGGACGTACGCGCGCCGCCAGAGATCGTCCGGCATTGGACGTCCCCGAATAGAGGAAGGGTGCCACTCGAGTATGTCGGGAGAGAGCCAGAGGTCCATTGTGCTCTTTCCGCCTAACAGTTCAGCATGCTGGTCAGCATATCCCGGCCCTCAAGCCTGTGACGGCTGCAGTCACTCTTCCGGGTTTCCAGCGGCTTGTCAAGATTGTTTGGGGGGTGCCATTGGCGACAAACATTGGTCAGCATAAGCGCACGATGGCTGCAGCCTCCTTCGGGATGAGCGAAGGAGAAGAGGTGTCTGCATCGAGGAAGCTCTTGGACATCTCATTTCGGGTGGGGCACGAGATCGAGGATCTGGTACACGTCGCCCTCAACTCTGAAATAAAAGCGCCATCCACCGTCCACTCGGGCCTGCCAGATGCCTCTGGTCTCGTCGTACTTCTTGGCCCGGAGCGAGGGGTGGCGGAGGTTTGCAACCAGGAGATCGAGCTTGCGATCAAAGGCACGCTGGATATGGAGTGGGGCCGTCTCGTAGCTTCGGATGAAGCGCTCCGAGAAGTGCGGGCGCATCAGGACGCCTTAGACTTTTTTCGCTTCCTGACCTCGGTGCGGAGAAAGCGGATGGCCTCTCTTGCTGAGTCGAACGGACCGTAGGTCCGGCCCTTGCGAAAATCCTCAAGTGCTTCTGCCAACCGCTTTTCGATCCGCTTGTCCACGAGCGTTTTCGGCGTGAGGACAACCTTTCCTGCGCGGACCTCAACCTCTAGGTAATCGCCTGGAGCAAGCCCAAGCTGATCATGTACGTTCTTCGGGATCACCACTTGTCGGCTCACGCCGATCTTCACTGCGGGCATCGCGCGTCCTCCATAATATTGTGTTTTCATATAATTGTATTATAAGGCGAGGGATCAAGACGTGTCAAATCGTCTTCATCATCAGTCAACTTATCAAGGAAGTGGTTCAAGGCTATCCGGTTCCTTTCCCATCGGCAAGGGGGACGGCGGATCTAACAATGGCCTCTGCGGAGGTGAGGAGGAACGCCTTGAAAGCCACGGCTGCCCGGCTGAGTCGTTTATCCTGGCGGTGGACCACGTACCACTGACGGCGTAGAGGCAGGCCCTTGACATCCAGGATGACCAGGCGCTGGAGCGCCAGTTCCATTCGAATGGTGTGGCGGGAGAGGAGAGCGATCCCCAGCCCGGCCGCTACGGCCTCCTTGACCGCGCTGTTATCCCCCAGTTCCATTCCAGCCGAGAGCGTCACCCCCTGCTGACGGAAGAACTCATCCGCATTGATACGCGTCCCGGATCCGACCTCGCGGCCGATAAAAACCTCTTTTCCCAGCCGCTCTACCGGGATCTTCTTAGATTGTTTTAAAGGATGAGAGGGGGATGCGACGATCACCAGCTCGTCGGACAGAAACGGTTCCGCCACATGCGGCACTCCCTCTGGGGGGTGCCCCATCACGATGAGATCGACCTCGTTCTGAAGCAGACGGCGCTGGACCGTCGCGCGGTTTGCGACCTCCAGGCTGATGGTGATCCCCGGGTGCCGCTGCCGAAATGCGCCGAGGAGGGACGGTAGTACGTATGCCCCTGCGGTACTCACGGCGGCGATGGCGACACGCCCCCGCTTCAGCTCATCGAGCTCCTCCATCACCAGCCTGGCTTCATCGATCAGCGTGCAGACTTTCTGGGCATAGGCGAGAAGCTCCTTGCCTGCTTCGGTCAGCACGATGGTCCGGCCGACCCGTTCAAAGAAGGTCGAATCAAGTGTTCTCTCAAGCTCGCGGACCTGCGCGGAGACGGCAGGCTGGGTCAAACGCAGCTCCTCGGCGGCGCGGGTATAGCTGTTGTGGCGGGCGACCGCCAGGAAGATGCGGAGCTGATGAATGGTCATGAATGGATTATAAAGGATACTCTATGAAAGTCAAAATATTTTGTATTTGACTTTATGTATCGACAGCAGGAGACTACGAGCGAGAGCCGGAGGCCGGCAGGGGTGCCATCCGGGGAGTGGGGCGGGGTGATCCGCCCCCAGGTGAAGGGAGATGAAGATGGCCGGAACAGGGAGGGGAACGATCAAAGAAGGGAAGGAACGGTACAAGGCGGGGGTCATCCCGTATAAGGAGATGGGGTATTGGGAGCCGGACTACGTCCCGAAAGATACCGATGTCATCGCGCTGTTCCGCATCACTCCGCAGGAGGGCGTCGATCCGGAGGAGGCGGCGGCGGCCGTTGCCGGTGAGTCCTCGACGGCCACCTGGACGGTGGTGTGGACCGATCGCCTCACCGCCTGCGAGCTGTATCGCGCCAAAGCGTACCGGGTGGACCCTGTCCCGGGCAGTCCGGGCCAGTATTTCGCCTACATTGCGTATGATCTGGATCTCTTCGAAGAAGGTTCCATTGCCAACCTGACGGCGTCCATCATCGGCAATGTCTTCGGATTTAAGGCGATCAAGGCGCTGCGCCTCGAGGACATGCGCATGCCCGTCGCCTACCTTAAGACCTTTCAGGGCCCGCCTACCGGCATCGTGGTGGAGCGCGAGCGTCTGGATAAGTACGGCCGCCCGCTGCTCGGTGCCACCATCAAGCCGAAGCTGGGGCTTTCCGGCAAGAATTATGGGCGCGTCGTCTACGAGGCGCTCAGGGGCGGCCTCGACTTCACCAAGGACGACGAGAATATCAACTCGCAGTCGTTCATGCACTGGCGCGACCGGTTCCTGTTCTCGATGGAAGGGGTCAACCGCGCCTCGGCTGCCAGCGGCGAGGTGAAGGGACATTACCTCAACGTCACCGCCGCCACCATGGAGGACATGTACGAGCGGGCCGAATTCGCCAATGAGCTGGGCAGCGTGATCGTCATGATCGACCTGGTGATCGGCTACACCGCCATCCAATCGATGTCCAAGTGGGCGCGCAAGAACAACATGATCCTCCACCTGCACAGGGCTGGTCACGGGACCTATACACGACAGAAAAACCACGGCATCAGCTTCCGCGTGATCAGCAAGTGGATGCGAATGGCCGGCGTGGACCACATTCACTCGGGGACCGTGGTCGGCAAGCTCGAGGGTGACCCGCTGATGATTAAGGGCTACTACGATACGCTGAGAGAACCCCGCACGCCGATCAGCCTGGAAAACGGCCTGTTTTTCGAGCAGGATTGGGCATCGCTGCGCAAGGTCATGCCGGTGGCCTCGGGCGGCATCCATGCCGGGCAGATGCACCAGTTGCTGCACTACCTGGGCGAGGATGTGGTGCTGCAGTTCGGCGGCGGCACGATCGGTCATCCGCAGGGTATCCAGGCGGGCGCCATAGCCAACCGTGTGGCACTCGAAGCGATGATCCTGGCCCGCAATGAGGGCCGCGATTACATGGGGGAGGGCCTGGAGATCCTGGAAAAGGCCGCCAAGTGGTGCTCGCCATTGCGCGCCGCGCTGGATGTCTGGAAGGACATTACCTTCGACTACCAATCGACCGACACCGCGGACTTTGTCCCGACGCCGACGCCGGCTTAGGGTCTGAAGGGGGGGGAGTCATGAGAATTACCCAAGGGACATTTTCATTCCTGCCCGATCTGACGGACGAGCAGATCGGGAAGCAGGTGGAGTACTGTTTGAACAAGGGCTGGGCCATCAATGTGGAGTTCACGGATGACCCGCACCCGCGTAACACCTACTGGGAGATGTGGGGGATGCCGATGTTCGATCTCAAGGACCCGGCCGCGGTCATGTATGAGGTGAACGCCTGCAGCAAGGCACATCCCAATCATTACATCAAGGTCAACGCGTTCGACAGTACTAGGGGCTGGGAGACGGTCAGGCTGTCCTTCATCGTCAACCGGCCAAAGCATGAACCTGGCTTTGGCCTTGTACGCCAGGAGGCAGAGAGTCGAACAATCCGGTATACTGTGCATAGCTATGCCACGGATAAGCCGGAAGGGGAACGCTACTCGCACGACGGCACCGGCTCCGCAGGCAAGCGGTAAAGCGCAGCTCGAGAGAATGGACGAAACGCACACCAACCACGAGAAGCTGGACGTCGCGCAGGCCTTCAAGGATTCCAACATCCAGGGGGTCCTGGATGACCTCGACCGCGAGCTGGTAGGTCTCAAGTCGGTCAAGACCAGGATCCGGGAGATCGCCGCATTCCTTCTTGTGGACCGCCTACGGCGGGACGTGGGTCTCACGGCGGATCGGCCTGTGTTGCATATGTCCTTTACGGGCCGGCCCGGAACGGGGAAGACCACCGTCGCGATGCGGATGGCGCAGATTCTTCATCGATTGGGCTACATCCGCAGGGACCACGTCGTTGTCGCGACGCGCGATGATCTCGTCGGCCAGTACATCGGTCATACCGCCCCGAAGACCAAAGAGGTGCTCAAGAAGGCGATGGGCGGCGTGCTGCTCATCGACGAGGCCTACTACCTCTACCGCAGCGAGAATGAACGCGACTACGGCCAGGAAACGATCGAGATCCTGCTACAGGTGATGGAAAACCAGCGTGAGGATCTCGTGGTCATGCTGGCCGGCTACAAGGAGCGGATGGATGACTTCTTCCGCTCCAACCCCGGCATGCGTTCACGGGTCGCCCACCATCTCGATTTCCCGGACTTTACGCTGGATGAGCTGATGCAGATCGCAGAGATCATGCTGGACCAGCAGCAGTACACCTTCGATGAGCCGGCGCGGGAAGCGTTCCGTGCCTATGTCGAACGAAGGATGGCCTTGCCGGACTTCGCCAACGCCCGGAGTATCCGCAACGCCATCGATCGCATCAAGCTTCGGCAGGCCAACCGCCTCTATAGCGGCGGCGGGACCGTGACCAAAGAGGAATTGACCCGCATCGATGCCGCCGACATCTTGAAGAGTCGGGTCTTCCTTGAGCCTCCCGACCGTGATGTTCCGATCGAGACGACCAAGCGGGGAGAGACAGGGTGACGGCAGGGAATGGGAAGTCGTCTGTAAGCGAGAAGGTCATTCTGCGAACTGATTTCGCTAACCTCGCCCTCTTCGCACGCGGAAAGGTCCGGGACATCTACGATTTCGGTGATCGCCTGCTCCTCGTCGCGACCGACCGGATCTCGGCATTCGACGTGGTCCTCCCGACGCCGATCCCGGAGAAGGGGAAGATCCTGACCACGCTGTCGGCCTTCTGGTTTCGCAATACGCAAGACATCGTGCCCAACCACCTGATCACGACCGAGGTGGATGCCTACCCGAGCGCATGCCAGACGTACCGGGAAGACCTGCTCGGAAGGAGCATGCTGGTCTGGAAGACCAAGCCGCTTCCCATCGAGTGCGTTGTTCGAGGGTATCTGAGCGGCTCGGGGTGGACGGAATATCAGAAGGCAGGATCGGTCTCAGGCATCACGCTGCCCGGCGGGCTCCTGGAGTCCTGTCGCCTCGATCCTCCCATGTTCACGCCCTCGACGAAGGCGGAGCAGGGCGAGCACGATGAGACCATCACCTTCGGCCAGGCGGCGTCCGTGCTGGGCGGAGGGCTGGCCGAGCAGGTGCGCGACATCAGCTTGAAAATCTACGAGCGCGCCCGCGCCTATGCCCTCGAACGCGGCATCATCATCGCGGACACCAAGTTTGAGTTCGGTCTCCTCAACGGAAAGCTTCTTCTTATCGACGAGATCCTCACCCCCGATTCGTCCAGGTTTTGGCCTGCTGACACCTACCGACCGGGCCGATCCCAGCCCAGCTTCGACAAGCAGTTCGTCCGCGACTACCTCAAGACGCTCCCATGGGCGATGAAAGAGCCCGGACCGGCGCTTCCACCCGACATCGTGGAGCAGACCCGCGCCAAGTACCGGGAGTCCCTCCGCAGGCTGACAGAATCGAGTTAGCGAGCTTCCGAGCCTCGCCGAATAGGGTCCACCGAAGTCGCTGGCCGGATTCCCCGCCCGTTCAAGTACCTTCAAAATGGTTCCCCCTTCTGTGCGCTTTTCGGTCCCTCTGTGGTCGCTGGTATCAGAGGCGGCCAACTACCATCCCCACGTTACTCGAGGAAGCCGGGGATCAGTCTGTGATATGATGGTGATCGGGAGAGATCGAGATGCGGGCTCGGCTGTTGCAATGGGTCGCTCTTCTTCTCCTCGCGATGACATGGGGAGGATGCAGCACCAACCTGGAACGAGGTGGGACCACCCGAGTTCAGCCTACCCCTGTCGCGGAAACAGCCCTCTCCAGGAAGTTCGAGCTCCGACTGATCAATAGTCGGGGAGAGCACCTCGAATACTTCATTCGTGAACCACGCGATGTCAAGCGGCCGCTGCCGGCGGTCTTCATCCTGGCAGGGGTCGAGACGGGGCGTGAAAGCCTCGACCTTATCGACGATCGGGATGATCTGGTACTCGTCAGCATGAACTATCCGCGCCGGGAGGAGCTGGCGCTCAGCGGCCTTGGTCTGGTCCTGGCCCCCTATGTGCTCCGGCGTATGGCCTTCGACAGCCTGGAGGGGGGAAGGCTCGCCCTCGACTACCTGTCAAGACGGACGGATGTCGATCAGAAGCGGATCATCCTGCTCGGGGTGAGCTTTGGCAGCCCGATCATTGTCGCTCTCGGCGCTCGGGACCCTCGGGCTGATGCCGTGGTCCTCATCTATGGAGGAGGGGATCTGGGAGGATTGGCCAGGAGCAACCTTCGAGAGAGGCCATGGTGGGTCCCCGGCTGGATCATACCTCCGGCGGTCCGAGCCTTCCTGGGGGAGTTCGAGCCTCTCGCTCATGTGGAGAAGGTCGCCCCCAGATATTTCCTGATGGTCAGCAGCCGCCAGGATGAGATGTTCCCTCCCTCTTCCGCTCTTGCCCTCTACGGGCGGGCCAGGGACCCTAAGAAGCTGATCTGGTACGAAACGGGCCATCTGGATCTGTTCGATCGGCAGCTCATCAGGAGGTTAACCAGAGATGTCGTCGCGGATCTGCGGGCGGCCGGGTACCTGCATTAGGAGATCTAACGAGGCGCACACCTACAGTCACGCTCGCCCTGAGCCAGTCGAAGGGTGCGTGATCTGGGCTTCGACAAGCTCAGCCCGAACGATTGATTGCTAAGCCATTTGTGATTCACACTGTTGGGTCGATTCACATTGGCGGTGATAAGTAATCCCCTCCACGTTCATGGCCTTGGGCCTGCCGCCGATGCGTCGCAGACGGGCAAGGCGGGTTCCAGGCCGATCTCCTCGATCCGGGTGATTCGGACCGCGCACGCCTTCAGCTCGGGCTGGCGCGAGACGGGATCCCGCGCTCGCAGCGTGAGATTGTTGGCCGCCTTGTAGTACCCTGCGGCCCGTCCCCAGTGGAACGGCATGAAACAGGTCCCGCGCACGATCTCTTCCGTGACCCGCGCCTGCGCGATGGCCTTTCCCCGTCGCGAGGTCACCTCGACGAAGTCGCCGTCCTGGACACCGATCTTTGCGGCGTCCTGCGGATGGATCTCGACGAACGGCTCCCGGCCGCTTTTGAGCAGGCTCTCCACCTTCCCGGTTTTCGTCATCGTGTGCCACTGGTTCTTCAGCCGCCCGGTCATCAGCGTGATGGGATAGTCGTCGTCCGGCCTCTCATGGGGCTCCTGGTGATCGACCGATATGAACCGGGCGCGGCCATCGTCCGTCTGGAACTTGCCGTCGGTGTAGAGTCGCTCGGTCCCGGGGTGGGCCGGGTCAGGGCAGGGCCATTGCAGTGGCCCCTCCTTCAGGCGTGCGTAGCTGACCCCTGAGTAGTCGTTGAATCGCCCCTTGGTGCAGCGGGCGAATTCCTCAAAGACCTCACCGGCCGAGCGATAAGGGAATGCCGCGTGAAGCCCAAGCTCACCGGCGAAACGCGCGCCGATCTCCCAATCGGGCAGCGCCTCGCCCGGCGGATCGATGAGCTTCGGCATATAGGTGATCCTCCGCTCCGAGTTGGTCATCACCCCTTCTTTCTCCGACCACTGGGCGGCCGGCAGGAGGATGTCGGCATATTGGGTCGTGTCGGTTGGGTGGTAGGCGTCCTGAACGACGACCAGCTCGGCTTGTCGAAGCGCCTTTTCCACCATGTCGGGCTCCGGCATTGAGACGATCGGATTCGTGCAGAGGATCCAGACCGCCTTGACCTTCCCGTCGGCCAGCGCCTCGAAGATTTCGATTGCGGGATATCCCGGCCTCGGTGACAGGTGGGTCGCGGGCACGCCCCATAGCGCCGCCACGTCGGCGCGGTCCTGTGGGTTCGTGACCGAGCGGTAGCCGGGCAATAAGTGCGACAAGCCACCCACCTCGCGCCCGCCCATGGCGTTCGGCTGCCCGGTGAGCGAGAAGGGACCGGCACCGGGGCGGCCGATCTGCCCGGTGGCCAGTGCCAGGTTGATCAGGGCATTGTTCTTTCGGACTCCCACCGTGCTCTGGTTGATCCCCATGCTCCAGAGGATGAGCGAGCCGCTCGAGGTCGCGAAACTGCGGGCTGCCTGCTCTATCAGGCTGGGGCTAACGCCGCAGATCTCGTGCGCGTACTGGGGGGTGTAGCGATCGACGATCGCCGCAAGGTCCTCCCAGCCGTGCGTGTGACCATCGATGAAATTTCGGTCTGCAAGCCCTTCCCTCACGATCACATGGAGCATCGCATTGATCAGGGCGATGTCGGTTCCGGGTCGGATCGGCAGGTGGAGGTCGGCCACGTCGGCGGTTTCGGTTCGCCGTGGGTCGACGACGATCACGGTGACCTTATTCGGATCGCTTCGCTTGCGCCGCTCGATTCGCCGGAAGATAATCGGGTGGCACTCCGCGGTGTTCGTTCCGATCAGCAGAAAGCACTCGGCGAGGTCAATATCGGCGTAGGAGGCGGGTGGGCCGTCCGATCCGAGAGAGGAGCGGTAGCCTGACACGGCGCTCGCCATGCACAGGCGGGAGTTCGTATCGAAATTGTTCGTGCCAAGGAACCCCTTTGCCAGCTTGTTGAAAATGTAGTACTCCTCGGTGGTGAGCTGCCCCGAGCCATAGAAGGCGACGGCGTCCGGCCCGTGCCGCGAGATGATCTCCCGAAATGCGGTCGCGGCTCGCGCGAGGGCCTGTTTCCACGACACCCTGACCAGCAGTGAGTCCCGCCGAGGCCGGACCTGAGGATACAGAAGGCGGTCGGGCGTGGCGACGGTCCGCGAGAGGAAGACCGCCTTGGCGCAGATCTCGCCGAAGTTGGCCGGGTGGTCCGGATCGCCATTGACCTTGACGACGGTGTTGCCCTTCAGGCCGACGATTAGACCGCAGCCGACGCCGCAATAGGGACAGTAAGATTTCTGCCAACGGTCGATTGTCCCCCCGTTGTCCGATGAATGGATCGGCAGGGCCAGATCCTTCGGCTTCATGGTCATGACGCGCCCTCCCTCCGGAAGCGGGCCCGGAACCGGTTCAAACCGGTATACCTCTCCACGACCGCCAGCTCCTCTTCGGCTACGAGGGGAGGTCGTTCCACCTTGGCCTCCTCCGGCTCGCCGAGATAGGGATCGAACGGTGGCCCATCACACTCGTTGACGGACGGCGCCTCACAGGTCTGGCGCTCGAGAAAGGCGAGGAGCGCATCGCGGAGCCGGTAGTATTCGGGATGATCGGCAACCGTTGCTCGATGGCGGGGTCTCGGGAACGGGACCTTCATGATCTCGCCGACGGTGGCGGCTGGTCCGCTCGTCATCATCACGATTCGGTCGGCGAGCAGGAGCGCCTCATCCACATCGTGGGTCACCATGACGACGGTCTTTCGGTCTTTCCCCCACAACCGCATGAGCTCCTCCTGAAGCTCCATCCGGGTCATGGCGTCGAGGAGGCTGAATGGTTCGTCGAGCAGGAGAAGCTTCGGCTCCAGGGCGAAGGCCCTGGCGAGACCGACCCGCTGACGCATCCCGGCCGAAAGGGCGTCGGGATAGCTCTCGGTAATCTCGTCAAGGCCGACTTGTTTCAGGTAGCCGTCGGCCAGGTTCCGCCGCTCGCTCGCGTTCAAATGCGCGTTCACCTCTTCGAGCGCAAGGAGGACGTTCTCCCTGGCCGTCATCCAGGGAAGGAGGGCGGAGGATTGAAAGACAACGCCCCGGTCCGTGCCTGGACCGGTCACCTCCTTGCCCGCGAGGATGACGCCGCCCTCCGTGGGGTCGATCAGGCCCATCAGGATCGACAGGACGGTCGATTTGCCGCATCCGGAGTGGCCGATGATACAGACAAACTCGCCGTGGCCCACCCGGAGGTTGAAATCACGGACGATGACCGCAGGACCGGCCGGGGTCTGATAGGTCTTGCCAAGTTGAGTCAACTCTAGGAGCGCACCCAATCTGTCTGCCCCTCCTTATGGTTTGGCCGGACAGGGATCGCCGAGGGCTGCCTGGATCTCTGTGGGTCGCGTCGCATGGACGGACCCGTTGGCTCCACTGATGAGACACTCCAGGATCTGTTTCCGCGCCCGTTGATACTCCGGGTTGAGGCTGAGACGCTGGGAGCGCGGCCGGGGGATCGGGATCGGGATCGCGGGGCCGAGCGTCGATGCGCCCCTCGATGCGGAACCCCGCAGGAGCGGATAGACTCGGTCCGCAAGAAAGATCGCCTCGTCCAGGTCGTTGGTGATCATCAGCACGGTCTTCTTCGTCTCGGTCCAGATCCGAGCCAGTTCCCATTGCAACGTGGCGCGAGTGAGGGCATCGAGGGCGCTGAACGGCTCATCCAGCAGGAGGATCTTCGGATTCATGGCGAGACCACGTGCCACGGCCACCCGCTGTCGCATCCCGCCGGAAAGCTCTCGCGGCCGTTTCCAGGCGGCATCTCCGAGGTTGACGAGCCCGATGAACTGCTCGGCCCGCGCCTTCTTGTCTGCCGGGGTGAGTTCGGGCGCCACTGCGTCGATCGCAAGGTGGATGTTTTCGAAGACGGTCATCCACGGCAGGAGCGAATAGTTCTGAAAGACCACGCCCCGGTCCAGTCCCGGCCCCTCGATCGGCTTTCCGTCAAGCAGGATCTCGCCCTTGTCGAGCCCAAGCAGACCCGCGACCATCGAGATGAGGGTCGTCTTGCCGGAACCCGAGAAACCGAGCAGGCAGACGAACTCCCCCTCTTCCAGTGTCAGCGAGATGTCCCGCAGGACCGGCCGGGGCCCGTTCGGACTGGGGAAGCCTTTCGAGACGTGACGCAGTTCGAGGATGCTCATATGTTGTGCTTGCCTCCCATCGGTCAGGCGGCTTTGAACCGCCGCTCCACCACCCCCATGAGCCGATCGAGCAGGAAACCGACGAAGCCGATCGTCAGGATAGCGAGGATGATGTGGGAATACACGAGGCTGTTGTACTCCTGCCAGAGAAAGCCCCCGACGCCGGGAGAGCCGGTGAGCATCTCGGCGGCGACGATCACCAGCCAGGCTAAGCCCAGACTCAGCCGATACCCGGTGAACATATAGGGGAGGGTGGCGGGCACGATGATCTTCGTCAGCATCTTCGTGCGCGACAGCTTGAGAACGCGCCCGACGTTCAGGTAGTCCACATTGACGCTGCGCACACCCATGGCCGTGTTCAGTACGGTGGGCCACATCGCGCACACGGCGATGGTGAAGATCCCGGCAGGCTCGGATGCGCGGAAGAGGATCAGGCCCAGCGGCAGCCAGGCCAAGGGGGAGATCGGCCGCAGGACCTGGATGATGGGGTCGAAGGCCCTTGCGAACACTCGGGAGAGCCCCAGGAGAAACCCGACGGGTGTCCCGATCAGGACGGCAAGGGAATATCCCTTGGCCACGCGTACGAGACTGTAAAACGCCAACCGACCCATCCCTTGATTCATCTCTCCTTCTTTGAAGAACGGTCGGAGCACATACAGTTGGCTCTCCTTCCAGGTTTTTACGGGCGAAGGGAGGTCCGGGGAGATGAACTGACTCACCACGGTCCAGAGGATCAGCATCGCCAAACCCCCAAGAACCGGCGCGATCACCATCGACCAGTCGAAACTCTTCCGCATCGTCGTCATCTCCTCCATCAGGCGACGTTATTCACAGGGAAGCTCTTCGCGTACTCTTCGGGCTTATGAGGATTGAAAGGCACACCATCGAAGAGGACCTCTTTCTTGTAATCACCGTCGGGGAGGCTGAGACCCATCTCCTTGGCGACCTGTTTGAAGAGGTCGGGCCGGTGCACCCGGTTGACGAGCCCCTTATAGTCTGGTGGTTCACTCACCATTCCCCACCGCCTGAACTGGGAGAGCCACCAGACGCCGTGGGACTTCCATGGAAAGTTCGTGCGACGGACGTAGAATGTCATGTATAAGGGATCTTGTTCGATCGGCCTTCCGTCCCCGTAGTCGTATTTCCCCTGTAAGCGGGAGAGAATCACCTCCTTCGCCGTATTGATATACTGGGGCCTGGAGACGATCTTGGCCACCTTCTCTCGGTTCTCCATCTTGTCGATATACCGGCTGGCCTCAATCATCGCACGGAGAATGGCCCTGACGGTCTTCGGGTTCTTCTCGGCGAACTCCTCCGCCATGCCCAGGACTTTTTCCGGGTGGTCCTTCCAGATCCTCTGGCTACTGATCACGGTGTAGCCGATCTTATCGAACACGGCTCGGGCGTTCCAGGGTTCGCCGACGCAGTAGCCATCCATCTTTCCGACCTTCATGTTCGCGACCATCTGAGGCGGCGGAATCGTGATGAGTGAGATATCTTTGTCCGGGTTGATCCCTCCCGCCCCCAGCCAGTAGCGCATCCACATCGCGTGGGTGCCTGGAGGGAAGGTCATGGCAAAGGTCATCGGTTGGCCCTTTTTCTTCGCCTCGTCCACCATCGGCTTAAGAGCCTGAGGAGTCCTGACCCCTTTCGCCACTAATTCCTTCTTCAGGGTGATACCCTGGCCGTTCCGGTTGATGACGAACGGGATGATCATCGGCTTCTTCGGCGAGCCGAAAAGCCCCATCGTCGAGGCGTAAGGCATACCGTAGAGCATATGCGTGGCCTGATTTTCCCCCAGGGAAAGCCGGTCGCGGATGACCGCCCAAGACGCCTCCTTCGAAATCGTCGAGTCGATTCCATATTTCCTGAATAGGCCCAGCTCGTGGGCCATCACGATCGATGAACAATCGGTCAGCGCGATGATGCCGAACCGGATCTTCGGCGTCTCGGGCGCATCCGCTGCGTACGCGCCACCAACCCATCCTCTAGGGAGGCCGGCCAGGAGCAGGCCGAGCGCCGAGCCTCCTGAGATCTTCAGAAAATCACGTCGAGCGATCGTGTTCATCCGGGGACGCTCTCGCGTCTGTCGTCTTCCGGTCATACTCATCGGGCGTTCCTCCTGGATGTCAGCGTGTCGATCACGCGAATGTCCTGTCGCTTCATGGTCGCGGCTTCCTCGGGTAGAACTGGACGAACCCCTCCAAGACCCCGGCGAGCTTGTCGCAGGGGACGTCGGCCATGATCATCTGGCCGACTTGCGGCTTCGGTCCCGATCGCCCGCCTACGAAGATGTGAGCCGCCTCGACCACCTTGCCGTCGATCCGGACCTTGGCTCCCTGGAGCCCGATGTTGGCCGCCTGATGGTTGCCGCAGCCGGCCGGGCAGCCGGACCAGTACACGTTGATCGGCTGGACATTCGTGAGCTTCGCCTTCAGCACGTTTAGAACCTCGAGGGCGCGGGCCTTGGTGTCGATCAGGGCCAGGTTGCAGTAGTCGATGCCGGTGCAGGTAACGAAGCCTCGCGTTATCTCATCCGGGTCGTAGCGGAACGTCTGCAGCAGCGGTTCGGCGAGGAACTCGCCCAGTCGCTTGTCGGGGACGTGGGGGATGATGACGTTTTGTCCGACGGTGAAGCGGAACTCCCCGCGGCCGTATTCGTCGGAGAGACGGGCAAGCTCTAACAGTTGGTCGGCGGTGATTCGGCCGACCGGGACGGAAAGGCCGACGTAGTTGACCTCGTCCTCCTTCTGTCGGTAGATGCCGATATGATCGGTGGACTGGTCGGCTCGCGCATCGGTTCCGGCCCTGTGGAGCGGGTGTCCGACCCGTCGTTCCAATTCGTCTCGGAATCGGTCCGGCCCCCACTCATCGATCAGGAAGGCCAAGCGGGCCCTTGCCCTCGCCTGCCGTGGACCGTGGTCGCGGTAGATGAGCGCGATCGATGCGCACAGATCGGCCGCCTCCTCGGGTCGGACGAACAGGTCGAGCGGCGACGCGAACCGGTAGCCGCCCGATCCCATCTTCCCGCCGACCTGGACGTTAAATCCCGGGACCCGCTCGCCGTCGATCTCCTTCGTCGCTGCGGTGAGTCCGATGTCCTGGCCCTCCACGTGCGTGCAGTTCAGCGTGCAACCGGTAATCGTGACGTTGAACTTCCTGGGAAGGTTGGTGAATGCCCGGTTGCCGACGAACATCGAGGTGAACCGATGCACTACGGGCGAGGCGTCGAGCAGTTCGTCCCGGCCGATCCCGGCCACCGGACACCCGACCACGTTCCGGATATTGTCCATGCCGGTCTGGAGACTGGTGAGCCCTGCATCGTGCATCCGACTCAGGATCTCGGGGGCGTCGTCGATACGGATCCAGCGGAGCTGCAGTTGCTGGCGGGTGGTGATATCCATGATCCCTCGACCGAACTGGTTCGAGATTCGGCCAAGACAGCGAGCCTGGTCCGAGGTTGCGATCCCATTCGACATCCGGATCCGCATCATGAAGAAGCCGGGAGTATGTTTGCGGAGGAACAGGCCGTGCCACTTGAGCCGTTCAACGTCGCTCTCAGAGATGGCCTTCCAGCCCTGCTCGGCGAACGTCTCGATCTCCTTGCCGGCATCGAGGCCGTCCTTCTCTAGCTTGTACTCCTC
This sequence comes from Candidatus Methylomirabilota bacterium, assembly GCA_016207095.1. GTDB lineage: Bacteria > Methylomirabilota > Methylomirabilia > Methylomirabilales > Methylomirabilaceae > Methylomirabilis. Next base: position 5,833 of record JACQQF010000099.1, on the reverse strand, counting down.
GATCTTGTTCATCTCACCTCCCGTATGGAGGATTAAAAATACGAAGGCGCCGTCCCGTCTTTGGGAAACGGCGCCTTTGCCGGTTTGCCGACGGCGTCACTGCCGCTGGCCATACGCTCTTGACTCGCTCAGAGCAACAAGACTATCAAGATTCGGGCCAATCGCCCTGCCGTGTCAGACAACCGGCGGAGCATGAGGTGGTTTGTGGGGATAAGTACCTGGCAATCCTCGATAGTTTGAGGAGGTTCGTGTCTCGCGCGTCAGTGAATCGATGTTGGTGGTATCCGACAGGACCGTCGGCCGCCAACAAATTTGTCAACCAGCAGCGGAACAGGCCTGCTTCGCTGATGTGCAGTTCCCAGTTCGAATGAGCAAAATCGTCGCAGAGAGATCATGCCATCGAAGCCCGACACATGCGCTCCTGTGGGCCGCCCGGTCGTTACAGTGAAGGCTGGCGGCGTGCTGAAGGGCGGTGGCAGTTCATAGCTAACTTGGGTGCAGGGCGAAAACAACCATGGGCGCCGTCCAGTGCGTGAACGGCGCCCATGCGCGCTTCTTGCCTTGGGAGGGGCATCAGCGCATTGAGATCACTTGGTATGTTCCGCGGCAATCTCTGTCAGCCCGGCCCTCTGCCGCCGTCTCGTTCCTGCGATCTTCCGCCAACCTGCTCACTAAGCAGTATGGCCTGGGCGATCTCGGTCATAGGCCGCCTCGTATTCATGCTGGCTCGTTGAATCTGCGTGAAGGCCTGCTGCTCGGAGATCTTTTCCCGCTCCATGAGGACACCCTTTGCGCGCTCGATCACCTTTCTCCCCTCGAGGGTGCGCTTGAGATCCTCGTTCTCTTTTCGTAGCGCCATGAACTCCTGGAAACGGGAGACCGCGAGTTCGATGGCTGGTAGCAGATCTTCCTCCCGAAGCGGCTTCGCCAGGTAGGCCATCACGCCGGCTTCCTTTGCTCGTTGGATGAGGTCGGGATCGAGGTGGCTGCTCAGGATGATGATCGGGAGGGGGTGGGCCTCCAGGATTTGGGCGGCCGCAGTTACGCCGTCCATCTCCGGGAGGCCCACTGCGAGGAAGAGCACATCGGGCTTCAAATCTTGGGCGAGGTGAATCGCCTCAGAGCCGTTTACTCCCTCTCCCGCTATCTCACACCCGAACCCTTTGATCGCCGCGCCGAGTGCGACTCGGGATCGGGCGCTATCGTCGATGATCACCACCCTTCTGCGCATGAATGGAGCGGTGGGGGCGACGCTATTGGTGCGCTGGGGCCTTCTTCGGTACTCCCACCGCGGCCATTTGATATCCGGCGGCTGACGCCGGGCGACCTGTCCCGAGCGAGCTTGTAGTCATCTGGAAGTCGGGATAGGCGGTCATGCCGTGCTCGCCGTAGTCGAGACCTTCCAGCTCTTCCTCGGCACTCACCCGGATCCCCATAACCATCTTGATGAGCGCCCAAGCGGCCAGAGAGATGGCGAAGGTGAAAGCGCCCGCGGCGACCACGCCGATCGCTTGGGCTTTGAGCAGCGTGAACCCCCCGCCGAAGAAGAGCCCATTTCCGGTCGTCTTGGGCATGATGGAGTCCTGGGCAAAGAGCCCGATGAACAGGGTGCCGAGGATTCCGCATACCAAGTGGACGGATGTGGCTCCAACGGGATCGTCGATCTTGACCTTGTCGAACATAAGGACCGCAGAAACCACCACAACCCCGGCGATCAAGCCGATGATCACGGAGCTGCCGACGCTGACGAAGGCGCAGGGAGCGGTGATTGCCACGAGCCCAGCGAGAGCACCGTTGAGCGTCATCGAGAGATCGGGTTTCCCAAGCGTGAACCAGGCGGCGAGGGTGGCGCTAAAGGCCGCCGCAGCCGCCGCGCTGTTCGTGGTGACGGCGATTCTGGCGATATCGCCCCAGGAGGCGGCCATGGTGCTGCCGGGATTGAAGCCGAACCACCCGAACCAGAGCACGAAGCAGCCGATCGTGGCGGATGTCATATTGTGGCCAGGGATCGGGTTGACCTTGCCGTCCTTTGTGTACTTTCCGATCCGCGGGCCGAGCATGATGATGCCGGCCAGCGCCGCCCAACCACCGACCGAATGAACCACGGTGGAGCCGGCGAAGTCCCACATTCCCAGCTTCTGCAGCCACCCGCCGCCCCACACCCAGTGTCCGACCACCGGGTAGATGATCCCCACCATCACGAATGAGAAGACGATGAACGAGCCGAACTTGATCCGCTCCGCCACCGCCCCGGAGACGATGGTGGCCGCCGTCCCAGCGAAGACGAGCTGGAAGAAGAACTTCGCCCAGATCGGGACACCGGTCCAGTTGATGGCGCTATAGACGCCTTGGTAGGCGTCACCCATGGCAGGGCTGTTGTCGGCCCCATTGACGAACCACAGGCCCTTGAGGCCGAGGAGCCCCGTGCCATCTCCGAACATCAGCCCCCAGCCGACGATATAGAAGGCCAGGGAGGAGATGGCGAAGACGATGAAGTTCTTCGAGAGGATGTTGACGGCGTTCTTGGCCCGGCAGAGCCCCGACTCGACCATGGCGAAGCCGAGGTTCATGAAGAAGACCAGGAAGGCCGTTACCAGCACCCAGATGGTGTCCATCGCGATCTTGTAATCTTTGATGGCATCAGCCATCTCTTTGGTGAAGCTCACGGCGGCGGCAGGTGCTGCCGCGCCGGGAGCTGCAGCCTCTTCGGCCAAGAGAGGGCCTGCCAAGCCAAGCAACATCACGGCCGTCAGGCTTACCACCATGAACCGTTTGAAATCTATCCGTCCTAACATCGCTCTCTCCTCCTCAGCATGTGTCCCATTGCATTTTCGGGACGCGCCTGCGGTCACCATTGGCCGCCCGTCGCCTCGTTGCCACTAGAATTGATACACTAATTCAAACGCGATCGTGTCCTGGGAATCGGAGTTTCGGATCCCATTGCCGTCGTCGAAGACCAGGCGATCGTTCGTCGCTTGATCGTGCCGGAATTCAACGCTGGCGAAGAGGTGGTCGAACAGCTTGTATCGTCCGGTCAGGGTCATCTCCCAGACGTTCAGCCGAGCAGGGAGGCCCGTGACGGGATCGGTGAAGCCCAACCGGAAGCCCTCCTCATCTCGGAAGTACTCGCCCCGGATACCGACTGACAACTTATCGGTGAGGTCGTACGTCGCGTAGCCAACGAAGGCATGCCATCTCGCCGTCTGGCTTCCAGGTCCGAATGCCTCATCCTGCTCGCCGTAGTCGTAGTTGAGCGTGAGCGTGAGCGGTGGGATCGGTTTATACGTTGCGACGAAGTCAAACAGTCCTCGCTTCGGTGCGTCCCGGTTATCGAGTTCGGCACCCCACGTTCCGCCAAGGGTGAGTGTGAGGTCCTTTATTGGGGTAATCGTCGCCATTCCGTGAATCGATTTACCGTTGTTGTTGTCGTCTGTGTTATCCCAGCCGTTGACGATCCCCGCGGTGACGGTGAGCCAGTCGTTGAAGGCGTAGGTCCCTGTGATACCCGTGTGAGTGAACGGGATGGCAAAGCCGAACGCAAGCGAGCGCGAGACATTGAAGTTGCCGGTTCGGCGAATGACCTCGGCCCCATGCAGAGTGACGAACTTTCCGGCCTTCAGGTCGAGGCCATTGCCGATGGGGGCCTTGTAGGTCACGTAGGCCTGAAGTAGGTCGAAGACATCGGACTTGGTGGGGTCGTCCCCGCTGCTGATGCCGAGCCCCAGTGAGTGGACCTTCTTAGCGTCTCTGCCGATGACGAAGTCAACGCCAAAGCCGATCGGCGACTCTGTCGTGGTTGGCTTGTCGATCCACAACTCGGCCTGGTTGATATCGAACTGGTTCGCCTTATCATCGAAGACTCGGAGGCGGTTTGCCCGGCCATTCGGGTCATTGAAGTTGTAGTTGTAGGAGGTGGCCACATGGCCTCCGAAGTTCCAATCCTTGATGACGCCGAAGAGGGGAGTGCTCTTGATCGTTTCTTCCAGTGTCTTGATCCGGTCGCCGATGTTCTGTGGCGGCGCGGCCGGGGCACCAGGCGCCGGCGCGACCGCGGGAGCCTCTTTCTTGACGCCGATTTCCTTTTCCAACCGATCAAGCCTCTGCCGTAACTCCTGGATCTCCCTGTCCTTCGCATCCTGCGCCCATGTTGCCGGCACGCCTATTGCGGCGGCGATGAGCACCGCTCCACCGACTAACAGTCTGCCAATCATTAGATGTGGCAATCTCAGATCCATTGTCGCCCCCCCTTTGCGCCCTGGTTACTGAGTTGAGCCGACCGAGTAACGCGCCCCTGAAATGACCTTCCCAGAGCTTGATCCGCTCGACCGAAGCCAAGCAATCTTTCAAGTTGCTGGTTCAGATCGCGGCGTCTGCCTCAAGCGTGCAAGACCGCCTTGACTGATTGTGTCGGGCTCATAAGGACGCGATGCTAATTGTCGCGGACGCCGAGCCCGCCAATGGTCACCTTGCCCTCACGGGCTAGGATAGTGATGTAGGAAAGCGCCAGCGTCTCAGAGATTTTCATCGCAGAGGCAAGCGCCTTAAGGCTGACGGGTTCGTGGCCACGAAGATGCTGCATGACCTCCGATTCGATCTCGTCAACCCAACCCGTAACCATGCTGTTTCCTCCTCAGATTGCGCAGTTCTGGCGACCGTTAACCACTGATCGACCGGTCCCGGCCGGTTGACTTCGCAAGAAGCGAGCCAGGGTAATGGGGCGGCAGATGTTGGGTGGTGGGGCCGATCGAATGCTTGGGGGGAAGTTCGTGCGAATGCTTGAAAGACGGGAGGTTAGGGGGAGGAGCCGCGATAGATGCGATGGTTCAGCAACTTAATGGAAATGGTCCCAAAACTAGTAGAAACGACAAAATTGTCAGATGTGATGTCCGCGCGATTGGTTATCTTCTAGGCAGGGGAGAGGGGGTGATGCTTAAGGGGGGCGCAGGTGAAAGAAATGTGCGGGGTGCGGGGCGTAGATTCGAAGAAAGAGAAAAAGAGTAGGGAGATGCGAGGCGGCACAAGGCTACTTCAGGAGGCTCTCAACGCGCTTCCTCGACTCTTTGTCGGTCCAGTCGTGGTATCCGATCTCCTTGGAGCGGATGATCCCCTGACGGTCGATCAACATCGAGACGGGAAGGCCGATGAGCCGGTACCTGCGAGTGACCTTCATGTCGGAATCGAGCAGCACTGGGAAGGTCAGTCGAAGCTCCTTCATGAACTCGAGAATTTCTTCCTTGGAGTCGCGCTCGATGTTGATCGCAAGAATCTCAAATCCCTTCCCCTTGTAGTCGGTATAGATTTGCTGCATCGTTGGCATCTCCGAGCGACAAGGGGGGCACCAGGTAGCCCAGAAGTTGATGAGGACCACCTTCTTGCCGCGAAGGTCAGAAAGGCGGACCGTCTTTCCGTCGAGCGTCTTGAGCGCAAAGTCAGGCGCGAGGTGGCCTTCTTCCGGGCGGATATCATTGGCCCAGAGTGATGTAGCTTGCGCCATGATCCCCGCCGTTAGAGCGACGTAAAGCAGTGCTCTGAGAACGTAAGCCGATTGAGGCAGATTCGTGTCACATTTTACCATGGTTGGCTCCGTGGGTTCGCCTCGTAGCCGCCCTCGTAGAAGAGTAGAAGGGGCGGTCGAAAGTCAAGGATAGCGTAGAACTCGGCGCCCGTCAAATCGGCGAGCGCGCTGTAGAGGAGGAGGGTAGTGATGATGCGAGGCAAGACTTCTCATAAAATAGGAAAAATCAATTAATTCTGTAGAATTTATTTATTTGACTTATGAGTTATCGACACTCATCCTTAAGAGTGAACCCCGATTCTGTCGAGCAGGTGAAGC
>JACQQF010000093.1 GCA_016207095.1 Candidatus Methylomirabilota bacterium | reverse complement strand
CGCCGGCCTTGCGTCTTCACTCTCCTCTTCTCCCCCCTAGTGTCCTGAGTCAGAAATTCGGACCATAATTTTTCCCCTCCCCCATCCCCCCTCCCGTCGAGGGACGGGGGATTTCTGAAGCGAACTTTAGACTCAGTACACTAGGGAAAAACCGATGATGAGGGGGCAGACAGCATTGGGAAATTGCTTCGGGTGTGGCTCGCAATGATGGAATGTTTGACAGGCTGTGTAATGAACGGTGTCAGGCGTTGATCCGATTCTTGACATGCGGCGGGGGGGCGTGCTAAAAGGGGATGGCTTTCTGAGCGTGCAAGAGAATCATGAGAGCAAACTCTGACAATCTAGCGGCCATATTCACGCCGAAGAGCGTGGCGGTGATCGGCGCCTCCACGACCCCGGAGAAGCTCGGCTTCCAGATCCTGAAGAACATCCGGGACGCCGGCTTCAAGGGGCCCATTTACCCCGTCAATCCGAAGGCGACGTCGATCCTGGACCTTCGTTGCTTCCCGTCGATCGCTCAGGTGGAAGGAGCGCCCGAGCTTGCGGTGATCATCGTCCCGGCGGGCGCTGTGCCGGCGACGCTCGCCGCTTGCGGAGCCAAGGGGGTGAAGGGGGCCATCGTGATCAGCGGCGGCTTCAGCGAGTCGGGTCCGGAGGGCGAGGCGCTCCAGCGCCAGGCAGTGGAGGTCGCGCGGGAGCAGAAGATCCGAATGGTGGGCCCCAACTGCCAGGGGGTGAACAACCCCTACCATGGCCTCTGTGCCTCCTGGCCGCTGCTGACGATGCAGGGCGCCATCGCGGTGGTGTCTCAAAGCGGGACGGTCGCCGCGGCGCTGATGGACTGGGCCGCTCAAGAGGGGATCGGGGTGTCGGCGTTGGTCAGCATGGGGAATCGGGCCGATGTGGACGAGGCCGATCTGATCGAGTACTTCGACAGCCACGCTCAGACCCGCGCCATCGCTCTCTACATCGAAGGGGTCAAGGACGGCCCGCGCTTTCTTGCGGCGGCCCGCCGCGCGACGAAGCCGATCGTGGTCCTGAAGCCGGGGCGAACTGAGAAGGGACGACAGGCGGCCGAGTCTCACACGAAATCGCTGGCCGGTCGGGATGAGGTCTACCAAGGCGCGTTCCGCCAATTCGGGATCTGCCGGGCCGAGACTCTGCACGAGCTGTACGATTTCTCCAAGGCCCTGGCGTACCTGCGGCGCCCCCCCGGCCAAAAGGTCCTCTTCGTCACCAGCTCAGGCGGGTGCGGGGTCTTGGCCGCCGACGTCGCCGCCGGCGAGGGACTGGACGTGGCGCCGCTCCCGGAGGCCCTCCACGCTCAGCTTCGCTCATCCTTGCCGCGTCACTTCGTCGTCAACAACCCGCTCGACCTGACCGGCGACGCCACAGCTAAAATGTACAAGGACGTGATCGCCGCGGCAAAGGGTTCGTTCGATATCGTTACGGTCATCTTTGGTGATCCGATCGTTGGCGCGTCCGAGGTGATCGACCGGGACCATCCTGAGCTAGTCGTCTTCCTGGGCGGCGCCGACGTGGAGCGAGAGGAGGGTCGGCGCTTACACGCCCGGGGCGTTCCTGTCTTTCCGACGCCCGAGCGGGGGATGCGGGCGCTTGCCCAGCTTGCCCGGTTCGGACTGCCCCGGGAGAAGGCTCACTGATGACCATCGAGCTAGGGCTCGGCCAGCGAGAGGGGCGCTACCTGCTAGAGCCGGAGGCTTTGGCCCTGGTCAAGGCGGCCGGCCTGCCGGTGATCGAACACCGGACTGCTCGCTCGTCGGAAGAGGCGATCTCAGCGGCCGGCCAGCTTGGGTATCCGGTGGCGTTGAAGGTCGTGAGTCGTGAGATCATCCACAAGAGCGACGCAGACGGGGTCCAGCTCGACCTTCGCGACGCAGCGGCGGTCGGCACCGCCTACCGCCGGGTCATGGATGGCGCAGCCCGTCATCACGCGGGGGCCCGAATGGACGGTGTCCTCGTCTGCCGAATGGCCAAGCCGGGGGTCGAGGTGATCCTTGGATTGACACGGGATCCCCAATTCGGTCCGGCATTGATGTTCGGCCTGGGTGGGATCTTCGTGGAACTCTATCGCGATGTGGCCTTCCGGCTCGTGCCGGTTTCTGAACATGACGCGACAGAGATGATCCGCGAGATCAAGGGCTTTCCCATGCTGTTAGCGGCCAGGGGAAGGCCGGCGCGCGACCTTGCTACGGTGGTCCGATGCCTCCTCACCCTCTCCCGTCTCGGCCAATCGCGCCCGGAGATCGACGCCCTCGATCTGAATCCGGTGATTCTGTACGAAGAAGGATGCGTCGTGGTCGATGCCAAGGTGTTCCTCACAGGTGGAGATGGTCGCTCGTGACGATGGCGGACGGTGCGCGTTCTAGCGGGCGCGGCGAGTATCGGCGGAGAGAGAGATGCGACAGATCTTGATCATTGGGCTGTCGTACGGCATCACACCGATATTGATGGCACTGACCATCCTGCTGGCTTGGTGGCTGGCGAAGCGCCGCGAGAGCGATGAACAGGGAGGAGCGCAATGAGGCCGTCGAATGGGCTGCAGCGGGTTGCGCCGATCTTTTTGCTTCTGATGGCAGGAGCCCTTCAAGGGTGCCCGCTCATTATCCTTGGGAGCGGCGCGGCGGGCGGAGCCGCCGGGGTTGCCTACGCCAAGGGCGAGCTGGAACAAGTGCACGCCGCCCCGTATGACAGGGTGTGGGACGCAACGCTGCGCGCCTTGAGGACTCTTAACATTGCCGTTTCGGACACGCAGAAAGACCAGATCAGCGCGAAGGCGGTCGGGGCCAGGACGGATGGGACTGCCGTCGTGGTCACCGTCCTGCCGGTCACAAAAGACAGCACCTCGGTGCGAGTCCGTATCGGGAGCTTCGGCGATCGCCCCACCTCTGAGCGGATCCAGGGTCAGGTAGCGGTATTGCTCAAGGAAGGATCGTGATCGGGCCGGAGAAATGATCATGGTTCGCGCGAGATTCCTGGCGCCGTTGATCCTCCTCGCCATGACCGGCTGCGCCGATATGCTGGCCCAGGACCGGGCCATCAAGGTCTACCCCCGCCCAGCCAAGGACACCGTCGTCGCCGTGAACCAGGCGCTCCGGGACCTCAACTTCTTTCCGACCGATGTGGTGCCGACCCAACCCCACCCACGCCTCACCTTCGTGACCACCGCCTATCGAGAGGATAGCCTGGGGGAGATCGTGAATGTCGCTGTCCGAGACCTGGAGGGCGAACGATCGCAGGTGGAGGTCCTGACGCGAGGGGATGTGACCGGGGCCTGGACCTGGTCCATCTGGTGGCCACCCCTCATCTTCGAACAGACCAATCGCCGGCTATTTAGCCTCGCGTCGCCACAGCTCCGAGAGAGCCCTGGGTCCTTCGGACCAACGGGCGCCCCGATGCCCCCGCCTCCTGGACGCTTCCTTTCCTATTGATCTGATGCTCCCCCTCCTTGAATCGAGCCCTCCTTCCCCAGTTGTCTCATGCCTCTCCGGGGAACGATGGTGGTCACATAGCGAGGGTGAGAGCCACCTCTGCTCAGTCGGAGTATCCTGATGAAACGCTCAGTTCTCTACGTTGCCTTCGCTGCCCTCCTCTCGCTCGCGCACGCCGGAATCGGATGGGGCGCCGAGTATCGAGCCCCCCTTCCCTACGCTACGATGTACGACCAGCTCACGGTCGGTATCGGATGGCGCGAAGCCCACGAGATCACGAAGGCCCCGGAGTTGGAACGCGAACCGTCGGACCTCGAGGCCACCGATTTGCTCCGGCTAGAGCAGATCAATCGACGCTGCCAGGTGCAGCTTCTACGATTGCACTGGTTGAAGGGAGAACTCCACTGGGTAGAATATTTCCAACTCGATCCAGCGGGGGTCACGTACCAGCAGCGTGGGGACCCGGACCCGATCGCCGAGAGGCTGATCAGGCGACTGACGGAGATCTCACACCTGTACGCATCCGCGTGGGAGGGATTCACTGGTTCTGTCGCCGCGGAGGGATCGCCCACGCTTCAGGCCAAGGCGAAACAGGCGACGGACGAGCTAAGGCAACGCATGGAACAACTTCGAGGAGACAGACAGAAATGAAGACGGTCTCAGCCCTTATCGGATTCCTTCTTCGGTGCTCCATCCTCACGTGTATCAGTGTCAGTCTCCCCCTCTTTGTTGCCGCGCCAGCCTACGGCCAGAAGCCTCCTAAGATCGGAGTGGTGAACTTCCAGGAGGTGGCCCTCCAATCCAAGGTCGGCAAGGCGATTAAAGCACGCCTGGAAAAATTGGCCGACCAGATGCAAAAAGAGGTGAAGACGGAGGAGGACAAGTTCCTCGCTCGCCAAAAGGCGTTCGAGAGCAAGAGATCGAAGCTTGCCGCTGCCGAACGCCAAAACCAGACTGATGCGCTCGAACGGGAGTCGGTGGCCATCAAACGCCTCGTCCAAGACAAGACCGATAAGTTTAGGACAGAGGAGGCGGATAGTGTCGCGGAACTCAGCCGGCAGATCACCCCCGTCATCAAAGCCTATGCCGCCGAGAAAGGCTATACGCTGATCCTCGAGGCCCGCCGCCCTGGACTCTTGTATTACGACAAAAACCTCGACCTCACCGCCGAGATCGTCAAGCGATTCGACCAGACATCCAAGTAACCACCCCTGCCCCATAATTGAGCCCCGTGGCGCCGCGCGCCCGGCACGCCGACAATCCGAAACCGCCACGAATGCTTCACGTGGGCCTCACTCCGTCTTCAGGTAGCACATGGGACTGAACTGGTAACAGGAGGGTTGAAGTCGATCTGCCAGCGGGATGCTGTTCGACTATTGCTTGAATGTCTGCTGGAAGCCACGTTGAATCAAGCGGTATACCTGCTCCAAGAACACCACCATCTGCTCCGGGGTAACTGGCGTGTTAGACAAAACGTTCCGGCCGCTGTGAGATGCATGTGCATTAAGATCCTCATAGCAAGTCCCGAAGATCTTCTGGCGTTAGCCCTGCTTCTCTGAGAATTTGTTGAAGGACCTTTGGCTTCAGTGGCTGGCCAGGATGAACAGGAATTATCAGCTTTTTCCCTGAGATGTCCTGATGGCGTAGCGCGACATGGCTGCCAACCTGGTGGTCTCGATACCACCCTATCCGGCCGAGGGCACGAATCAACCGACCCCCCCGTAACATCACGGGGGAGCTTGGTCACACTGGCACCTCTGCGGCTCGCTCAGCTACCTCCGTATTAAAGGGGACCTCAACCCGCCCCTCGACCATCTTACTATCATCAGGAATCGCTTCACCGTGCTTGAGGCTGCTCTGCAGATAGCATTGAATTGCCTCCCGGATGTTCGCTGCGGCCTCCTCTAGAGTGTCCCCTTGACTCTCGCAACCTGGCAGCGCCGGTACCCATACGCTATACCCACCGTCTTCGTCGCGTTCGAACCATGCTCGGTAGCGACAATTCATTGCCGAACCTCCGTGATCATTGTCCAGCCTGGTTTCCAAGCTCATCAGGCTGCTTCAGAGGAGTCTGCTATCTCTCTGCAAGCCTAACAACATCCAGATCGTCAGCTGCGAAGTAAAACCCATCCTTAAATCGCTGAACAATATATCTGCTGCGGTAGGCCCCACCCCCAGGCACATATTCGCAGTGCCCATCGATTACCACTCCGGACATGTCTTCATCGGGCGACCCGTCCCATCGCTTCCATGCCACTCGATCACCTTTCTTAAAGATAAATGGGGCATCAGGAGCATCAGGGTCGCTCAGACGCGCTAAACGAGTTGCCATCATTCGCCTCCAGTCTGCAAAACGAATATCTAACCCTAGTAAGAGTGGCCGAAGTCGGTCTGTAAGCCGGGTTCTGTACAGCCGGACCTCGCGGCCCGACCGGATGACCATTCCTCTAGGCCCGGCGTTGCCGCCGGGCTCAAGCGGCCTACCCGTCCCGCCTGCCCCGAGGGGCACGAGAGCGGGCCACTCTCTTCCGTGCCGCTGCTCGAGAGCAGCGGCGATGGGCCGGGACCTATTTGGCCTTGCTCCGGGTGGGGTTTGCCAAGCCGACATGTCACCATGCCGCTGGTGCGCTCTTACCGCACCATTTCACCCTTACCCACGGGGCCGTTCGGCTACGCTTTCGCGAAGCCTTGCGGCCGATGGTCCGACGTAGGCGGTGTCTTTTCTGTGGCACTGTCCGTGAGGTCGCCCTCCCTGGGCGTTACCCAGCACCCTGCCCTGCGGAGTCCGGACTTTCCTCCCGTCCCGGCCCCTTGCGGGATCGGAACCGGCGGTCACCCGACCGACTTCGGCCATCATCAACGTAACGCACCCCAGGGCAATTTGCAACGTCGATCTTGACAATACCGGCCTCCACTGATAATTACGGGACATTCATGAGTACGGCCATGGAGCGGGTGATCTTGATCAAGGGGGGCGCTGATATCGGCACAGCCGTGGCCGTGCGCCTTCATCAAGCGAGCCGGCAGGTCGTGGTAGCCGAATCCCCCAGGACCACGATCCTCAGGCGAGCGATCTCCTTCGGTGCCGCGATCGACTTGGGTGAGATCGTGGTGGAGGGAGTTCGCGCCCGACCCGCCAGGACTGCGACCGAGACCAAGTCGCTCCTGGCGCAACAGGCCGTCCCAGTCTGGACACGTAGCTGGTCAGCCGCCCTCAAGGTAGTCCATCCCCAGGTTCTCGTTGACGCCCGGATGGCAAAGCGGGAGAAGAACGTGGAAACCAGCAGGGACCTCGCCCCCCTTGTCATCGGGCTAGGGCCAGGATTTACCGCCGGCGAAGATGTCGATCTGGTGATCGAGACCAACCACGGGCCACACCTTGGCCGGATCATCATGAAAGGCGCCGCGGAGCCGTACAGCGGCGTCGTCAGTCTGGTCCAAGGACGTGGAAGGGAGCGCTACCTCTACGCGCCAACGGACGGGACGTTCCTGACCACGAAGGAGATCGGGACGCGAATTGAATCGGATGAGGTGATCGGACGAATCGGCAGAGAAGAGTTCAGGGCTCAGTTTCCTGGGATCGTTCGGGGAATTGTCAAGTCAGGCACCTTCGTTCGGAAAGGACAGAAGCTGGCCGATGTCGATCCCCGAGGCGTGGAGAGCGCCACCCGCGCCTTCACGCCTCGGGCACTGAAGATCGCCGAGGCTGTTCTCCTGGCCATCGAGGAGTGGGAACGACGTGAAGGTGGGGGCGCATCCCCTTGCACAGATTCAACGGAAGGCTTAAGATGAGCTCACCGATTGAGAGTCCGGCGATCGAGAATGTGGTGTAACCAATTCTGTGGATGCTGCATTGCGGAGTGACACAATGAGCCCAGGGGATCCGGCCAGTGAAGAGCGCGCCTATTGGTCTCCGTACGTCGCAGGTCTCGGTATCGGCCTCACCCTTCTCCTCACGTTCTATATTATGGGTCACGGTCTCGGGGCATCAGGCGCCTATACCCAGTTGACGGCGACACTGCTTCAACGTGTCATCCCGGACCACGCACAGGCGAACGAGTATTTGAAAGATTATCTTGGAGGTTCTTTTTGGCAAAGCTGGATTGTCATTGAGATACTTGGGGTCTTTCTGGGAGGTCTTCTGGGCGCGCTTACGGCAGGACGGTTTCGATTCCAGATCGAACGCGGTCCCCATGCGGGCCGAGGAAGTCGATTGTTCCTGGCGCTTGGGGGAGGGATCGCCGTAGGGTTCGGTTCCCGTCTGGCTCTAGGGTGCACCAGCGGGCAAGCGCTATCCGGTGGGGCGGTTTTGGCTGTCGGCAGTTGGCTGTTCACCCTCACATTCTTCTTGGGGGGGTACCTGGTCGCACTATTGGTCAGGAGGGAATGGCAATGAGCGCGCCGCTGGTTCCCCATGAGATGCTGACTCCAGAGCTTGGACTCGTTGTCGCGTTGGTGACAGGCATCCTCTTCGGGTTCTTCCTGGAACGGGCCGGCTTTGGGAGTCCGAGAAAACTGACCGCCATATTCTACCTCCGGGATTTTGCGGTTCTCCGTGTCATGTTTACGGCGGTTGTTGTCGCAATGACCGGGTTACTCATCTTGGGAGGGATCGGGCAGATCGATCTGGAGATGTTGGCAATACCGGATACCTACCTTTGGCCTCAAGCATTGGGAGGCTTGGTGATCGGGATTGGTTTTGCTGTCGGGGGCTACTGACCGGGCACTTCGGCCGTGGGCACGGCCTCCGGTAAATTGGACGCCCCGGTCTTCATGGTGGGGCTCCTTCTTGGGATCCTTGGCTTTGCCGAGATCTACCCGGTCATCTCAACGTTCGCCTGGAGTGGCGCACTGGAGGTTCAGACCCTTCTGGAGTTATTTGGCCTCCCCTCCTGGGTAGTTGCACTCGCCGTTGCAGGTATGGCCTTAGGCTTGTTCCGGCTTTCGGCGGCACTCGAGAGGAGGTTCAGCCATTCTTCTCGTATCTGAGCAGACGGCGGCCCTCCCGCGAGACGAGTTATTTGAGGTTGACCGCCCTGATCAGAAGCGGAAATGGAAACGTGATCCCGTGGTGCGGCTCCAGCTCTCCGGCCGGAAGAAGATACCATTGATTGGGTGTCATGCCGCCCAACTTTCCCGGAAACCGTGGCATGGTATCCAGCTTCACGCCGGCCCTGATCAATGGCTCCGCATTGACGAAGTCGATCACATCCTCCTGCGTCTTCGTCGGGTCAACAGCATGGTGGTGCATGTGACCCCCGGCGCCAAGATTTACATCGAAGCAGTACTCCCCGCTCACTTTTGTGAAGTCTAATGCGGTCTCTGGTCTCAGGCGAAGCTGGTTGGCAATAGTCGCCAGCTCGCCGCCTACGACCGCGGCCTGCTTCGTCCCCTCATCTGCCCCAGCCAGTTGCAGACCAGCGCTGACAACCACGGCAGCCCCGATGACACGCGCAAGTCGTATCACGATCGTCTTCACCGCCTTCCCTCCTCCTTGTGGTTGGTGAACGTTTCCGATAGTAGGTAGCGATCCTCGCCGCATCACTCCGGCTCTCGTTTCACTCTAAGAGCAGAACTGTGTCCCTGCAACAGAAAAGACAGGAGTGGCCCGGCTTCTTACGTGAGATTTCACTTGAACCTCAGTGAAATTTCATCTATTGTGGGATTGCCATGACGACAGATCGTGTACGAGGCGTATCCTTGCTCGCAGGACTGGACGACCTGATCGCCAGCTATCGGGAGCGTTACGGCGAAGGCAGGCCGTACCAGATCCTTTTGGCCATCCGAGCGATGTACGGGGGCGCTCAGCCCCCTGGGAGGATCCAGCGAGGCAAGATAATCAGGGCTGTGTGGCGGGATGAGATCAAACAGTACAAGCCCACCCTGCAGGATTCACGGGTGCGGCTCCTGAGCAACACCTTCAGCGCCCATAAGAAAATCCTGAACGAGCGTTTCAGGGAGATGTTCAAGGCCGGGACGAATCCGAGGGGGCTTGGCCTCGTGAAAGGGGAGGTGTTCGGGGTCCTGGAGGAGGAGGACATCGAGGCGTACGCGCGGAAGATCAAGAGCCCCTGGCTGGTTGAGGACCTCCAGTATCGGGTCGAACTGATCGATCGGAAAGGGAGACTGGCGAAGGTCGAAAAGCGCACGTGGCTGAAGGCCCTTGAGCCGGGCCTGCAGCACTACCCCCATCAGATCAGGGCCGACGGTAGGACCGAGGCGATCGAGGTGATCCCAGGGAAGAAGCTCTCGGAGGAACAGAAGTTGGGAGGGGTCGATGTGGTCCAGGTGTTCGACCCCCCTTTTTCCTTCCACGAGTCGCGTGAGGTGGTGCTCAGGTTTAATTGGGTGGATGCCTTCAGAAACGAGGTGGAGTATCTCGTCCATTTCGTCCGGTTTCCCCACAAGGGAAGGACGAGAATCGAGGTGATCTTCCCAAAGGATCGGCCGTACAAACAGTATGAGATTTACAGGGGCGGGGTCGCCGGAGAGGTGTCCCTTCTTCAAGGAGGATTAGAGCTGGAGGAGAAGAAACCGGAGGAAGGGATGGGGAAGGATGGTCGCTCGATACTCCACTGGGAGATCGACAATCCGCCCCATCGAGAGCGGTACCGGTTGGTATGGGCGTGGTGATGCTTCGGTGTTCATCACATCGGGCTATTGTATTCTAAAATCGACACGGCTATCTTTGACCGTATCGCGCTTTTCCGGCGAAAGCGATTTTGGCTCGATGATGAATAGTCGTTCCGGCTGAATCTTTCCGGATGTGAGGATGATGGCTTTTACCTTCATGGCGCGTTGAGTGGCAAGCGATCTCAGGTCACTATCCGTTATGACGATGTTGGTCAGCATCAGCTTCTCCATCTCGGAAACCGGTAAGCTTTTCGCAAATCCGAGAATATTTCGTGGCTTGGGAAATTTCTCCGCTTTGTACGCCATTGTCAGATATCTCTCATACTCCTGAGGCTCGACCTTGAGCTCATCTACTGGAGTGGCAGATAACCCTTGTGTGGATCGTTCATTTGATTTCTGGACCTTTAGCTTCCTATTGAACAGATACTGCCTTAATCCTTCCCTATCCCTTTCAATCCCAACGTGGCCCTCCATTTCAAGCTTCAGTGAGGGTCTCTCATGGAGAGCTTTGGTCAGGGTGTCAAGTTTCCTGAGATCTGCCTCCGCGATCACTGCGCTCCCATAATCAAACTCAACAAAACCGAGTTCTTCGCCGCCTCCAAATGCGGCTCCAAGAAGTGCGAAGGGGGACGTCGCTGCTTTTGCGAACAGATTCACGAGTATCTGTATGATAACCCTCCAGACGCTGAATTGAGGGTCGTCAAGGCTTCCGGTTACAGGAAGGTCCAGGTGTATTTCCCCTTTTCTGTCCCTCAATAAAGCAATGGCAAGCTTGACAGGCAGTTTCGTGGCGTGCGGACTTTCCACGGTATCTCCAAGTGTTAGTTGATCAAGAAACAGGCTATTCTCAGAATGAAGTTCCCTCTTGGCGATTCGATAGCTCACGTCAAAGAAGAGCTTGCCTTTCTGTATGGTGTATCCGATGTATTTTCCAGAATATGGCGTGACGGGGCTGAGGTCCAT
>JACQQF010000091.1 GCA_016207095.1 Candidatus Methylomirabilota bacterium | reverse complement strand
CCCCCGCGCCGTGTGCCCGTCCACCGACAGGATCTTCCAGCGAACCACGTACGATCCGGGGGGAAGCTTATTGATTCGCGCACGGAGGTTGGTCCGGTCCTGAGGATTCACTCGGGCGTGACCCTCTTCAACCATCCGGCCAGCCACATCCACGACCTCGATCGAGTTGAATTCATCTTCCAGGCGCTCGTTGAACCAGAGCTCCACCGAGACCGGTGTCTCGGCGAGCGTCTCGGACGCGTTGGGTCTGGAGCGAATCAACTTGGCATGTGCGAGCGCCTTCGGGGGGACCAAGAAGCCGGCGAGAAGGACAAGTCCACTCAGGGCGATGGGTACCAACCTCGTCAACCGCATGGCGTGAGGCCTGCTTCCAGCGCGCTGACGCGCTACCCTTTCTCGGCCGCGACGATCCGAGTCCCGTCCTCAGCGCGAGCAGCGATCATTCTCAAGCCTGCGGCAGCCATCAGCGATTCGAAGATCGCTTCCGCAAACGGAAACCGCTCGGCGTCAAAGGCGAATTCCACCTGCTCGGCGGGCTGAAGCTCTTCGGCGTGGATCCGGAACACCCGCTTGAGATAGGTGATGATATCGGCGCCGCACGCGGGGGCTCGGACGACAATGCGCCGCATGGGTGAGCGAGCACCCCTAGATCTTCTTGCGCATCATGTACCAGCGGTCGGCGCCCGCCTTGGCCCGCTTGTCGGCCTCCTCGAGGGTCTGCGGCGGGGGGACGATGACCTCCTGCCCCGGCTGCCAGTTGACCGGGCAGGCCACCCCGTACTTATCCACCGTCTGCAGGGCTTTGAGGCTCCGGAGGATCTCGTCGATGTTGCGGCCGAAGGGGATCGGGTAGTACATCGCGAAGCGGACGACCCCCTCGGGATCAATGAAGAAGACGCCCCGGACGGTGAGGCCGACCTCGGGGTTGATCAAGTCGTAGAGGTTCGCCACCACCTTGTCGGGATCGGCGACCACCGGGAACTCGACCTTGACCTTGGCCGTCTCCGCCATGTGGCGAAGCCACTCGATGTGGGAATAGATGCTGTCCACGCTCAGGCCGATGATCTCGCACCCGAGGTCGGTGAACTCCTTATGGCGCTTGGCAAACTCGACGAACTCCGTCGTGCAGACCGGCGTAAAGTCGGCCGGGTGCGCGAAGAAGAGGACCCACTTGCCGCGGTACTGCGACAGGCTCAGGGGGCCCTTGGTGCTATTGGCGGTGAAGTCGGGGGCTTTCGAGCCGATCTTGACCATTGGTGCCTCCTTCGAGAGATGGGCGCTGGAGATTCAGGAATGAATCTTTCACCTTGTGTGTACGTCGATCGCATCGATCCGGTTTCATCGCGCCGGTCGAGTTCCCGCCTCACCCGCACGTTCGAAGATATCTGACTGCAGGTCCGCCAGTCTATCCTCTGGCAGACGGAGGGCGCAACTCTTTTCTAGTGCCGTTCCAAGTAACCTCGCCTAGCATCGTTGCTGTCCCCCGGCGCACTCCCTGCGACGTACCTGACGCCGTACGCCTCGGTCTGCTCCAGGGGCAGCGCCTTGCTATGCTCGTTTCTTGGTCCGGCATACTGCGCCCCAACTTAGGGCGAAATGGTTGGAGGACCACCACCTCCCACCGGGGCGCTCACGGACACGTCACAGCACCACGAAAGGCTTACCTCGCGCCGCGCCGTATCCTCGGGACGAGCCACGCCGCGGTCAGCAACAGGCTCAGCAGGGCGACCGTCATCTGAGCGGGTGGAAAATCGTAGTGGTTGGCCAGCACAAACCCCACGGCGCCGGTCCCCACGGCGACAACCGGCGCCACGAGGAACATCGGGCGCACCTCCCGGCACACGTTCTTCGCGATGAGGGCGGGAAGCACCAAGCAGCCAAAGGTGTACAACATCCCGGAGGACCTGATGGACAGTCCCACCGCGAGGCCGAGCCACACCGAGACGGCGGCTGTCCAGCGGCGGACGTGCATGCCTACCGCTCCCGCCATCGCAGGGTCGATGGCGAACAGCAGGATGCGCGAGTGGGCGGCAACAAGGAGCAGGGCGCTGAGTGCGGCCAGCATGCCGAAGGTCCAGACGTCCGATCCGGTGGCCCCGATGATGCTCGAGGCGAGCAGACGATGGATCTCCTCCAGGCCGTGCGGGCTATAGGAGACGATGAGAATCGAGAGACTGGCTGACGCCAGAAAAACCCACCCGGTGATCGCCTCGTGGCTCTCCCCGCCTGCTTTGCCGGCGCCTGAGGTCATCAGGGCCGCCAGCAGAGAGAACGCGACCGCCAAGATCGTCAGGAATCTATCGGAGTGCATCCAGGATAAGGTGTCCGTGGCCGCCCAGGCGCCCATGGCCATCGCGAGTGCGATCCCGAGAGTGGATGCCTGCGAGATGGCCGCGCCGATGAAGATCTGATCCCGCGCCACCACGAGCACGCCGATCAGCGAGAGCAAGAGACCGATCAGCCAGCCCGCGAGGTACGTGTTGTGAAAGAGTGTCCACGAGGAGAGAAAGCCTTCGATCACGGATCCCCTCCGGGTGGGCAGACACGGATCGTGACGGCGCCAGATGGATCGCAGGAGGCATCGACCAGCACCCCATAGACGCGCTCGAGGGCGGCCCGATTCAGCATCTTCTCGCGCGAGCCCGACTCGACGCTACCCGAGTGAAAGAGAACAAGGTGGGTCGCGTACCGCGCCGCGATGGCGATATCGTGTGTCACGAACAGCACGGTGACGGCCTCCTCATGATTCAGGGTGGCCAGGGATCGTAAGAACGCGTCTTCCGCCGACAAGTCCAGGCCGTTCGTCGGTTCGTCGAGGATCAACATGGAAGGCCGCCGCACGAGGGCCCGCGCCACGAGGGCGCGCTGCCGTTGGCCGCCGGAGAGCGACCAATAGTCCTTGTGTTCCAGGCGGGCCAGCCCGACCTTGTCGAGCGCCCAGTTCAGGCGCTCGACGCGGTCTTGGCTATCCGCGCGGATGCCGACGAGCCCCAGCAACACGAATTCCCGCACGGTGGTCGGAAGCGTCGGGTTGATGTCGCACCGCTGTGGAACGAACCCGATTCGCTCCCGACGCGCATGATTCGGGTGAAGCCACAACTGTCCGGCGCGGGGCCAGAGCGCCCCAAGGATGGCGCGAATCAAGGTCGTCTTCCCGGACCCGTTTGGTCCCAGGCAGAAGCAGAACTGACCAGACCGGACCTCGAGGTTGACATCCTCTAGGACGATCCGTCGCCCGTAGGCAAGGGCGAGACCCGTCGCCTTCAGAACAACATCGTTCTGTTCCATCTTATCGGCTGCCTCCGAGAGCCGCCACAAACTGCCGCACATTGTAATCGAACATGCTGAGATAGTCATCAGCTCCTTGCCGCGAGCCGACTTGATTCGCCAGGTTCACGACCCTGGCGCCGGTATGCTCCGAGATGAATCGCGCATGCCGAGGGTCATAGTAGGCAGCCGCTAGGACAAGCTTCACCCCATCGGCCCGCATTCTCTCCACTAGCGTCCGAAGGTGGCTCGTCGTCGGGGGGATTCCCGGCTTGGGCTCCATGTGGCCGATCACATTGATTCCGAAGCGTCTGGAAAAGTAGGGCCAGATGTTGTGATCGTCCACGGACTTGGCCCCGTAGTACGGCAGCATGAGCCCCAGCCACCCGCCGAGAAGGGCGTCGTCTCCTTGCTGCTTCAGGAAGGCGCCAAGCCTGCCGCGCTCGAAGAGGAGGGCGAGTTTCTCGCCATCGTATTTCCCGGCAAGCTTCTCGCCCACGAGCGCCGTTCCCAGTCGCTTGCTGAAGGCGACATAGCGCTCGTCGAAGTATCTCTTGTGATTCGGCCGGAGCTCGATCAGCTTATCGCGGATCAGCCGAGCCACCTTGAGACCGTTTAGCGGGTCAAGCAGATAGTGAGGGTTTCCCTGGGGGTGGACATCGCCCATCGAGCGATCAACCGGTCCGGTAGGAATCTCCAGTGGTGAGATAACTTTGGAGGCGTCAAGGTAGCCGCTCGCGCCCGGCAACACCGCCCCGTTCCTGGCGTTCTGGAGAAGAACGGGAGCCCAGCCGAGCTCAAGATCCATTCCTGCTTGAATGTACAGGTCGCATTGGCTCAGCGCCTTGATGAAGCCGGGTTTGGCCTCGACGAAATGCGGGTCTTCCGTCCCCTTGGCAAGTACCGTGACCGAGACGCGGTTACCACCCGCCTCTCGGACGAGGCTGCCGAGGTCAGAAACGGTGGCGCAGACCTGAATCGGTCGAGTCGCTTCTTGGGCATAGGCAATGGGACCTGCAAGCAGAAGCGAGATCAGCAGGCCGCCTGACGCGAGCAGCCTAGACGTGCTTTCCGATATCCTCGCCATGACAGACCTCCTGTTCTCTAGTACTTATGAGCCGGGTGGGCGCCATAGAGGAATTCGACTCCCAGCCAGACTGAGTGAGCATCTCTCCGTTCGAGGTGGTCCGCGCGGTCGTAATTGTACTGCAGCCGGATCCGCGAGAACTCCGACGGATGCCAGACAAGCAGGGGCGAGACCCGGTGCCGATCGTCGCGGAACGGATCGTTCCTCCTCCCGTCGAAGCTGAGGACGCTCTCGCCGCTTCCAGTCGCGTACTCATAGCGCAATCCCGCGGCCCAGCCGTAAGTGAACCCATAGAGCGCCTGGGTGTAAAACCCATAATCGCGGAGCGTCGCGCGCGGCAGGTCGATGATGTTGTCGGGGTTGCTGTCATCGAAGAACCGATCCGCCCTGTAGTCTCGCTTCATCGCCTCGGACTGCCACAGGACGAACGGCCATCCCCGGAAGTTGTTGGTTGGGCGCCAGGTCAGCTTGAGGTCCGCGCCATAGATGTAGGTATGCCCGTCGGGACCGGTCGCATTCGGGCCGAAGAGCCCCGACAGGCCGGCCTTGGTGGTCACTGTGTCGCTGATATTCCAGGAATTCACCCAGCGGGCAAGATACAGGAGGTCCTTCGGGCTCCTGACGTCCCGCTCGACGAATGGTCGCCCGCCGATCGGCCGCTCCTCGAAGAACTCCTCGTTGGCGAAGAAACTTGACGCGGTCTCGCCATTGGCGTTCTGCACGCCGACCTGCACCTCGGAGTACCAGGGCAGCGGCGTGAGCCAGCCCAACCGAACGCCGGCCTGTCGCAAACCGTCAGGACCGAAGAGCCGGGTATTGATGACCGGCTGGTCCAGCCAATCCCACGCGTGCGGATGGACCGAATTGATGAGCCCGAACTCCGTGAAGTAGAAGCCGCCCTTGAGCTGGAGTCCAAAGGGGAGCGCCTGCGTGGTCAGGAACGCCTCTTCCAGCTCGACCCTCGTTTCGCCGACCTCTGGATCGATCAAGTAGACTATATGTGCCTCACCGGTGAAATAGGGGTCCACGGCGCCAGAGAACGACAGTTCGATGTTTTGCACCGTGAAGCCACGTCTGCGGGGGTCATGGTCACCCCCCTGGAGGGTCCGGAGTGATTTGTCGCGTTCGGTGGAGGCCCCGGCGGCGAAGAGGGCATCCAGCGAGATGTCGATCAGCCGAAATGTCGTCCCCCCGATCTGGCGAGAGAAGAGGTCGGTCCTCGGGGCTTGCTCCGCAGCCGGTT
>JACQQF010000089.1 GCA_016207095.1 Candidatus Methylomirabilota bacterium | reverse complement strand
GACCGTCGGGTCGAGCAAGGACCTGGCCTTCACGGTGACGAACACGGGCGGCGGGACGCTGACGGGAAGCGCCTCGACATCGGCCACCGGCTTCACCATCGTCGGCGCGGCGTCGTTCAGCCTCGGCGCGGGCGCGAGCCAGAGTGTGACCGTCCGCTTCAGCCCCTCATCGGCCGCCACGTTCAGCGGCAACGTCACCTTCACCTCCAACGGCGGCAACGCGTCCCCCTCGGTGACCGGCACCGGGGTCACGCCGCCCACACCGCTGCCGTCGCTCAGCGTCATCTCTCCCAACGGGGGCGAGACGTGGTTGAACAATCGTTTAGGCACCATCATCTGGACCTCGAGCGGCGTCGTGGGGAACGTGAGGATGGACATCTCGAGGGATGGCGGCAACAGCTGGAAGACGATCTTCTCGAGCACGGCCAATGACGACTTGCAGACGTGGAAGGTGAAGCCGCCGAAGACGACCCAGGCTCGCATCCGCATCTGCAGCATCAACGCGCCGATCGTCTGCGACAGCAGCGACGCCAACTTCACCATCCAGTGACCGTGACGCGGAAGTGATCCTCGACGTCTGATTACGGTCCGATGGCGCTGTCCAAGGCCCTCACGCTGGCCGAAATCTCGATGGTCAGCGCCGTTTGGAGGTGAGCCTGCTCATGCTGGTGGGACCGGGTTTCTCCTAATTTCCCACAGACACAACAACTGTTCCACAGGCACACAACAATCCCCCGCGCGCCTTCTGCAGTCTTTGCACTTTCATCACTCGCGGCCTGCGTATTCAGGCCGACTGTAGAATGACTGGTGCAGATTTGTGATTGAAATCTGTACGACTCATCTGATCGTGGGAAGCGTTTGCAAAGACGCTTGACAGCCTGAGCAGGACATGAAATACTGCCTCGACCTAAGTGATCGTGATGGGCCCGGGAAGAGCATCATGCCTCCGTGTCGGCCATAGGTGATGGGTGTCCAATCCGCATCCGATCCAGCAACGCCTTCTCAGGTGAGGCTTGCCGGGAGGGGGAGTCGGCGCTTTCGGTGCTGTAGCCTAGCGCAGGGGCACCGCTTTATTTGCCTCCTTGTCCTGGCAATCCTGTGTCTCTACCTCCCAGTGGAGGCTTTCGACTCCGATAAGGATGTGGGCTTTGATGACGCCATCCTGCAATCCTGCCTTTCAGTTTCCCCTTCCAAAAGTACCGGTCCCGTACGTCTGCCCATCCCTGCTGGCCCGCCCTCCCGGCGCCTGCCATCCTTACTGACCTTAGCGGTGCCAGGTTCCTTGTCGCCCGCCTTGGCGGCGCCGAAGCATTGTCAGGTCCAGTACCTGTTGGCCGCACGCCTCTGCGCTCGGTCGCGGATTGCCGTAACCACCCCACCCACTCAAGAATTGATAGTGCCACGGGCAGCCGCCCTTCTCACGGACTCACCCGCCGTGGGGAAGGCGGTTTTTTATGGTATACGGTGTTCCGCAACCGGAGTAAGTCCGAAGAGGGCGAACAGGGCCACACATCGTCGGCCATATGCGGCGGGAAGGAGGATTGACAATGGCGAGAAACAGAGTATCGCTCATCTTGGGGAGGGGTAGGACCCGCCAGGGGTGCCTTGGGGGGAATGCCTCGGGGAAAACTGCTTGGGAAAGGTGGGGGAGCTTGTTCATGAGGCCGAGGCATTGATCAAGTCCATGGAAAGGAGGGGAGGTGTCTTCGAGCGCGCTGGGGCATAGCATTGCAGAAGGCAGTATGAAGGTATGGACACCAATGATGAAGAGTAAATTCATACAGCACAGGTTAGTCAGAGGAATGCCTGATTGGGGAGCGGCATTCCTGGCAGTTCTCACTGTTGTTTTGATGACGTGCCGAGGTGGGCCTGCTTTTGCCGATCCATATCCTCCATCCTGGGCCAGTGGGACCGGTGCAGCCGTTCATTTCTCCCCTGCGCCATGGCCAAGCGAACCCGCCAACCCGGCAGATTGCGGCTCCACGTGCGGCGACTGGAAGCCCTATTCTCGCTTTCAGAGCAATATTCCAGATCCCAGAATCCAGGATCCGTCAAACGGCGGGACCGCGCCTCAAAATTACGTCAACATCTCGTCCTCCTGCACTGACAAGACGCTGCCAAGCATCTACTACAATCTCCAACAAGACGCAGATCCTACGAAGGACGTCATCTTTTTTCGCTGGCGCGTGGAGCAGATCGCCAACAACTACGCGACCGGCCCGTCCGCCGGCAGCTACGGCGCCTCGGATCCGTGGAGCTCCGCTTTGTGGACAGTGCTTTTCGACGTGAACGGGGACGGTTATGCTGACTTGGCGGCACACCTGGATGGCTCTTCCGGCGCTCCCGCGACACCCATCGACCGGATCGCCGGCATCTGGAGCAAACTCCCGACACAGTCCCTCGATTACATCGGCGACCCAACCAACGTCAAGCTGATCGCTCACAATCCCACCGCTTTCGCCGGAACTACCAAGATTCTCAACTTCCATAACAACCTTACCCCGGATGAAAACTGGCCCAATGGCTCCAGCGAAACCAATTGGGACTATGGTACCACGCGCGCGAAAGTGGTGACCACCAGTCCCTGTACCGAGTATTTCATCGACTACCAAATCCCCGTCCAGATGCTGGACGCGTCGAGCTTGGGCGGGCCCAAGATCACGCGTAGTTCCCCGATATCGATGATCTTCTGTACCGCCAACAGCCTGAACAACCCGTTCCAGAAGGATTGTGCGATCAACAAGGCGTGGGTGGGCGGCGCCGCCAAGCCGGCCCCGTTCGGAGACTACATCTCGTTCAACCAAGCCGCCCCCTATGCGCAGCCGGTCGTCTCCACGGTGGCGGCCCAGGCCCCCACGAGTTGCCCAGGCGCCTACACGTTGACCGCGACCGTGCAGGACACGCTGGCGCTCGTCAACGGCACCGTGGTGCCGTCCGTCAAAGCCGTGAGCTTCTGGTACTACTACGACACCGACGGCAATGGTCTGGCCGACGATAGCAACGTCTGGACCTTGGCCGCCAACGCCACCCTCAAGACCGGCACGCTGAACACGTGGACCGCTACCTGGGACGCGACCAGCCTCGCCAAAGGGCAGTACCTGGTTGGCGTGCAAGCGGTTGATGACAACACCAAAGTGGACGACGGCGTGACGCCGTCGGGCGTTGATAACCGGACCTTCTCTTACGTGACGGGCGACGCCAACAACCGGATCACGATCGGGACCACGGTGCAGCCCGGCGTGGCGATCCCGACCCACTCTCCGTCGATGACGCCGGTGGCCACCGAAAACTGGTGGGGCAACCCGAGCGTCACCGGCACTGTGACGGCGCTGGTGGGCATCGCCCTCAACACCTGCGGCGTGGCACCCACGCTGGCCAAGACCGCCAGCGTCAGCAGCGTCGCGGCCGGTGGCACGGTGGACTTTACTCTGACGATCTCTAACCTTCTGGGCACCGCGATCACCCTCAGCCAGATCGTCGATACTCTGCCGTCTGGCTTCACGTATACCAGCACCATAGGCGGTACTTTGACGCCCAGCACATCTCCCTCGGGTGGCGCGACCGGTACCCTGACCTGGACGTTTTCCACTCCCGTCACCATTGCCGCCAGTGGCAACGCCACGCTTATCTTCCGCACGACTGCACCCGCCACCTCCGGCAACTACAGCAACACCGCCACGGCGACCACCAGTTTTGGCACGCTGACCAGTGCGCCTGTGTCTGTGGCAGTGGATTCGGCCCGGTTATCTCTCAGCAAGACGCCGAATGTGTACAGCATCGATCCCGATGGCACGACTCAGCTCGTCTACACGCTCGCCTACTCAAACGATTCGACGGTCAGCGTCACAAACGCTTCCATCAGCGACACCTTGCCCAGCGGCGTGACCTATGTGAGCTGTTCGGGCGGGTCCAGTTGCGCTAATTCCAGCGGAACGGTGACGTGGACGCTGGGTACGCTGGCTGGAGGAGCCACGGGCAGTGTGACACTGACTGTCACGGTCAACACCAATTACAGCACATCTTCGCTCACGAATAGCGCGACACTCGCGGCGACCGACCCGGGGAGCAATCCCGTCAGCACAACGGCGTCCAGCACCATCGCGGTAAACATCGCGGCGTCGGCAACGGCGGCGGCGTTCACGCTGACCAAGACCTCCAGCGCCGCGCAAGTGGCCCCGGGCGGTTCGGTGACGTGGACCATCGCCTACAAGAACTACGGGGGGACGACGGCGACCGGTGTCACGATCACCGATACGCTCCCATCGGGCTTTACCTTCAGTAGCTGCACGGGGTCGTGCAGCGGCAGCCCGGGCACGTGGAGCATAGGATCTGTGGCTGCAGGTGCGAGCGGCTCGGTGACGGTCACGGCCACCGCCGCCGATCCGTTTACCGCCACCAATCCGGCCACCAACAGCGCGAGTATCAACTGGACAGAAAACACCGGCTCGGCGGTAACCGCGACATCCGATGTCGGGGTGACGGGCAGTGCCTGCAGCACCTATTACTATCATGCGACGACCACGAACGTCGGTGCCGGTGCCGATGGCGGCACACAACGTATCGCGACGACCACTGCGCCGACCAGCTCGACGGCCACGACCGTCGGCTTCAGTGCCACAACAACGCCGGCGGAAGCAGTTCGCTTCTATCAGGATCCGCCAGCGGCCAGCGACGTGAGTTTCTCCGGGGATATCACGACGTCTTTTTATGTGACCAAGGACTCCGGCCCGCAATTGAAAATGGACGTGCTGGTGTACGACTACGATCCGTCGTCTGGCAACAAGACTTCGCTGGGCTCGCAAAGCTTCACGCAAACCGGCAGCGGAACGAATCAATTGTTCAGCTTCACCCTGCCTTTGTCCGGTACGCTAACAAACGGGCATCGCATTCTATGGATATTCAACGCCTACTCAAACAACAATACAACCTTCACCTTCAACTACGATGGCACGGGCAGCCCGAGCGGCGCCAACTTTTGCGTCACTCCGCCTGCGAATCTGACGCTCTCCAAAACCGTCGACAAGGCGAGCGTGACCGGCGGCACATCGACCTCCGTCCAATACACGCTCACGTTCGCCAATACTGGCCAGACCAAAGCGACCGGCGCGCAGGTGGTCGATACGCTGCCGACCGACGTGACGTTCGTCAGCGCCACGTTGAACGGCGCATCGGTCACGCCGAGCCAGAGCGGGCAACAACTGACATTCTCTAACGTAAAGTCATCTACCGATGCAACGGCTGGCGAAATATCGGGCGGCGCTTCCGGCACCATCGTCATCAACGCGACGGTAGGCAGTAGCGCCTCGGGGACCCTGACCAACACCGCCAGCATCAGCAGCACCCAGACCAGTTCAGTGAACGCCACCGCTACGACCACGGTCTCCACTGGCGGCGGCGGCGGTTCGCCCGCCCTGTCAATCAGCAAGTCCGCTGACAAGACCTTGTTGAATGCGGGCGACACGGTGACCTACACCATGACCGTGGTGAACACCGGCACCGCCAGTGCGAGCAGCGTCCAGATCTCGGATGTCGTGCCCCCCGTGGCGACCTATCCCTACTACACCTTCGGGACGTGCCCGGCCGGGACCGGTGGCATCACCTGCACCAACTCAAGCGGGACGCTGACCTGGAATGTCGGCACCCTCGCCGCCGGAGGGTCTGCCACATACACCTTTACGATGGTTGCAGCATCCACCGGGTTGCCCGCCGGTGTGACCGTGATTCCGAATATGGCCAGCGCCAGCGCCACCAGCGTTGCGTCAGTCGACAGCAACACCGTGAACGTCACCCTTAGCGGCAACCCCAATCTTGCTCTGACCAAATCTGCCGATCCATCCAGCAGTCTCAAGCCGGGTGACACCGTCACCTATACGCTGACCGTGAGCAACACCGGCAGCGCCACGGCGAGCAGTGTAGTGGTCACCGACCCCATCCCAGCAGGCGTGTCCTTTAAGGGCAGCATTACGGCCTCGGCCGGCAGCGGCTCGTTCGACGCCGTCAGCAACGAGGTGGTGTTCAATGTCGGCACCCTCGCCGCCGCCGCTTCTGCCACCTTGAGTTTTCAGGTAACAGTCAACACTCCCTCAGCGGGTACGACATCAATCTCCATCTCCAATTCGGCGACGGCAAGCGCGGCCAATGCAGGATCGAAAACCGCGACTGCCTCGGCAACAGGGTCCGCGACACCAACGCTGACCCTCGCCAAGACCGGTCCTGCTGAGGTCGCCTATCCGGCAGCAACACTGACCCAAGCGGCCAGCAACAGCACTACTGTGTTTGTCAACAGCACTGCGCGGGTGCAGGTGGGGCAATACGTTTCCATCGGCGGCACGGTTGCCCTGATCACCGCCGCCACCAGCAACACCCTGACCCTGGGCACGGCGGTAACGGCAACATCCGGCGCCAGCGTCATCCCGGCCATCACTTATACCATTTCCTATCAGAATACCGGCGATGCCGTGGCGCCCAGCGTCACGCTGACGGACCCGCTGCCCGCAGGTTCGACCTTTGTCTCAGCGAGCAACAGCGGCACCAATGGCGGCGGCACGGTGACCTGGAGCCTCGGCAATCTCGACCCCAACGGGAGCGGCTCGGTCACACTGACAGTTATTCCGGGCGGCGCGGGGACGGTGACCAACAGCGCCCACATCACGTGCACGGGCTGCACCCCGCCGACCGACCCCACGGTAACCACCGCGGTTGGCGGCCTGGTCGTGACCAAGCGCACCACCACGCCGACGGTCAATGCGGGTGGTACGGCAACTTACGAGATCACCGTCGAGAACACCCTCGCCAGCACTGTCAGCGGGTTTACCGTGACGGATACCCTGGCTGGCGGCTTCACCTATGCTGCCACCACCTCGATGGTCATTGACGGCACCTCGGTGACCGCCACGACCCCGTCTTCCGGTGACCAATCCCTCACCTGGAGCGGCTTCTCAGCAGGCATCCCGGCCGGCAAAAAGCTGGTGCTGACCTTCACCGCCAATATTGCCTCGTCCACAGGGGCCGCCACCTACCAAAACGATGCTGGAGGTGCCCCTGGTACTACTGGTGGCGTGAACCCCTTTGACCCCTTATCGACAACGGCCGAGGATGTCACCGTGCTGGCAAGCAACACCGGGGTCGTTCAGGGTTACGTGTTCCGGGACAACAACAACAATGGGGTCTTCGAGCCCGCTATCGACACGCCCATCACCGGGGCGCGCGTTACGATCACCGGCAGTACCTTCACCACTGCCTCGGATCCGTCAGGCTACTTCAGCCGCGTCGTCCCGGCGGGCCAGAAGACGGTGGCGATTACCAGTGGGGATATTCCCTCCGGCTTGGCGTTGGGGTCAACCTTCATCAATCCGGAAACGGTGACCGTGCCCGATGGCGGCAGCGCAACCAAGAACACCGGCTATGTCGCGTTCAGCGTCTCGCCAGACCTCACCATCGCCAAGGCACATGTCGGAAACTTCACGCAAGGGCAAACGGGCGCCACGTACACCTTCACGGTGACCAATACAGGGTCAGGGCCGACGAGTGGGACGGTGACCGTCAGCGAAACGCTTCCCACCGGGCTCAGCGCCACAGGGCTCGCGGGGACTGGCTGGACGTGTGTCTTTGACACGCTGACCTGCACGCGCAGCGATTCGCTCGGGGCAGGACTGAGCTATCTAGTCATTACGGTGACCGTGAACGTTGCCACCAACGCCCCATCGGGTGTCACCAACACGGCCACCGTCTCCGGCGGCGGGGACGCGAACACCGCCAACAACACGGCCGCGGACTCTACGACGGTGAATGCGTTGGCCGTGATTCCGACACTCAGTGAATGGGGCATGATCTTCTTCGCTCTTCTCCTCGCGCTGGTGTTTGCCTATTCTTTAAGGAGACGTAAAAATCACTGAACTCTCTTCACAGGGTGGAGCCGCTCGATCGCATTGGGGGTCCGCAGCGCCTTCCACTGGGCCCCAGGGAACCGGTAGAAGGTCAACAGCCGTCCTCTATTTGCACACCCCTTGACAAGACCTCTTTCACGGTTATTGGAGCACTCGTCCCTTTGTTGCGCCCCGGGGACCGCCACTCTCAGCGTGGTGCTGATAGACGCTACGACTGGTGCGCTTCTGTAGTACAACACTGTCGGCGATGTTCTCGGCGATCCACGTATCTTCTTCCTGACCTATCCTGACCACTCGGCTGGTTCTCCATTGCTCGCTGCGCTCAGTCTCGGTACGTAACGTCAGGTACCTCGATGAGGTAGGAGACGTGATCTTAGGTGAAGTGTACACTCCCGTAATGTGGACTCCCCGGACGGCAGAGTAGCGGTTGTAATCACCGGCGACCGCGGCCAGTACGGCTCCAGAACGGGTTGACATTCTGGGGAAAGCGTAATAGAACATTACCGTCCCAGGTGTCCCTGATGTGTCCGGGGTGGCCATAGCCCTTCATCCACGCCACGTAACGTGGTGGGCGGCAGAAAGGAACGTGACAAGGAGCGCCCAAGCAAAACGTTCATCGTTGGTGTGGTGAGCATCCTTTTCACCGCTGGTATGTTCGTGGTACCAGCCACGGCGGAGGGTCCTACACCTCCAGAAAATCTGGCCCAACTGTTCCAACGGTGTCAAGCCCTCGGAGGGGACATATTCCAGTGCGTCCGTCAGAACGTCTATAGCCATCCTGAAGGTTTTTCTCCTGCGATAGTGTGTGGTTGCTGTACGCAAGTCGCACTTTGTAATCCGTCGGGTTGGGATTGTTGTGCAAGTCTTCTTTGGCCACCAGGTACGGGAAGTAGCTGCGGATATACACCAAATGCAACGTGTAATTGCCCTGCGCCTGACTGAGAACCCTCACGACGGAAAGAGCCGAGAGGCCGTGAAGAATGCGCGCCCCATTTGGCCCAGGAGCCGCGATCTCGGGCAAGGGGCGGAGCTGGCAGGAGAAGCCTGTCTAGTCTTGAGATAGCATGTGGCCTTCCCATCAGCATTAGCAAAGATTAACCAGAAAGCAGCCCTGGGACGACGCCCCTCAGCTTATGTCATGCGGCCTCCGGGAGCGGTTGGACGGTGACCTGGAGCCCGAGGTCCTCGAGCCGACGCAGGTAGTGGCGGGTCAACCGCTCGGTGTTCAGGCG
>JACQQF010000092.1 GCA_016207095.1 Candidatus Methylomirabilota bacterium | reverse complement strand
TCTCGACGAGTTCCTTGAAGCGGAACATTACCCTCGCCCGTGTCAGGGGCGAGGTGGCGGCCCACTCGGGAAACGCGGCCTCGGCGTTTGCGATCGCCCGTTCCGTCTCGGCCTTCGAGGCGAGCGGCACCCGCCCCGAGAGATCGCCGGTCGTCGGATTGAAGACCTCACCGAAGCGGCCGCCGCTTTTTGCGTCAGCCCCTCGGACCTGCTTGCCGCCGATGAAGTGGGTCAACTCGCGGGCTTGCACCAGGATGGCCTCACGTGTGTTCATAAGCACCTCTCACAGTTGATTGGCGGGCCACGCGCGGCCCGCGTTGGCGGAATGGCACATTATAGAGGCGATTTCCGGACGATTCATCTGCATAAAAGCCCTTATCGGTCCTCGGGAACACGGTACAGCGCGGATGAAGAACCTGTCAAGACGAAAAGGTGACGACGAGGGAGGGCGGAAGCCTGGGCGGAAGCCTGCGAAGGATGGGCCGGGCCTCGAGGTGGACGGGCCACGGGCGTGGGTGTGGTATCCGAGCGTGGCGGGCACTGAGGAGAGGGAGTTAGCGCCTTGGCCGCTCACGTAGATCGAGGAGTTTGGCGCGGATGGTCTGTGCGGAGGCCGCGGCGACGCGGATCGTCTTGAGGCGAGCGTGCTGGCCGGAAGCGATCCGAAGGCGGGAGACAGAGAGGTCGAGAGCCTTGGCCAACAGGCGAAGGCAGGCCTCGTTGGCGCGCCCCTCCACCGGCGGCGCGGTCACCCGGAGCTTCAAGATGCCGTCGGTCTCGCCGACGATCCCTTCGTGGGATGACTTCGGCTGCACGTGAACACGAAAGGAGGCGGCATCGCCCTCCTGTCGAACCAGGACCATTACCGGAGTCGCCAGGCCAGCTCGGTCAGGGAAGCGACCAGGAACTTCTGGATAAAGATGATCGCCAGGATGGCAACGAGCGGAGAAAAGTCGATCCCCCATCCCCTCATCGGTAGCATCCGCTGGATCGGGCGGAGGACAGGATCGGTGGCGCGATAGAGGAACTGGACGATCGGGTTCCAGGGGTCGGGATTGACCCAAGAGATGATGGACCGAATGATAATGATCCACATGTAGGCGGTGAGGGCGATGTCGAGGATCGTAGCCAGAGCGTTCAGCAGGTTACCGGCGATGAACATTTATCCTCCCTAGTGCTCCCCAACTATTTCGACCTAACTTGGTGGGGCATCGTGCCGGGCCAAGAAACGAGCCGGGAGCCCACCGAAGGTGGGTGCAGGCGCGGTTCACGGGGCCGATCGAGACGTACATTGTCAGGTACGTCGCAGGGAGTGCCCCGGGAGCCAGCAACGCCGCTACGCGAAGTTAATTGGAACGGCACTAGCGTTTGCCGAGCTCACGGGACCGAATCGTCGCAGCCTCCACCGCCTCCATCAGGGTCCCACGCAGCCCGCCGCTTTCCAGGGCATGCAGGCCGGCGATGGTGGTCCCGCCGGGAGAGGTCACCGTATCCTTGAGTTCCGCCGGATGGCGCCCACCTTCGAGGAGCATCTTCGCGGCGCCCAGAACAGTCTGGGCAGCCAGGAGCGTGGCCACGTCCCGCGGAAGCCCCATCTTCACGCCACCATCGGCCAGCGCCTCGATGAACAGGAAGACATAGGCAGGCCCGCTTCCACTCAGTCCCGTGACCGCATCCAGGTGTTTCTCCGCGACCACCACGACCTTTCCGACCGCAGAGAAGATCGCCTCGGCGATCTGTAGGTCTTGGGCGGTCACATACTCGCCCTTCGCAATACCGGCTGCACCGGCCAGAACCAACGCCGGTGTATTCGGCATGACTCGAATGATCCGGGCCTTTGCCGGCAGGCGATCCGCGACAAATGCGATCGTGGTGCCTGCAGCAATCGAGATGATCGTCTTCGTCTGATCCACGGAAGCAGCCATCCCCTTCAGCGCCGCCTCCATGTCCTGCGGTTTCACCGCGAGAATCAGGATCGATGCTTTCTTGGCCACCTCGGCGCCATCGGCCACGGTGTGGACCCCGTAGCGCTCCCGGACGTGCCGCCGCCTGGCCTCGACGATGTCCGAGGCGATAAGTCGGTCGGCGGTCACCAACCGTGCCTCGAGCAGCCCGCGAATCATGGCCTCGGCCATGTTACCCGCCCCAATGAACCCGATGGTCCGGCCTTCTAACACGGAACCCTCCTCATGCCCAAAACGGTCTTTCGTCTTATAACGTCAAACCCCGAGGGAGTCAAGGAGATTTGCCCGCGAAGAACTCCTTGCGGTGACGGGGAAATTGCGATATATGGTGGTGGCTGTCGATTCTGACGAGTGGCAGCCGAGTGGGAGAAGAAGCTAATGCGACGAGCGAGGGTACGAGTGCCGGCCTCGACGGCAAACCTGGGGTCCGGGTTTGACACGCTGGGGATGGCGCTCACCCTATATAACGAGGTCGAGCTGACCGACGAGGGGGAAGGGGTCCAACTTCTTGTCGAGGGCGAGGGGAAGTCGGCGCTGGAGAAAGCGGGGGCCCACAATCTCGTGCTTCGGGCGGCTCAGTCAACGCTGAGGGATCTCGGCACTCACCCTTCCGGACTATGTGTGCGGCAGATTAACCGGATTCCGCTGCGGCGCGGCCTGGGAAGCAGCGCGGCAGCCTGTCTCGGCGGGATCGCCGCCGCAGCCCGCCTGGCCGGCGTCGAACTCTCCACCGACGAGATTCTCGCACGAGCCCTTCCGTTCGAGGGTCACCCTGATAACATCGCGCCGGCGCTAATAGGCGGCTTGACCGTTTCCGCCATCGTCGATGGCCGCATCGTCTCCGCCAGGATCCGCGTTCCCAAACACTTGATGGCCATCGCCGTGATCCCGAGCCTGGAGATCGCCACCAAGCGCGCCCGCGAGGCGCTGCCCCAGCAGGTCCCGTTTCAAGACGCCGTCTTCAATCTGAATCGCCTCGCCTTGTTGCTG
Organism: Candidatus Methylomirabilota bacterium; assembly: GCA_016207095.1. GTDB lineage: Bacteria > Methylomirabilota > Methylomirabilia > Methylomirabilales > Methylomirabilaceae > Methylomirabilis. The sequence continues at coordinate 25,992 of JACQQF010000092.1, read as the reverse complement.
GCCGGCCTCACGATGGATCGTTTGGAATTGTTGGCCGCCGGCTCAGAGGACCGCCTTCACCAGCCGTACCGGGCGGCCCTGCTGCCCGGGATGGAGGCGATCCTTGAAGAGGGGCGGCGCGCCGGCGCGCTCGCGGTTTTCCTGAGCGGCGCCGGCTCATCCTTGCTGGCACTGATCGACAGCTATAACGACGAGGTCGGCAGGAGAATGGGTGAGCGCTGGCGACGTGAGTTCGGGATTGAGAATACCGTGCGCCTCCTGGAGATCGACCGCCAGGGCCTTGTCTATCTGGAATGACTGCGGTGGATAGCTTCCCGAAGAGGGGCCCAGCTACGTGGCCTGATGGAGTCGGGGCCCGCCTTTCACGCCGAGCACGCTGTAGGCCACCACGGGCTTCTGAAAGCCCTTGACGGTGAGCGGCCCGACCTCGGTCACATCGACCAGATCACGAACCAGGTCGCACGTCCGCTGGCTGATAATGATCTGCCCTGGCTCCGCGACAGTGACAAGACGAGCAGCCAGGTTGACCTGCGTGCCGATGACCGTGTACTCCATGCGGTGCTCGGAACCAATGGCCCCGACGGTCACGTAGCCGGTGCTGATCCCGATTCCCACGCTGAGCGGCGAGTCGCCGATGGACCACTCGCTGCTGATCTCCTTGGCCTTCTCCTGCATATCCATGGCCATCTGCACCGCCCGCTTCGCATGGTCCGGCTGTGGCACGGGATCGTTGAAGAAGACGAGCATCCCGTCGCCGAGAAACTTGTCAAGCGTCCCCTCGTACTTGAAGACCAGGTCGGTCATCTTCGACAGGTAGGTGTTTAGGAAGGTGATCACCTCTTCGGGCTCGGCCACGTCCGAAAAGGCCGTGAAGCCCCGGATATCGGCGAAGAGGATGGTGAGCTGCTTCCGCGCATTCACCATCGCGAACGCGTGCTCTCCTGAGGTGATTGCGCGGACGACCTGCGGCGCCAAATAGCTGCTCAGGCGGCGCGTTCGCTCGATCTCGTCCACCTGCGACCGGACCCGCCCTTCCAACTGTCGGTTCATCTCATCCAGGCTCCCGGCCTGTTGCTTCACCGCCTCATGCTCGCGCATGAGGTCCTCGCGCGCCAGCGCCAGCGCCCGCATCATCTCGTTGGCCTTCTCCGCCAGCCCCTGAAACTCGTCGCGATTCGGGATGACGATCTCTTGCTGAAGCTCGCCACGTGAGACGCGGCCCATATGATCATCAAGCTGCCGAACCGCCCCGAGGATCGGCCAGGAGAGCACATATCCAAGAAAGAGCGCAAGCCCGACGCTTGCCACGCCGGCGCCGGCAAGGAGCGCTTTGCCGACCCGACTATCCCGCTCGACGGCGCGCACGCTCGCGTCGCGACGCTCGCTGGCGATCCGAATCAGGTCACGGGCCAGCCCCTCCAACTCGTGGGAGACCGGGTGCTCTTCTTTCAGGTGGATCGCCATTGCGCCCCGAAGATCCTTACCGTGTGCACGACCGTCCACCTGCTGCGACGAGAGGGCGTACCTGAGGTTGGCCTCGCGGATCTTCTGGAACACCTCTCGCTCTTGTCCCTCGGCTGCAGCCTCCAAGGAGCCGAGCAGCGTCGAAAAGGTCTGGCGTGCCCCTACGAGCTTCTTGTCGTTCGCCACATCGCCGGTCAGCAGATGCATCGCCCTGAAGTGCATCGAGGCGGTGATCGCGTATTCCATTCGCCCCGCGGCAACGACCCGATCGGTCAGGTTTGAAATCCGATGCGCTTGCGCGCTGGCACGTTGCATCAGTAGAAACCCGAGGACGGCCGTGCCTAGCAGCAGGAACAAGATCAACAGGAAGCCGACCAACAGCTTTTTATGGAGCGAGGCTCCCCAGCGGGCGACAAAGGCCACGACCGGATCGAGCAGTGGGATGGGCGTCTTCATAGTCATTCCTCCAGTTACTCGAGAATTTCGCAGAAAGCCCGACCGTCCTCATGCAGCATCAGGACAGAGGACGACGTCATCGCCCTACTTGGTCTGAGCCGGCTCGACGCCGACGACCTTGACCTCAAAGGTCAGGGGCATTCCAGCCAGGGGATGGTTGGCGTCAAGGACGATCGTCTTCTCCTTGATCTCTTTGACCTTGACAGGAATGGGCGGACTGTTGCTGTTTCGTACCATAAGCGAGGTCCCCACCCGATGCGCTTGCGGCGGGATCTGTTCCTTCGGGACCTCGATCACGGGCCTGATCGGCCCGTAGGCTTCCTCGGGCGGGACGACGACACGTTTCTGATCGCCGGCGTGCAGACCTCTGAGCGCCTTTTCCAGGCCCGGGATGATCTGCCCCTCCCCATCGACATACGTGAGAGGGTCCTTCCCCTTGCTGGTGTCCAGGAGTTTGCCCTTCTCGTCTGTCAGGTTATACTCGATCTTCACGGTGGCACCCTTCTGAATCTCCGGAGCGTTGGTCTTGGCCTTGGCCGCTGTCTTTTCGGACGACTCGGCAAGGACGAGTCCCGCGGCAAAGGCCAGGAGCATTAACGGTGTGCTCAGAAGGATCGAACCATATCGGACCCTCAGCATCATGCCTCTCCTGTTTCGTGTTATCGTAGTCAGCAGCGCCGTGTACATTCTAGTGCTCCTCCAACTATTTTACCCTAACTTAGTGGGGCATCGTGCCGGGCCAAGAAACGAGCATAGCAAGGCGCGGACCCCAGGGCCGCACCCACTTCGCGGGTACCCGGCGTACATGCGGTGGTACGTCGCAGGGAGCGCCCTGGAGGCCAGCAACGCCGCTAGGCGAAGTTAGTGGGAACGGCACTAGAGCGATACTACGCCCACCGGTACGCGGGTGCAATTGAAAAGTGTCGTACCCTCAGCGGCCCATGAGGGGGGAACGATGAGTCAAGTTACCGGATTGGGATTGTGCGTCACCTGTCAGCATGGCCGAACAGTGACCAGCCGTAAGGGTTCGACCTTTCTCTTTTGCCGCCGATCGGAGCAGGACACCCGTTATCCAAAGTACCCTGCCTTACCGATGGTTCGATGTCCCGGGTACGAAGAAACGAGGAACGGCGAAGGGCCCAGCAGGGGTAGTGTCCAGGCTTGATGGACAAACCCGCAAGGATTGCAAATCAGGACACTGCCCGGGTGGAGGTTCGGTGAGCGTGCTATACGGCGGGCTGGTATCTGGATATACTGCCAGAGTGGCGGGGTATCTCAGTACGGGTGAGGTCTTGACAATGGGGAGACAAGTGTGGGATATGGTGAGTGATTTTGGTTCCGAAGAGTGGCGGTGTAGCCCCCTTGCTACACCGCCAGACAGTTGGCAGTATACTTAATAGTTAGCCGGAAAGGGGGGTCAAGCAGCCGCGAGCTTCTTGACGCGAAGCGACCGGCGCTTGGCCTCTGCCTTCGCCAGATCGTAGTGGAGCTGTTGACTGAGCCAGCTCTCCGCAGTGGTGCCGAGGGCGATCGACAGACGGACCGCCATCTCTGGGCTGATGCCGGCACGGCGGTTGAGGATGCTCGATAGGGTCTTGCGGCTGACGCCGAGCGCCTTGGCCGCCTCGGTCACGGTCAAACCGAGAGGCTGCAAGCAGAGCTCGCGGAGTATCTCACCCGGATGAGGCGGATTGTGCATCTTCATGGGGACACCTCAGTGATAGTCTTCATAATTAACATTGACGACATTGGGACCTGAGAAGGGGAACGTGGGGGTGGAGATCCAGTCCCGGCAGGCTCATGTCCCGGGGCTCCCTCGCGACGTTCAATCGACCGAGGATCAGGCGAAGTCTTCGGGCATGCTTGGTTTGGATGCCGGCGGTCGTTCCACGGAGGAAGAAGCGCTCCACGCCCTTGTGCCTGAACGTCAGGATCGCCACGGGAGGATTGTAACACGTAACGTGTCAGGTTGCAAACTCGGACACTACCCCCCCAGCAGGAATCCGTTTGACGTTACCCTTCTTTTGCTGTAAGCTTCCCGTGTGAGGTGATTCACCCGCTGGCCCGTCGCCGGTTTCACTCCGGCCCCTGATCCCTCTCGATTCTCTCCTGATGGGTTTCTCCCCTTGGGAACAACCCTGCGGCCGTTGCGGCCCACGTCTGCACGCTACCGTATCTGGCCAATCTGAGGCCACCGTTGAAGAGGAACCATGTCTGAGCAGCGCACCGATCTGAGAAATTTGGCAATCATCGCGCATGTGGACCACGGCAAGACGACCCTCGTGGATGCCATGCTGAAGCAGAGCCATATCTTCAGGGCGAACCAGGTAGTGATGGAACGGGTCATGGACTCCAACCCGCTCGAACGGGAGCGTGGCATCACCATCCTGGCCAAGAACACCGCCGTGACCTACAAAACCGTCAAGATCAATATCGTCGATACGCCGGGGCACGCCGACTTCGGCGGCGAGGTCGAGCGAGTCTTGAACATGGTGGACGGGGTGTTACTTCTGGTGGACGCAGTGGAAGGGCCGATGCCCCAGACTCGTTTCGTCCTCCGGAAGGCCTTGGAACTGGGGCATAGGGTCGTCGTGGTCATCAACAAGGTCGACCGCGCCAACGCCAGAGCCGATTACGCCGCCAACGCGACATTCGATCTCTTTATCGACCTTGGCGCAACGGAAGAGCAGGCCGAATTTCCGATCGTCTATACGGACGCCCGCACGGGACAGGCCGGCCATGCGCCAACGGCGCTTGGGCCCGACCTTCAGCCTCTGTTCGAGACCATCCTCAGCTCCCTGCCTCCCCCCGAGGTGGAGCCGAACGGTCCGACCCAGATGCTGGTCAATCTTTTGGCGTACGATGATTACAAGGGGCGGATCGCCATCGGCCGCCTTTGCGCCGGACGGTTGCATCGGGCTCAGGAGGTCGTCCGCATCGCAACGGACGGAACCATCCACCCCGACAAGGTGGCGCACATCTTTGTGCATCAGGGCCTTGATCGAATCGAGGTTGAGAAGGCCGAGGCCGGCGAGATCGTCGCAGTCGCCGGCCTGGGGGAAGTCGGGATCGGGGAGACCATTGCCGATAAGGACGCTCCTCGGGCCCTGCCGCCGATCCGGGTGGACGAGCCGACCGTCCAGATGACCTTCGGCGCGAACACCAGCCCCATCGCCGGGCGCGAGGGGCAATGGAGTTCGAGTCGCAGCCTCCGGGAACGCCTCTACAAGGAACTTGAGCATAATGTCAGTCTCAGGGTACACGACACGGAGAGCCCGGACAGCTTCCTCGTCGCCGGGCGAGGCGAGTTGCACCTGGTCGTGCTGATTGAGACGATGCGGCGTGAGGGGCATGAATTCCAGGTCTCGAAGCCCGAGGTCATCTTTCAGACCGACGCCCAGAGCGGGGGGCAGTTGGAGCCATTCGAGCGGGTGAGCATCGAGGTGCCCGAGGACAACGCAGGGCTGGTCGTGGAGATGCTGGGTCAGCGTCGGGGGCGCTTGGTCGATATGCGGACGGGCGAACAGAGGATCGTGTACCACGAGTACATCGTCCCCACCAGGGGTTTGCTGGGATTTCGGCAGGCGTTCCTCACCGCAACCAGGGGGACCGGGCTCCTGAACAGCCTATTCCATGGATACGCCCCCATGGTCGGGGAGATCCGTGGGCGCGACCGCGGGTCGCTCATCGCGTGGGAGCCGGGGGTGGCGACGGCCTACGGCCTGGCGAATGCCGAGGGGAGCGGAAGCCTCTTCATCGGCCCGGGGACGGAGGTTTATGAAGGGATGGTCGTCGGAGAGGCAGCGAAGGAGCAGGACCTGCAGGTGAACGTCGCGAAGCAAAAGCACCTGACCAACATGCGCTCCTCGACCTCCGATATCGCGGTCCGCCTGAGTCCGGTGCGGCAGATGAGCCTCGACGACTGCGTCGAGTATCTGGCAGAAGACGAGCTGCTTGAGGTGACACCGAAGAGCCTGCGTCTCCGCAAGAAGGTGTTAGACAGGCATGACAGGAAGCGGGCCAGGATCACCAGGAGCCAGAAGCCGGCGCCTGTGGGGTAGCGGGCAGTCGGGCCTGAACGGATAGGCGCGAGGTGTGGCCGAGATCTCGCGAATGCGCCCAGGCTTTGGCAGATTCGGCCCGCCCGAGGGCAAGAAACACGGAACGAGCCCCCCGGTGAATCTGATTCCCTCAGGGCTGTCCGGCCTGATGCTCGTCTCGGAAGTCAAGCCCATCGGGCGGGTAACCGACATAAAGGCCCTTTATCGGTCCTCCGGGACATGGTGAACTCCTCTACCCCTGGACTGAGTCGGGGTTGGCTCCCTGATGATGCCTTGGATCTCGACGAGCGCAGTCTCTGCGACAAAAGCGCCTCCAACCTAGGTAACTGCTCTTATCGCGCAATACCCTTATAACGATGCAACCCAAACCGCCGTCGGCTAAACGGCCTACTTCGCGGATTGTTCGCCTGACCATGGATTAACAGTCAAGATCTAAGCGAACATCATCCACGACATAGATGTAACTTCAATCAGGCGCGTGGCCTTCAAGGGCGGAAAGCCGGGGCTTGTTCACGCGCTGCTGACGGGTCAAAGCGACGACCAAAGATGGTGCGCGTTTAGCTGCCAATTCGTTCTGGCATTCCCGCAGTTATTTGCCGCAGTTCGAGAGCGCAGCCTGCAGAATGATTGCGTTCTTCTGCTCCTTCGTGATAAGGCCAGCATTCTCAAACCGGATCGCTACCATCGTGACTTCTGAAATGTAGGCGCCATGGTTCGTCCAGACGGCTCCGCACGGGGCGTATTGCTCGATCGAGCAACCGGCTGCGTCGACCACATCACCCGCGGTCGTTCCCGGACAAGCGTCGGCACCGTCCGGCACACCGTCGTTGTCGTCATCTGGGTCACAGGCGTCGCCTGCGCCATCACCGTCCGTGTCAGCCTGATCTGCGTTCGGGGTGGTGGGACAGTTGTCGTTGGCATCCCCAACGCCGTCGTTGTCGTCATCTGGGTCACAGGCGTCGCCTGCGCCATCACCGTCCGTGTCAGTCTGATCTGCGTTCGGGGTGGTGGGGCAATTGTCCCAAGCATCTCCAACACCGTCACCGTCACCGTCGACGTACGGGGCGTCGAGAATGACTATTACGGTGTTGTTACCCTTAGCCACGTAAATATGGTTTGTCGTCGGGTTCGCTGCGATAGCGCGGGGACCGCTCACCGGGAAACTTGTCAGAAGAGTGTTCGTATTTCCATCGACCATCGCAACCCTGGCGCCGCCTGGGTGAGCGACGAAAACATGATTGTATGTTGGGTTCGCGGCTACGCCTTGAAGACCGGTGCCAATCGGAATGTTCGTCACAATGGTATTTGTTGCGCCATCGATTACAGACAAACTGTTACTAAACGTTTGGACGCCGCCGATAAAGCAGTATTGTTTTGTGACGTAAATGCGATTGGTTGTCGGATTCACCGCGATCCGCAATGGCATCGCGTCAAGCGTTACAGTGGCAACGAAGGTGTTACCCGCACCGTCGAACACATGGAGGGGACACGCAATGGCGTGGTTGTTTCCTATATAGATGCGGTTCGTTGCTGGGTTCACAGCAGCGCTGTTTTCGTTGCTCCCACCGCTGAAGGCCGTCACTATGGTGTTGGTGACGCCATCGATCACCTTGACGTCGATGAAATTGGCCACATAGATGAGATTCGTCACGGGATTAACTGCCAAACCCCACGGGTGGCATCCGATCGGAATCGTCGCCATAACCGTGTTGTCGGCACCGTTAATCACCGAGGTCGTGCTCTGAAGCGTATCAGCCCCATTGCAGGAACCGCCGCCCCAATTGTTTACATAGATCTGATTTGTCGTCGGATTTACCGCAACGCGGATCGGGTTGGTCCCAACCGCGACTGTCGCAACTACCGTATTCGTCGCGCCATCGATCACCGAAACGTTGTTGCTGCCGGAGTTCGCTACATAGATGCGGTTGGTTATTGGATTAACGGCAACGTCTTGCGGGTTGCTGCCAACAGGAACCGTGGCGATAACGGTCTGCGCCGAGACCGTTGGATTGGATGAGACCAAAGACAGCGCGGCAAGCACCGCCACAACTATGGGCAGAAGCCTCAGCCTGGGGCCAAAGGGTCGAGTCGTAGCGTCCATGCTTGTCTCCTCGCAATCCTTCGTTCGTCGGAATAAACGGCGTGCGGGCACGAACATAACACGAATGCCGGGTCTTTGTCAGGGGCCGGAGGGTAGCCAACATAAAAGGCCCTTTATCGATCCTCCGGGGCACGATACAGCGCGGATGAAGAACCTGTCAAGGAAGAAAAGTTGACGACGGAGGGCGGAGGCCTGCGAAGGATGGGCCGGGCCTCCAGGTGGACGGGCCACGGGCGTGGGTGTGGCATCTAAGCGTGGGCGGGCCAGGATCACCAGGAGCCAGAAGCCGGCGCCTGTGGGGTAGCGGGCAGTCGGCGCCGCTCGCCTACACGGCACCGGGTATCGACGTGCTCCTGCGCGCCCCGTTCGCCCGCGCGAACCGGTAGACGACCGGCTGGAGTCGCTGACCGGTCTCGTGCCCTCGGGCGCCTGGGCCTGCGGTCATTGACAGAACTGCGCGGGGGGCGCCGGGTCGGTGGGGCAGGTCCCCGCCAGACCGCTCGCGGCCGGCGTGAAGCTCACGTTCCACCCCTGGTTGACGGCGTTCGGGAAACACGTCGCCGCCGGCCGGGGATCCGGGGTCGGATCAGTGCTGAAGGCGCTCGACAGCTTCACGCCGAACCCGAAGCAGCCGCCCGTGGGGCAATCGACGTCCTTGACCGCCCAGGCGCAGACGGCGTCCTCCCCGGCAGCATTCTTCTCGCTGCAGACGTCGTAGAGGTCATCCCCCGAACTCAGCGCGCACTGACACTGGTTCGCCGTGGAGTTCCAGCTACAGAAGCTGGAGGGCTGGCAGCGCTCCTGACGTCCGGCTGCGTACAGAGTCTGGAAGTCGCTGAACGACATGTCCATCGTCACCGTCAGGATCCCGGTTTGCTGGTTGTATGCCCGCTGCCAGGTGGAGGGCCACAGGACCTGTGTGAACTGCACGGGCAGCATCTTGATGTTGGCCTGGGTGGCCCAGACGTCCGTGGTCACATTGAACCCGGGACCGACGTAGAGCTGGTAGGTCTGGATCGTGGTGGGCTTGGCGAAGACCAGGAAAGGGTAGTAGACACCGCCGGCCTGGAAGACATTCAGGTTAGTGGCGCCGCTCTCCTGCTGCTTGGTCATTCCCACCGTGGTGTCGATGTAGTACGTGCCGTTGTTGGCGGTGAGGGTGCTGCGCTGGGAGACGGCCTGGCCGGCCATCCGGATGTACGGGGCGCCGCTCTGCTGTTCCGGCCCCGTGACCAGCTGTCGGTACAGGGGGACCCCGTAGCAGGACGGGCTGGTGCAGTCGACAGCCCAGGAGGTCCCGCAGGTGTTCGTCACGGCGCACCGCGGATACACCACCGACGTCACGTAGTCGTACGGGCTGGTCTTGGCGGTGACATCGGAGGCACACTCGATCGTCTCGACCGGGGCGTTGAAGAAGGGGTCCAGGTTGACGGAGATGGTGTTCACGTACCCGGTCAGCGAGCCATCATCGTCGCTCAGCTCCGTCTGCCGGTCGACATCGGTGAACCCGGTGAACATCTCGTCGTTCCCGTTGCAGTAACGCTTCTTGACGGCGTCTGGATCAGTCGTGTACGTCCCGGGCTTGAACAGGGGCTCGATGACGAAGTGACGGATGTCCACGTCGTCGAAGAAGAGGTTCGTCGAGTGGAAGGCCGGTGGGTAGTAGAAGCCGTTCGGCTGCTTCCAGCCGATGGCGGCGTTGGGCATGTAGCACGTGCCCTTGCTGTCCTGCGGGAGGCCCAGCGCATTCCCGGCTAGCCACAGGCTGACGCCCACACAGCCCTGGGGGGAGCAGTCGTCGACGTGCACCGGGTTGATGTCCAGGTACGCGTTGGAGTCCTGGTAGACGGGGCCGTCGTAGATGTTGAACAACCGCTGATTCACCCCGAAGTTGCTGATCGGGAAGCTGACACCCTCGGCTGCCGAGAGGCAGTGGTTGCCCCCGAAGGGGGCGTCGCACCTGAGCCCCTGCGGATTGAAGGGACTGCCGTTGGAGGCATACGGGTTGTCCTTCTGGGTGTTGCCGACGAAGGCGTTCTTCCGCACGAGCGCCCAGTGCCCGGGGATCACGTCGGAGGCCGTGTAGCCGCCTCCCGTCACGATGGTGAGGCCGCCGTTCTGCACGTCGGTCAGGACGCTGTTGGTCATCAGGTACCACTGCGGTCGGAGCCAGATGGCCGCAAAGTTCGTCTCCGTCCAGTGAAAGGACGAGGTGTACCGGTCGAGGGCGGTGATCATGCAGTTCTGCTCGCTGCCGGCGGCGCACTTGGGCACCGTGCTGCAGTCGCCGGTGTCGCAGCTGGTAGCGAAGCGCCCGCCGCCCTGAGACACCACGGGGTAGTAGGAGTCCGCAGCGGCGGACTGGCTGGACGGGGCGAGCGGATTCGAGACGGGGGCGAGCTGGGGGCTCCCCGATCCGACACCGAAACACGCCGTGGTGTTGCCGATGGTGTTGAAGGAGTTCATGGCCGTGGAGCAGTAGTTGCCCTTGAATCTCTTCAGCGGCGTCATGGCCGCGCGGCTGATGTCGGTCTGCATGGAGGCATAGGACTCCCACGCCATCTGCCGGGAGGGGCCGCTGTTGGCTCCGGGTACCAGCCAGTAGCACGCGCCGCAGGCGCCGGCCCCGGCCGCCATGTTGTACTCGAAGTCGTTCCACCCGTTCATGATCCAGAACACCGTCGGGTGGTCATAGTCAGAGTGGAAGGGGACCATCTCCACGCCAGGGTTGTCCGGCGAGGCCAGGATGCCGGGCACCTTGCGCGGGTTCTGCGGGTTGTCCACCGCGGCCCTGGCGAAGATGCCGATGTTGGAGAGGAAGCGGTTGTTGATCTCGCTCCCGTCCTCGATGTAGTACCCGTGGCCGATGGACAGGTAGCCGACAGTACGGGCGACGGTCACGCCGTGGGTGCCGTGAACCACGTACCACCGGGTCATCGACTCGTTCACCGAGCTGTCCATCACGAAGGTGCTCGGCGGGGTTTTGCGCGCCAGGTGGAAGTGGACGGGATAGTGTGCCATGCGGCCCCCCTGTCCGAGCTGCTTGAACTCGACGCCCTGGACCTGGTAGGTCGAGAACCCCTGGCGGACGATGGTGTGGCCGCCGAAGAAGTAGCCCGTGGATGCGTCCGGGAACGGCGCACCGGGGGCATCGCCTTCCGAGACGATGCGGATGCTCCGGGTCAGGAGCGCCACCGCCGCCCGGGTCTCCGCGCCGTTGGTCGTGAGCTCAGAGCTCAGCCCGACGCGCGTGATGCCCGGATTGTGCGCCTCGTCGAGAGGAAACCTTACGCCGTTGTGGATGTACGCGATCTTCTCCTGGACGATGATCGTCTGCCGGTCCCCGCTGACACTCGCGATCGTCAGCTGCTCGGAGTGTCCGGGCAGATAGTCCGTGGTGGTGACGACGATCTGGTCGCCCGCAGTCCAGTCCACGGCCCGGTCCAGCACGAGGGTGGTGTCGCCGGGATTCAGCGTCTTGGTGAGCCGGACCCAGCTCGTGCCAGAATCGGACGAGTCGACCGTGGTGCCGTAGATCGCGCCCTTCTTGCCGAAGAGCTGCAGGGTGCCGCCGTAGGACACCGCCAGGACCTTGTACCCGAAGTACCCGGCGGGATTGCCACCGTCGTCATACGGCAGAGACTTGTACTGGTAGAAGAAGTCGGTCACGCCGCCGGGGAGCATGACCTGCCCGCCGCCGTTGGAGTTCCACACATCCAGTGGAACGCCGCATGGGCCAACAGTCGCGGACTCGGGGGACTTGCACAAGATTCCACTCCCGCCGGCGCCCTGATCTTTGCCGTAGAGGTGAATCGTGACGACGCCTCCATTGGTGCCGATGGGGGCGCTCGGCGTGCCCGCGATCAGGCTGCCGCCGTTCTCCACGAGGATGGAGGCGGCCCAGAAGTCGATCGTCGCGTCGGTGAAGATCAGGGAGCCGCCATTCAGGATGTTCACGTTGCCGTACTTGTAGGTCCCGGCCAGCACCGTGCACGAGTTGGTGATCTCCACGTCGTCGCCCTTGTCGGCCGCGTGCCACACCATGGTTCCGGTGCCGCATGGATGGACCGGCGCGTCCTTCGCTTCCGAGGGACGAGCTTCGGCGAGGAGCGTTCCGGCCGCCAGCGCAACGACCACCACCGTCTTGATCAATCTGTCCACGGCGTCCTCTCTAGAACCTGAAGGCCAAGCCCACGTTGAGGCCCTGGGCCCAAAAGTCCGAACTGTGGAACTTGAAAGACGGTTGGGCCGGGCCCACCAGCGGTGTCGGCGGAGAGCCCTCGAACGAGGCGTTCTGCGTCGGGTTGATATTCCGATCGATCTGCTGGGCGGGCCGGACGACGCTGTTGGTATAAAGGAACGTGTAGCCCGCGAAGACGGACACCCATTCGGTGATCCGATAGCCGATGTTGAGCCCCACCTCCGGCACGACCGCGAACACGCTTCGGGAATGGCGGCCGATGTTGGTCGGCTGGGCGAAGTAGCCGCCGGCGAACCGTTGGACCGGGCCGAAGTCGTTGAAGTCGTTCGTCTCCAGGAAGCCGTCGATGTCCACGGACTGGACCATGGCGCCGAGGGCGAACTTGACGGTGCTGTTCGCGAACCAGGACCCCCGGTCGTAGCGGGCGCGCACGCCGAGCTGGGCGCCATAGAAATTGTTCGTCGCGTCGAACTCGTCCTTCGTCTGGAAGACATCGGCAGGCTGCGGCGGGATATTCGGGCTGCTGGTGGTGAAGGTGTAGGTCTCGCGCAGATTCAAATACCGGAGACCCCCGAGCAGGTCCACACGCCACGGGGCCGCCGACAGCAGCTTCATGGTGCCGTTCAGCTCGGCGCCGAGGAAGCTATTGTTGAGCTCCTCCTTTGCGCTGCCCGCGAAGAAGCCGGCGCGGGAGAGCTCCGTCACGTTCTCGCCGGGCGCGGTCACGTCGAAGAAGGGGATAAAGAGATCCTGCGAGCCGATCTGGCCGGACGAGCTGGCCGTGCGGCTGGTGGAGCGGTCCACCAGGTAGAAGAGACTCCCCTCCGCGCCCCACCGGTCCGTCAGCGAGTAGCCGACCGTCACCCGGAAGCCGGAGTTGGGGTTGGTGTCGAGGTCTTTCCCGCCCAGCAAGACCTTCGTCCCTACCTCGTCGAGAAGCCCGTTGCTCACGAGCGGCACCGGGGCCGGGCTGCCCTTGAACCACCAGAGCAGGGCCTCGGCGCTGATGGTGAAGCGCCCAGCTTCAGACGGCGCAGCCACCAAACCCGAGGGGGGGCTGCTGCCCGTCTGGGCGGAAGCGACGGCAGCGCTGATGAAGACCGATACGAGAACAGCGACGATCGCGTTTCTCAGAGGGTAGCCGACATAAAGGCCCTTTATCGGTTCCGGGACACGGTGCCGCCTCATGACACTCTCCACATAGGGTTTTTGCGAGGGTACGCTACCTAAAGGCCGCTCCCTGTCGATGAAAGCGGAGTCTGGAGGGTAGAAGGGTAGCCGATATAAAGGCCCTTTACCGGTCCCGGGACAACTTACAGCGCGGATGAAGAGCCTGTCAAGAAGAAATGTTGACGACGAGGGAGGGCGGAAGCCCGCAAAGGATGGGCCGGGCCTCCAGGTAGGCGGGCCACGGGCGTGGGTGTGGCATCTGAGCGTGGCACGCGCTGAGGAGCGCGGTCAGGCAGGCATGTCGGGCAAAGAGGTCAGCGGGGCGAGCCGGAGGGGACCGCGACGACCGAGGTCGTCTGGGCCGTGAACAGGATCGTCGGAGGCGATGCCTCGGTCGGGACCGTTTCGTCTACAGGTCTGTACACGGCGCTGCGCGTTGGCAGATTCGGCCCGCCCGCGTTATGAAGGTGGGGGAGCGGGGGGATTTTCGGCAGGAGGAGAACCGGGCTCTGATTCCGGCTCTTCGGGCTCGATCCCTTCGATCGGCGGACCAGCCCCTTTTCTCCCTTGCTTTCTTTTCAGCTTCTGCTCCTTCCTCGTCTTCCGCGCCTCTTCCTTTCGTCGTTTCTCCCCCCGATACGGTTGAAACCTTCCTGGCATCCCTGACCTCCCTTCGACAATCGTTTCCCCTGTCGAACACTCGCGGTAACTCCCGGCGGGCCCACGCGCCACGCGCCACAGATCCTTGCGGCGAAAGCAGACGGATAAAAGCCGGGGGAACCGAGAATCGATCAGCAGCCTACGCCCTCCAGGTGGCGTTGTCAAGTGCGTTGAGAAGCGGAGCATCCTGAACTGCCCGCCTGGCCATGCCTTGACAACCTTGCGCCGCTGTGACATCTTTCGATCGTGATGCAACAGATCGATCGGCTCCAGGAAAAGGCCAAGGGTCTCCCGGATGCGCCGGGCGTCTACCTGTTCCGGGACAAGCGCGGGCATGTGCTCTATATCGGCAAGGCGCTGTCCCTAAAGAAGCGCGTCGGCTCTTATTTCGTGGACTCCCCGGGAGGGCCCGAACGGTTTCAGATCGGCCCCATGATCGATCAGATTGCCGATCTCGAGTTCATCCTCACGGAGAACGAGCTGGAGGCCCTGATTCTGGAGAGCAACCTGATCAAGAATCACAGGCCCCGATACAATATCGTCCTGAAGGACGACAAACACTATCCGTTCCTCAGGCTTGACCCGAATGACCCCTTCCCCTGGGTGCAGGTGGTCCGCCGGATCAAGGACGATGGCGCGCTCTACTACGGCCCGTATGTCCCTTCGACGGCGATGTGGGACGTGTTGGCTCTCGTCAACAAGACGATCCCCCTCCGGAAATGCCGATCGATCGAGGGGAGGAAGCTGTGCCTGGAGTACCATCTCGGGCGTTGCCTCGGTCCGTGCGAGGGCCTGATCGGCCGGAAGGAGTACGGCGAGCTGGTGGACCAAGCGCGGTTGCTCTTGGATGGCAAAGATCAGGAACTGACAAAGCGACTCAAGGAGCGGATGCATCAGGCGGCTGAGACGCTGGAGTTCGAGCAGGCGGCGAAGTATCGCGATCAGATCGCCTCGCTGCGCCAGGTGTTCGAGCGCCAGAAGGTGATCTCGCCAAGGGGCGAGGACCTGGATGTCTTCGGACTGGCCCACGAGGGGCGCGAGGCCCAGGTCCAGCTTTTCCTGATCCGGCGGGGCAGGCTCATCGGCCGCGAGACGTTCACCTTCGAGTTGGGCGCTGAGACCCCGAGCGGCCTTCTTGCCTCTCTTCTCAAGCAGTTCTATGTTGGCGCGCGCGACATCCCCAAGGAGATCCTGCTGTCGGATCTCCTGGAAGACGCCTCCCTCATCGCGGCGTGGCTGGTATCCCGGGCGAACCGCCACGTGGAGTTGTTGGTGCCCCAGCGGGGGCGCAAAGCGCGACTGGTCCAGATGGCGCAGAGGAACGCACAGGAAGCCCTCGCGCTCAGTCTCCGGTCCTCGAAGAGCCGGGAGTCCGCGCTGAAGGAGTTGCAGGAGGCGCTGGGCCTTGCTGGACTGCCGCGGCGGATCGAGGCCTACGACATCTCCAACATCTCGGGAACACTGGCGGTCGGTTCCCAGGTGGTGTGGGAGGATGGGAAACCTAAGAAATCGGGCTACAGGCGATACAAGATCAACACGGTGGAGGGGCCGGACGACTTCGCCATGATGGCTGAAGTCCTGCACCGGCGCTTGCAAAAGGCTCAGGAGATGCCGCTTCCCGACCTGGTCCTCCTCGACGGCGGCCGGGGCCAGTTGAACGCCGCGCTCGGCGTCGCCAGGAAGCTCGGATACGATTCGCTTCAGATGGTCAGTCTGGCCAAGGAAGAAGAGCTGGTGTTTCACCCCGCGCGGCCAAAGCCGATCGCGCTGCCGGAGCGCTCAAGGGCCAGGCAGCTTCTCCAGCAGATCCGCGACGAATCCCATCGGTTTGCCGTCACGTACCACCGTGCGCTGCGAGGCAAGTCGGGGTTCCGCTCCCTCCTGGACGACATCCCGGGGATCGGCGCCAAGCGCAGGCGCGCATTGCTCAGCCACTTCGGAAGCTTACGCCGCCTGCGGGAGGCCAGCATCGAAGAGCTCCGGCGAACCGCCGGGGTCTCCGAGTCACTCGCCACGACCATCCATGATGTGCTTGGCGCAGTCAGCGCCTAGCGCCATGTTTCTTCTCCCCTCTCCGTCTGAGGAGAGGGCTCATGTCATTTCCCCTCTCCCCACTTTGGGGAGAGGGTCAGGGTGACGGGCAACAAATGCGGCGTGAGATGATTCAGACCGACAAGGCGCCCCGGGCGATCGGCCCCTACGCGCAAGCCGTCAAGATCGATGGTTTCCTGTTCACCTCCGGCCAGATTGCCCTCGACCCGGCGACCGGGAAGCTGATCGACGGCGACATCTCGGCCCAAACCCGGCGAGTCCTGGAAAACTTAAAGGCCGTCCTCGAGGCTGGAGGTAGCTCCCTCGACCGTGTCGTCAAGGCTACCGTCTACCTGACCGATCTCTCCACGTTCTCCAAAATGAACGAGGTCTATGCCGAATACTTGGGGCAGGTCAAGCCGGCCCGCTCCACGGTCGGCGTGGCCTCTCTTCCGCTCGGCGCCAGCGTCGAGATCGACCTGACCGCGCTGGCATCCTAGCCCGGAAGTACTCCTATCACTTGGATCGCCCAGAACGAGATTGCGTCGCCTGCGGCTCGCACTGGCGAGATCGCGAGGGACCGGGGAGTTCTCACGCGGCATCCGCGCCATTTTTCTTGACACGCCTGCGCCCCATACGGATAATCAGCCGTCACGGCCAGGTGCCGGGCGCTTTGGTTCATCGCTCCCTCGATGGAGTCGCACTGGACGCGCATCGTCTTGGCGTCCGACCGCAGAGAGGTTCACGCAATGCGCCGACTCCTGATCCTCGTGATTGTGAGTGTGCTGGCCCTCGGGGCGCTGCCTTGCCCCGTCTCGGCCGACCTGTTCGTCTCAAGCTACAACTCCGACCAAGTGCTGCGGTATAACGGCACGACGGGGGCCTTCCTCGACGCCTTCGTCGCCGCGGGCTCGGGGGGGCTCGATGGCCCCACCTTCCTCGTCTTCAGCTCAAGCTCATCTGCCGCCATCCCCACCCTGTCCGAGTGGGGGATGATCGGCATGGGGGCGCTGCTGGCCAGCCTGGGGCTGTGGGCCATGCGCCGCCGCCCCGCGTAGGCCGGAGATCCCCCATCCGTCCCCCTCAACCTGACCTTCTCCCGCCAGGGGAGAAGGAAGGGATATAGCAATAGCCTCACGCGTTGCTCGCCTAATCCGCCTCTCCGACCCCATGACGTCATGGCGAGGCCGACCCAGTCGGCCGAAGCAAGCCCATCATCCGGACCACGAAGACCGAGATTGCGTCGCGGCATTTACATCAAAGGCATTCGCTTCGCTCCGCGCAGACTCCGTGAATGTGCTCGTAAAGACACGACAACCGTATCTTGTACCTTCCCGTCAAATCCGCCGGCCTACGGCCTCCACCAATGGCCTGAGCTCCTCCATCAACCGCCGAAACTTCTCAAGTTTCAGCGACTGGACACCGTCCGATTGGGCCTCCTCCGGCTTCGGATGGACCTCGATCAGAAGCCCATCGGCGCCGCATGCGATCCCGGCCTTCGCCATCGGCGCCACATACTCCCAGTGTCCCGTCCCGTGGCTGGGATCGACGATGACCGGCAGGTGGGTCAGTTTATTGAGGACAGGGACCGCGTTCAAATCCAGCGTGAAGCGCGTGCTGATTTCGAAGGTCCGGATCCCTCGCTCGCAGAGGACCACGTTGTAGTTGCCTTCGGAGAGGATATACTCCGCGGCCATCAGGAACTCTTTGATCGTGGTCGCCATCCCCCGTTTGAGCAGGACCGGTTTGCCCACCTCGCCGACCTTTTTCAGGAGGGCAAAGTTCTGGGCGTTCCGGGCGCCGATTTGAAGGATGTCGGCGTACTCCGCCACCAGCTCCGCATCCATGGGGTTCACCACCTCAGTGACGATCTTCAGGCCGGTTTCCGCTCGGGCCAGATCCAGGAGCTTCAGCCCTTCCTCCGCCAGCCCCTGAAACGAGTAGGGCGACGTCCGTGGCTTGAAGGCGCCGCCCCGCAGGACTGTGGCACCCGCAGCCTTGACCGCCCTAGCGGTCTCCAGCATCTGCGACTCGCTCTCCACCGAGCAGGGGCCGGCCATGACGACCACGGCCTGTCCGCCGATCTCAAGATCGCCGACCTTGACCACGGTCTTGGCGGGCTTGACTTCTCGGCTGGCCAGCTTGAACGGTTGGAGAATGGGGACAATGCTTTCGACGCCCGGCATCGACTCGAGCGACTGAAGTCGCGCCTTGCCCCGCTCGTCCCCCACAGCCCCCATGACCGTTCGTTGCGTGCCTCGAATCACATGCGACTTGTATCCAAGTTCCTCGATCCGCTGAATGACCTCCTGAATCTGCTCCTCGCGAGCGCCGGTCTTCATCACGATAATCATCGACTCCTCCTTAATAGACAAAGCCACGGCCTGTTATACTCCGTGGCTTCCCAACAAGTAAAAAGCCACGGGGTTCCTCTGTCTGCCCCGTGGCCCAAGCAATTACACGATACGGTCGCTACCTTGGACTGGCCCCGGGGTAGACGCCCGTAAAGTAAAGCCCCCAGCCGCCAATTCGGCTGATACTCTGACAGTTATCGCTCATTTGGCTACCATGCTCACAAGGAGATCATTCAGCGCATCAAGCTTGTACCACGCTGGGCGGGTCGTGTCAAGAGGGAACCGACTCCGCGACCGACTCCGCGGAGTTCGGACATCAGAGCGCCGTGGGAGCGGCAGTGATCATCCCCCAGGCTCGAGGGCAGCCACGTAAGGGAGCGCCCGGCCCTGCCCGCCGGCGTCGAGGCCATAGCCGATGACCCAGACATCGGGAACCTCAAAGCCGACGTAATCAGCTTTGATCGGGACTGCCCGCCGGCTCGGCTTGTCAAGGAGGACGCAGGTCCGCAACCAGATCGGACCCTTCGCTCGTACGAGGTCTCGGGCCAGGCTCAACGACCTTCCAGTATCCAAAATGTCATCGACGAGGACGACAGCGCGGGCTGTGATGTCGAGCGTCGTGTCCTTGTAGAGTTTCACGTGGCCACTCGACTCGGTTGCAGCCCCATAGTGCGACACTGCCATGAGGTCTATCTGGGGCTCCACATTCAGCCTCGCGAGCGCGCGAACCAGGTCCGCAAGGAAGATGAAGCTCCCGGTCAGAATGCCGACGATGAGCGGCGCAGGGCTGGGGAGGTCTTTGGAGATCTCGCGGGCGAGTTGGTCCACCCGGGCTGCGATGGCCACCTCGTCAAAGAGGATCCGGTGTTTCAGCAGTGTTCTCTGCCCCTCATCCCACCCTTCTCCCACGAGGAGAGAAGGGGAACGTCAGCGTCCGGGTAGGCCGGGCTCGGTAAGCTTGATCGGGTCGAGGATCTGGGCGATCTGATCCTCGGTGAGCAGCTTCTCATTGCGCACGACGTCGATAATCGTCTTCTGTTCTCGGAGCGCGCGCTTGACCACCTCGGCCGCCCTGGCATAGCCAATGTGCGTGTTCAGCGCCGTCGCCAGGGCCATGCTGCTTTCGGCGTAGCGGCGACAGCGGTCGGCGTCGGCGACGATACCGACGACGCAGCGGTCGGTGAAGGCGCGGAGGGCGTTCTTCAGGATCTCGATCGAATGATGGAGGTTGTAGGCCATGACCGGCATCATCACGTTCAGCTCGAGCTGCCCGGCCTGTACCGCCATCGCAACGGCCAGGTCGTTGCCGATCACCTGGAAACAGACCATGTTGAGCATCTCGGCCATGGAGGGGTTGACCTTGCCCGGCATGATGGAGGAGCCGGGCTGAACGGCAGGCAACACGATCTCGGCAAACCCTGTCGTGGGGCCTGAGGCAAGGAGGCGAAGGTCATTGCAGATGCGGGTCAACTCGAGCGCCAGCAGCCGCAGGGCAGATGAAGCTTCGGCGATCGGCAGGTTCGACTGCATCGCCTCCCGCATATCGGGCGCGCTGCGCCAATTGATGTTGGTCCAGGCGCGCAGGTACTCCACCAGCTTGAACCGATACTGCGGGTGAGTGTTGAGGCCGGTGCCGGCGGCGCTGCCGCCTATCCCCAGCTCCTCAAGCGAGCGGGCGGCGGCGGCGATCAGCTCCCGGCACTTTCCGATCGTCACGGCGTAGGCAGCAAACTCCTGCCCAAGCCTGATCGGGACCGCATCCTGCAGATGTGTCCGAGCCGACTTCAGGATGCCGTCGAACTCCTTCGCCTTCGCGCCCAGGGCCACCTCCAGATCACTCAGGACCGGAAGCAGTTCCTGCAGTAGCAGGCGGGAGGCGATCCGCATTGCGGTCGGGATCACATCATTCGTGGACTGGGCCATGTTCACGTGGTCATTGGGGTGAACGATGGTGTGGTCGCCTTTCTTTCCACCCAGCAGCTCGATGGCCCTGTTGGCGAGGACCTCGTTGACGTTCATGTGGAATGCGGTCCCGGCGCCCATCTGATAGACATCCACGACAAAGTGATCGCGCAGCTTTCCGGCCAGCACCTCATCTGCAGCCGCTCCGATTGCCTTGCTCACCTCCGGCTTGAGGAGCCCAAGCTCGGCGTTGGCGAAGGCAGCCGCCTTCTTGACCATGGCCATCGCCTCCACCATCCGTGCGTGCTTCCTGAGTCCGCTGATGGGGAAGTTCTCCATCGCCCGCACTGACTGGAGGCCATAGTACGCGTCACCCGGGACCTCCTTCTGCCCCAATGAGTCCTTCTCGATCCGTGTCGCCATCCGTGTGTCTCCTCCGTGATTCCAGCTATGACGTGTCGCAGGGCGGGGTCTTCACCGCCAGCTCCTTGAGCCGCTTCGGTGTCAACTCGCTCTTGAGCGTCCAGGACGGGTCGCTATGCTCATCCCTCTTCTTCATGAGAAGCCATTCCTTCCCCGTCCCACCCCCGGCAAACCGGGCGAGCGCAAAGGCCCCTTTGAGCTTCCGTCCATTGAGGATGAAGGCGAACTTTCCTCCTCCGAGCTGATTTTCCGCGCCGCCCGCCTCGGTCGGCTCATAGGTCCCCTGGTCCCAGACCACCACCGGTCCGGCGCCATAGCTCCCCTCCGGAATAATCCCTTCGAAGTCAATGTACTCGACCGGGTGGTCCGCCACCATCACCGCCAGCCGCTTGTCGGCCGGATTCATCGACGGCCCCTTGGGCGCCGCCCACGACCTGAGGACACCGCCCATCTCGAGTCGGAAGTCGTAGTGCAGGCGCGACGCCTTGTGTTCATGGACGACGAATCGTTGGGCACCGCTTGCAGCACGCGTTGGCATCTTTTCGTCCGCTCGCTCCGATCCTTCCAAGATAAGGTCTCAAAGCCTGGAGGCGACAGCATTATGTCATAAGTGAAGCGGGCGCGGCAAATATCTCCTGAGGAGGGGAATCGCTTGCCCGCCCCGGACGGGCATAGTAGAATCACGAACCGCTTGACCACGTTGCGCAATCGAGAGGAGGAAGCGATGGCACTGAAAGAGTTCGCCGGGGTGTACTACGAGGAGGCGTTGGACGAGAAGACCCGCCAATTGGTCGCCATGGCGGCGATGGCCGCGGCCGGTTGCACCTCTTGAGTGGGAGCCCGCTTCGCGGCCGCGAAGCAAGCGGGTGCCAGCACGGCGGAGATCATGGAGGCGCTCTACCTGGCGATGCGCGCCTCGGCCAGGGCCGCCTGGACAACCATCAAGACCGGCATCGAGGGAATTGACCAGGAGGTCAAGGGAATGAAGGCACGATACGAAGCGGAGGCGACCGCTGCCCGGAGGTGAAGGCTCCTGTCTCCCCGTCTTCTCGAACAGTGCAGCCGCCAGGAGCATCAGCTAGACGCGGTCTGCCGGAGGGTCATCGCCTGCCGGCGATGCCCGAGGCTGGTACGTCATCGGGAGCGGATGGCCCGCGAGAAGGTCCGGCGCTACCGTGACGTCGAGTACTGGGGGCGGCCGGTTCCGGGGTTTGGCGATCCGGCGGCGCGCCTGCTGGTGGTCGGCCTGGCCCCCGCCGCCCACGGCGGGAATAGGACCGGCCGCATCTTCACCGGCGATCGAAGCGGCAACTTTCTGTACCGAGCGTTGCATAGGGCCGGCTTCGCCAATCAACCGACCTCAACCGACCGCGACGACGGCCTTTGCCTCAGTGACTGTTACATCACCGCCGCGGCCAGGTGCGCCCCGCCCGAAAACAAGCCGAGCCCGATCGAGCTTCGCCGCTGTCGTCCCTTTCTCCTGGAAGAGCTGGGACTGCTTCAGCACGTGCAGGTCATCGTGGCGCTGGGCCAGATCGCTCACCAAGCGTGCCTTCAGGCGCTTGAGGCCGGTGGGGTTGGGCTCCCTTCGCCGAAGCCCCGATTTGGACACGGTCGGATTGCCTGCCTCCAGGAGGGACTTGTCTTGCTGGGATCATATCATCCGAGCCAGCAGAACACCCAGACCGGCAGACTGACCGAGGCGATGTTTCAACAGATCTTCCAGACCGCCAGGCGCTATCTGATCTCCACCCCTCTCCCGCACTCTCTTCCCACGGGGAGAGAGACTGGGTAAGGGGCATAGGGCAGGGATGAGGGGCGAGACCGACCGCAAAGTCGCAGAGAACGGCTTTGGCGACGGCCAGGGGCGAGCGATCCTGCTCGACTTCGATCACACCCTCTTCGATACCGACCGTTTCTTTTGGGTCGATCTCAAGTCCGCCTTCGCTCGGTTCGGCGTCCCGGATGAGGCCTGGGAGAAGAGCTACGAGGCGATCTGGCCGCTCGGCTACTCCCTGGCGAAGCACCTCGACGAGCTGGACAGGCTGGGCGTTATCGCCGGTCAAGACATCAGAAGGACGATGCTCGCCACGCTCGAAGCCGCCTTCTCCGATCTCCGCCCCTATCTGTTTCCTGACGTGCCGGCGTTTCTGGAGGCGGCGCGCCAACGAGGGTTCGACCTCATCCTCCTCTCCTTCGGCGACCCCACCTGGCAAAGCTACAAGGTGCGAGCTTCAGGACTCGCCCCGTTGTTCCAGAAGATTGTCTACACGGTGAAACAGGGTGGGAAAGGAGAGCTGCTGGATGATCTCGGTTCGTCCTACGCCGAGCTTTGCGCCATCGACAACAATCCCGCCGACCTGGACTCGATGAAGGCGCGCCACTCTAAGCTGCGAACGCATCTCATCTGTCGCGTAAAGCCGTCAGACTTGGAGGGGCCGACCAGCCTGGTCCCGGATCGCTTCCGCGAGGCCGCCAGGTATCTGAGCATCCCCTCCCGCCTATCTCATCACCGCTGCTGGAGTCTCGACGAGGTGCGCCTCTGATGGGTGACCTGATCGTCGCCTCGGCCCCGACGCGCATCGACTTCGCCGGCGGCACGCTAGACATCCCGCCCCTCCATCTCTTTCACCAGCCGGCGATCACCGTCAACGTGGCGATCGATCTCGCCGCAGAGGTCCGCGTCCGCCGACGACCGGGGCGCGCGATACGCCTGTTTGCGGTCGACCGGCAGCGGCGCCTCGTCTGGCCATCGCGTGAGAAGATCTCCTGGAGCCGGGAGCCATTCCTGGAATTGGTGGCTCGCCTGATCCAATCCCTCGCTCCTGACGGGGGACTGGACATCCGGACCGACTGCCACGCGCCGGCCGGCGCCGGAACCGGCGGCTCTTCAGCCCTGGCGGTTGCCACCGCCGCGGCCCTGGCCGCCGTGGCAGGCCGGCGCCTCAATCGACCGACGCTGATCGAGCAGGCGCGGAGCATCGAGACTCAGGCGATCCATGTCCCAACCGGCTACCAGGACTACTATGCCGCGGCCTACGGGGGGGGCAGTGCCATTGAATTCGGGTTGACCGGGATCCGTCGAACCCAGATCGGCACAAAGGCATTCCTCGGAGAACTCGAACGACACCTCCTTCTCGCCTATCTCGGAAAGCCCCGGTTCTCGGGGGCCAACAACTGGGAGCTGTTCAAGCGGCACATTGAAGGGGACCGGAAGACGGTCGCGCTCTTTGAGGCATTAAAGGAGAACGCCATCTCCATGCGGAACGCGTTCCTCAAGCAGGACGTGGCCCGCATCGCTGACCTTCTGAACCGGGATTGGGAGATCCGGCGGCGTGCCCTCCCGGCGATGAGTAGCCCGGCCATCGACAGGCTGATACATGCCCTGCGGCGGGCCGGTGCCATCGGCGCACGGGTCTGCGGCGCCGGCGGAGGCGGATGCCTCGCGCTCCTCATCGAGCCCAAAGCGCGGGTACGGCTCGGCAAGATCGTGGCATCTGCCGGAGCGAGAACCCTGCCCTGCTCCATCAATATGCGGGGGCTTGTCGTCCGCCACGTGGAGCACTGATAGGTCCAAAGGAACAGCAGATGGGGAAGCGAGATCGCGGCGCCCCGCCGAAGCTCCGGCGGCCCGCACCGGCGCGTGATAGACGCGGGATAATCAACCTGGTTCCGAAGCGTCGAAAGATCAAGCCTGTCAAACCGGCTGGACGAAGATAAGTCTACGCTCGCGCTTGCCATTTCGACTGGACGTGAGAACCCGAAATCGCTGACCATGAAAACGTGGTGGCTTCATGCCTTCGTTGTTTGCGCGTCACTCATCACCGGTTATCTTATCTACACACATCTGATCGTCCCCGGTGGCCCATTGTCCTGGGATGAAGCCTCGCACGCCCTCTATGGGCTCACCATCACCTACGATCTCCAACAGGGTGACTGGGTCGGCTTCATCTATGACACCTACCGGCAGGTTTACTGGCCCCCCATTCACTCCTGGCTCACCGGCATCGGCTTCCTCATTGCTGGTCCCGGTGCCGTCACTGCCCGCACTGTCAGCCTGCTCGCCTTCATCATGATCGCCCCCACACTGTACCTGGCCGCCCGGCAGATGCGGCAACAGCAACGTGAGCTAGCCGGTGTGATCGCTGCTGCCCTCTTTCTCACTTCACCGCCGCTTGTTTCTTTCGCAGCCCTATCCATGCTCGAAGTTCCGGGGCTGCTTGCCATGACTGTGACGTTCCTCATCTACTTCAAGTTGACTGGTGGCGACGCTTCCCGACGCATGTGTCTGCTTCTGGGCCTCGCCGTTACCCTTACCTATTTCGTGAAATCGAATTACGGAATCCTGGTGTTCATGGCCATCGTTATCAGCCAGCTCATCGACACGAGATTCCATGTGCGGCCGCTCCTAACCCGCTGCAACTTGTATGCTGTCCTGCCGATGGTCATCATTTTTCCCGTTTGGTTTGCATACCCACCAAAGTTGATTGCCACCTGGCGATTCCTTGTGAACTACCCCGTTGGCGTGACGGAACCTTTCGGCGTTTCAGGATGGTCCTTTTATCCCCTCGCGTTTTTCCGTCTGTCCGGTGACGCTTGGCTCTTTGGCCTCCTTCTGGCCTCCCTGCTTGCAGCATTCAGATTCAGGCGAGACAAGAACGTGAGATTTCTGCTTGTGTTCGTGCTTACGCAGCTTGTCATCGGCCAACTGCATCACACCAAACTGGATCGGCACATCTTTCCAATCTTGCCCGCCCTGTTCCTGCTGGCAGGTTATCTCCTTGCCGAATGGTGGTGCCGCTCTCGTCGACCCAAGAAAATCCTCCAGTTCTGGCTGCCTCGTTTACTGACAGGAGCATTGTGCCTGAACGCGATCAATCTATTCAGCGTCTCACTCCATCCGCCACCCGCAGATGACAGCGAAACGATCAGTGGCATGATTGCCACAGCAGTTCGGGAGACTGGTATAACGCTGATTATAGGGACAAGAGATGTTCTTCTGCCCAATCCTCCCAGGCTCGACTGGCAACTCATCACGCAAGAGCAGGTCATGCAGGCCCCACGGGCTGGATCGGTGAGACCCATAGAGGAAGAGCGAAAAATTGCTGCTGCCTTGACCCGTTATCCTTTGCCCGCCTGGCTCAGTGAAAAAATTCTGGCGGTGGTCAG
>JACQQF010000087.1 GCA_016207095.1 Candidatus Methylomirabilota bacterium | reverse complement strand
GGACGAACCCTGCTAACCCAGCCGAACCAGCAGGCCGTGACGACGGCGAGGAATAGGGCTTGCCAGACATAGACGTGGGCGGCCTGAAACCCCCAGGGCCAGTAGCGCCCGAGGGCGAGGAGGCTCAGGATGCGAATCAGGTTGACGATGTAGAGGACACCAGCCCCGACGAGGGTCCCCAGGAGACGCTGGGTGAGGGGCGCCGGGTACGCAAGGACGGCGGCCGCGTAGAGGCCGATCTCGTAGATGGCGTTGCAGTTATTCTTGATTTTGACCGCGAAGCCGGGGATGCCGACGGACGCGCCGGCCACCCAAGCCTGGCCGCCGGCAGCCCATAGTAGCTTCTGCGTCAGCCAGGCGATGCGTCGGGTGAAGGGCACGACAAACAGATCATCCAGCGCGTACAGCAGAAGGAAGGCGCCAACCGAGTACAGCGAGAAGAGGAGGCAAAACCGCACCCCATCTCGGTGCTGCCGAAGCCACCGCGTCAATCGAGTTGCGTGTTGGAAGAAACGCATACTGATGCTACCGGCCGGCGCGGGCGCGGAGTTCTTTGAGGACAGACTCCAGGCGTTTGACCTCTTCACCGTAGCCGGCGAAGTTGCCCTGTCGCAGCAACTCCTGCGCCCTGGCGTAATGGTCGTAGGCCCGGCTCGCCAGCACCTTCAGGGACCCATCGCGCGCCGCGGTCTGGGCTCCCCCTGCCTCTGCCTTCGAGGCGACCGGCGCCCGAGCCGTCCCGCCGAAGACCTGGGTCAGCGCGCGTTCCAACGTTTCTTCCATGGCGATGTCGTTGCCGTGCGCGACGATGATTCGCTTCAGCTCCGGCAGCGACCCCTTCTCGGCCGCCAGGTAGAGCGGCTGGACGTACAGCAGCGACCGTTCGATCGGGATGGCGAGGAGGCTCCCACGGATGACGCTGGAGCCGCGCTGGCTCCAGAGAGACAGTTGCTGGGAGATGAAGGAATCCTGATCGATGCGCGCATCGATCTGCCTCGGCCCGTAGACCAGCTTGGCCTTGGGAAAGTTGTAGGCGATCAGCTTGCCGTAGTGGGGCGGATCCGAGCGGGCCGCCAGCCAGGCGATCATGTTGTCTTTCTTATTGGGGGTAAACGGCAGGAGCAGGATGAACTCCTCTTTCTTTTCGCCGGGCAGGCGCATGATCGTGTAGTACGGCTCCATCTCGGCCTCTCGCCCTTCCATGGCCTTTCTCGGGATGCTCCACAGGTCTTCCTTGTTGTAGAACACCTGAGGATCGCGCATATGATAGGTGCTGAAGAGCTTGGCCTGGATCGTGAACATCCCTTGAGGGTAGCGAAGGCGGTCCTTCAGGTCGGCCGGCATGGCATCCAGAGGCCTGAAGAGGCCCGGGAAAGCCTGGGCGTACACCCTGATGACCGGATCAGTTGGATCAGCCATGTAGAAGGCCAGGCTGCCGTCATAGGCGTCCACCACCGCCTTGACCGAGTTGCGGATATAGTTGCCCATCCCGCGGATCGGCTCGGAGTAGGGGTACCTGTCGGAGACGGTGTAGGCGTCGATAATCCACGAGAGCCGGCCGTCCCTGGAGATGACCAGGTACGGATCCCGGTCGAATCTCAGGAAGGGCACCGCCTTCCTGACCCGCTCCGAGATCTGCCGATGGTACATGATTCGGCTCTCGGCAGTGAGATCGCTGGAGAGGAGAATCTTGAGGGTCCCGAACCGGGCGGCGAACAGCAGCTTTCGCGCGGATGAATCGAGTGGCACGCCCCCCTTTCCGGCATACGTGGAATAGACGTTCTTATCGCCGGAGGGATAGTCCAGCTCCTGGGCCTGAGTCTTCACAATGACGTAGTCGTTGGCCACCTCGCCGTAATAGATCTCGGGGCGAGTGACCTTGATGGGACCGGTCGAGACAGGGGGAATGTCCTTGATGAGGAACTCCGGCAGCCCCTCCGGGGTGATCCGGTTCACCGGTCCGAGGACGGCGCCGTAGCCGTGGGTGAAGATCAGGTGTTCGTTGATCCAGCTCCGGCTGGGAAGATGCTGATACGACATCTCTCTGGCCGAGAGCATCACCTGTCGATACTCGCCGTCGATCTGATACCGGTCGTTATCCACGTCTACGAACTTGTAATAGGTGCGGATCTCCTGGAGCTGTCCGTATGTGGTGAGGAGAGGACGATGGTCCCAGAGCCGGATGTTCTTGATGGTCAGGTCGTTCCGTCGCAAATCCTCCCGCGTCAGCTTCTCCTCGGCAGGAAACTCCACTTCGTCGATCCGGTCGAGCCCGTAGGCCTGGCGGGTGAACCGGATACTGTGGGTGATGTATGGACTTTCGGCGACGATCTCATTCGGGACGACCCGGAACCGCTGGATGAAGCCGGGATACAGCGCCAGCCCGATGACGCTGGCGGCGACCAGCAGGCCGAGGCCGCCCAGGACCAACCGCCAGCCGCGCTGGGTGATCTGTGCCAGGCAGAGGATGGCGGCGAAGATGGCCAGGATCATCAGGAACTTGAGGGCCGGGAGGTTCGCATTGATGTCGGCATACCCTGCGCCGAACACTAACCCGCGGGGCGAGAAGAGGAGCTGATAGGTGTCGAGCTTGAACCCAAAGGCTTTGGTCAAGAGCAGGAGCGCGCCGAGCACAAGGAGGTGCGTCCGTGCCAGGCGGGCAATGATCGGCCCACGAGCCGTGATCTGAATTCCCCGGTAGAGGAGATAGGTGAGGGTGGTCAGGAGGAACGTCAGGCCCAAGGATGCCATCAGCCAGTTGTACAGGAAGGAGAGGAACGGCAGCCGGAAGACGTAGAAGCTGGCGTCTTTCTGGAAGATGGGATCCGGGACGCCGAACGGCAGCGTGTTGGCAAAGCGAAGGTAACTCTCCCATTCGCCGGCGGCCTGGAATGCCGACAGCACCCCGAGGCCAAGAGCGCCGGGGAGCAAGAGCCGGCGGAAGTACGGCTCGATCACCAGGCGGCTCGGAAGGCCGAACCGGTCTTCCACCTCGAGGAGGACATCGGTGGCGGTGAACCGGCTGGCCAATAACAGATTGACGTAGAGGAGGACGGCGAAGGCCAGGCCGGACGTGACGGCCAGCAGGAGCTTTGTCGTGAGGATCGTCAGGAAGACCGAGGGGAGCTTGATCTCCTGGAACCAGAGCCAGTCGGAGTACAGGGGCACCGTCTGACTCCCCAGGGCAAAGATGACCAGCAGGAGGAGCAGGGACGCAATCTGTCTGCCCTTCAGCTCACCGGCGGTTCTTCCTCGTAGTGCCATCGTTCCTCTCCTGGTCATTGCGAGCCACATTCGCTTCGCTCAGTGTAAACTCCGCGAAGCAATCTCGTCGGGATTGCCACGCACCCTTCGGGTGCTCGCAATGACGTCTTATGCGTATGAATTAGATGAGCTGTAGGGACCGCCCCACCTCGGCCAAGGTAATCAGCGCGGTATCCAGGTCCGATGTGCTGTGCGAGGCCGTGACGGTCAGCCGGATCCGTTCGGTCCCGCGCGGGACCGAGGGATAGCGAATCCCTTGAGCAAAGACTCCGCGATCCAGGAGCTCCTGGCAGACGCGCATGGTGCGCTCGCTCTCCCTCACCATCAAGGGAATGATCTGGGTCTCGCTCTGGCCCACCTCAAACCCAAGATCACGCAGGCCTGCTCTGAGGTATCGGGTGTTGTCCCACAGCCGCTGCCTCCGTTCAGGCTCCTCCTCTATTATAGCCAGCGCCTCGAGCACGGTTGCCAACACCGCGGGCGGCATCGCGCAGGTGAAGATAAAGCTTCTGGCCCGGTTGATCAGGTAGTCGATCACCGTTCGGCTCCCGACGACATAGGCGCCGAAGCCGCCCAGCGCTTTGGCCAGGCTTCCGGTCTCGATGTCGATCCGGCCCAGCACGCCGGTCGCCTCCACCGCGCCGCGCCCGGACGCGCCCAGCACCCCGGTCCCGTGGGAATCGTCCACCATGGTCATGCAGTCGTAGCGTTCGGCCAGATCGACGATCTCGGCCAGCGGAGCCAGATCGCCATCCATACTGTAGAGGCCATCCACGACGATCAACTTTCTCCTGGCAGAGCCCTCTCGCTCCAGAAGACGCTCCAGGGCGACGAGATCGTTGTGGGGGAAGACCCTGACCTGAGCCTTCGACAGCCGGCAGCCGTCAACGATGCTCGCGTGGTTCAGCTCGTCGCTGAACACGACATCCTGCGAGTCCATCAAGGCGGAGATCACGCCCAGATTCGCCTGATACCCTGTGCTGAACACCAGCGCGGCCTCGGTCCCTTTGAAGCGAGCCAGGCGCTCCTCCAGCCGGGGATAGAGGTCGTGATTCCCCGAGATCAGTCGGGCGGCGGAGGCGCTGCACCCATACCGATCGATCGCCCGGCAGGCCGCCTCCTTGAGGCGCGGGTGGGAGGCCAGGCCCAGGTAGTCGCTTGAGGCGAGGACGATCGTCTTCCTGCCGTCCACCTGCATCCATGGGCCCTGCGGGCCTTCGATCTGCCGGAGCCATCTGTACAGCCCGTCCGCCCTCAGCGCGTCGAGCTCCTGCTGAAGCGACGCCATCACGCCCTCTTGTAGATTCGAATCCCCACGGATCGAGAGCATCTGTGGCCTCCTTACACAAAACACAACAACCCTGGGCATTATAGGGGCAGGTCGTCGGGCGAGCAACGAGAATCGTCAGTCAACCTTCATGCCCGTGATGGGATTCAGGCGTGTAGGGATCGATCAGTCAGGCCTGAATTCTGCCCGTCGGCGCTGGATGAGCGTCTCGGCCTGTGCGGCTGAAGCCCCAAGGTGTTCCAGCGTCCAGCGAAGAAATTCCATGCCGGCCTCGAACTCAGGTATTACCACCTCCGATGCGCCCGCGCTTCGCAGGCGCTCCAACTCGATGGGGTTATGCGCCCTGGCGATGACCTCGAGTGCGGGGCGAATTTGAAGCGCCTCCTTGATCGTCACTTCTGCAGCCGTGGCATCGTAATGGGTGATGGCCAGCAACTTCGCCCGCTCGACGCCCGCTGCCTTCAAGATGTGGGGATTGCTGGCATCGCCGAAGAGACACGGCTCGCCCTGCAACCGTAGCTCATCGACGCGGATCGGGTTCAGTTCGATCACGACATAGGGAATCCCCTGGGCCTTGAGCTGCGCCACGATCTCGCTTCCAACCCGACCGCAACCGCAGATCACAATGTGGTTGGCCAACCCTGACGCCTCCACCGCTGGTCCCTCGGGTAGCGCCGGCTCCGTGGCCCCGCGACCAAGCCGACCAAGCAACCATGCGGCGCCATGGCGAAGGAGCAAAGGGTTGATCAAGATCGAGATCAGCGCGCCACCCAGCACCAGTCCATACAGGTCCTCGGTGATGAAGCGGCGGTCTACTCCGAGCTTGGCCAGGACGAATGAGAGTTCCCCGATCTGCGCGAGCACCAGGCCCGTCATGATGGCCGTGGACCCGGGATAGCCGAAGGCGCGAACAACCGACGCCAGGACCAGGGGCCGGAGGAGCGTGATGACTCCGACCACGACCAGGAGTGTCCAGGGGTGGCGCCAGAGCAGGATTGGATTCACGAGCATCCCCACCGAGACAAAGAAGAGACTGGCGAACAGGTCTCGGTTAGGGACAAGCTCCGCCAAGACCTGTCGGCTGTAGTGCGAGCGACTCACCACGGCGCCGGCCAAGTAGGCCCCGAGCGCAGGGGAGAGCCCGAGGCCAGCGAGGCCGACCGTTGTACCGATCACTACAAGGATCACCATGAGCACAAAGAGTTCGCGTGAGCGTAACCGAGCGACGGCGGCGAACAAAGCAGGAAGGAAGAGCCTTCCAACGAAGTAAGCTCCGCTGAAGAGCGCGAGCGCCTTGCCGAGGGCGAGCAGCAGTTGATGCCACACATCTTCCCCCGCGCCGGCCCAGGCCGGAAGCAAGACCAACATGGTGATGAGGCAGATGTCCTCGACGAGGGTGATCCCCACTGCAATCTCGCCGTGTGGCGTATCCATCTCACCTCGGTCGAGTAGCATCTTGAGGGCGACCATTGTGCTGGCAAGGGACATGGCAGCCCCGAAGAAAACCTGTTGGACCAACGGGAAGCCCAGCGCGCGGCCGATCGCCATCGCCATCGCACCGATGAGTAACAGCGCTAGTAACCCTCCCCCGATAGCGACAGCCCGGACGCGGCGTAGCCGGGCGACAGGGAACTCCACCCCGATCTCAAACATCAACAGAACTACGCCGATCTCCGCCAATGCCGAGACATGGTGGATCTCGCTGACGGGTCCGGGGGTATGAGGACCGATCAGAATCCCGCCAACCAAGTAGCCGAGGAGCGGAGGTTGACCAAGGCGTTTCGCGGCCACTCCTCCGAGCAGAGCGGCGCCGATCGCCAGGACGAGGTCTCGAAAGAAGGGAAACTCAGGCATCTCATTCTCGCTTTGACGCGGCCTTTTCAGCCACTTTCGTCACAGACCGTGGAGCTCGACCCGGTCAATTCTTTCTCGACTGCTTCAGGGCTACTGTACTCGAGCCTCTGCTTTCTGACCAAGCTCTTTCTCCGACGCGAGAGTGTTGCGAGACCTGTGACGCAGCGATAGCTTCCCCAAGCCTTCCCGCTCCCGGCCATGCTGAATGGTTGAGAGGGCGCGACAGAGTCGAAGAATGGGGTATAATGATGAAACTGAGGGTGTCGAAAGCGCGCAGACAGGAGCCGGGTGAGAGCGATGGCAAACATTAAGAAGCGGCTGCCCCAGAACGTGGAGGGTGAATTCTTCGTCGATTCGACCTGTATCGATTGTGATGCGTGCCGGCAGCTTGCTCCCGAAACCTTCACGGAGTCTGGGGAGTATTCGGTTGTCTACGCTCAGCCACAAACTGAATCAGAGAAGCGGAAGGCGCTCAGGGCGCTTCTGGCGTGCCCGACAGGCTCAATCGGGACGCTGCATCGGAACAACGCCAAAGAGGTGATGGGAGACTTCCCGCTCCCTATCCAGGACCGGGTCTATTATTCCGGGTTCAATTCCCCGAAATCCTATGGCGGCAACAGCTATTTCGTGCAGCACCCCGACGGAAACTGGCTCATCGATTCCCCGAAATACCTCTCGTACCTGGTCAGAAGGTTCGGAGAGCTTGGTGGAATTGCATACATTTTCTTGACCCATCAGGACGATGTGGCGGACGCAAGCAAGTACGCCGAAAGGTTTAACAGCCAGCGGATTATCCACCGGGCGGAACTGTCAGCCCAGCCGGGCGCGGAGATCGTGATTGACGGGAACGAGCCGGCGGAACTGTTCCCTGACTTTCTGGCTATTCCGACCCCTGGCCATACTCGAGGGCACTGTGTGCTGCTGTACGGACGTCGCTTTCTGTTCACGGGTGACCATCTGTGGTGGAGTCGAAGCCTTCAACGACTGGACGCCTCCGAGGAGTTCTGCTGGTTTTCGTGGAAGGAACAGACGAGGTCGCTGGCGAGACTCCGAGACTTCCCCTTCGAGTGGGTGCTGCCTGGCCACGGCCAGCAGGTGAATCTTCCTCCAAAGGTAATGCAACGGGAGTTGGCGCTGCTGATTGATCGGATGACGAGCCGACCGTAGGAATCTGCGCCGAACAGAGAGGATCAAGGAAACCCCATGCGCCTCACGCTATCGAACAGCCGCTTGAGTCTGTACACCGAATGCCCGCGATGCTTCTGGTTCGACCTCAATGCCGGTATCAAGCGGCCGGACACCATCTTCCCAAGCCTCCCAGGTGGCCTTGACGCGCAATTCAAGCGCTACTTTGACCTGTTCAGGGCGTCTGGGGACCTGCCGCCCGAGGTGAAGGGCAAGCTCCCGGGCCGGCTCCTGCCTAGCGTCGAGACGATCAACCGATGGCGCGATTGGAGACGCGGAATCCGATACACCCCGCCGTGGGCGGAGTGTGAGCTGATGGGCGCCCTGGATGAGTGCCTGGTCGATGAGGCCGGCTTCCACTACGTGCTGGACTATAAAACCCGCGGATATGCCCCGAAGGCCGACACGCATGAATACTACCAGGACCAGATGAATCTCTACACACTCTTGCTGGAGAGCAACGGTCACAGGACCAAGCGCCTGGCGTACTTGCTCTACTATCATCCGGTCGAGGTGAAGGAGTACGGCCTTATTCAGTTCGACATCAGTGTGCAGGAAGTGGCGACCGACCCCGAGGCCGCCGAGCGCCTCATCAAGGCCGCCGTGTCCGTTCTCAACGGCCCGGTCCCCGATAGCTCCTCGTCATGCGGGTTCTGTAGTTGGCAGGGCGTGATCCGCGAGCGGGAAGGGGACACGAGGCTCAACCCGTAATTCACATTGCGGGCGGCGGCTGAACCCTGTGAGCAGTTGAGAGTTGCAAGTGTCGCGGATGACGGGTAGTATAATAGTTCTAGTGCCGTTTCCAACTTGTTGCGGCTAATGGAAGAGAGCTATGCAGCACATACGTCGCTTTCAGCGAAGCTTGACTGATTCGGCGAAAATAGTTGGAACCGCACTAGTCGGGTCTTCCATCAGGCTTGGTGTATAGTTCGACAGTTCGTGCTTCCCTAGACTCATGACTCGGGATCAGGGTGAACTGAACGCGTAACGAGGCATAGATGTACGACAAGGGCTGGGGAGGGTTGAATGCCGAGTAGAGATGGGAGGGTGGCGGTGGCGCGCGTCCCTATGGGGATGGTCTCAATCCTCGCAGTTCTTGTGGGAGGATGCGAGGGGGATCTCCCTCTTCGCATGATGCAGCGCGATCTTGATTCGGTGAGGAGCGACGTGGCGGTTGTCACCAAGACGAGCGAAGGGGAGAGGGGATACGTCGAAGAGCGGCTTGGGAAACTCGAAGTCGAGCTGAAGGGCAGGGTGGAGAAGGTCAGGCAGGAGAAGGCGGAGGAGGTTGCGGGATTCATGCGATCCCAGACGAACCTCAACACCAAGCTGGACGACCTGACGGCGGAGGCGCGATTGACTCTCGGGAAGATCGAGGAGGTGGGGCATCGCATCTCCGAGCTGAACAAGCGAATGGATGCCCTGGGCGGCCAGGTTGGCCAGTTTGGGCGGCGACTGGATGGATTTGAGAAGCAGCTCACTCAGGCTGTTGCTACGGCCCAGGAGGCGAAGGTGTTGGGCCAGACGGCGACGGCTACCGCCCAAGGTGCAACCAGCCTTGCCCAGCAAGCCACCGGAGCCTCACAGCAGACGGCTCAGGATGTGACGAACGCCCTGCAGCAGATGGCAGAGCAGACCAACGCCGCCGTTCAACAGGTGAACGCAACCACACAGCTCGCCCTGACCGAAGCAAGAAAAGCGAACGCCGCCAAGCAGTTTATCCAACCCATCGTCCCGCACGCACCGGCCGTTCAGAAGGCACCAGTGGTTGCCAAGGTACCCTTGCCGCCTCCGATATCGCTTCAGGCCACTGCGGCCCCTGGCCCGGCCTCGCCCCCTCGACCGGCGGTGACCGCGGCGACTCCGGCTGAGCTATACAAGAATGCCCTCAACGACTATACAGAGGGGAAGTACGACCTCGCGATCGAGGGCTTCCGGAGCTATATCACACTCTACCCCAAGACGAGTCTGCTGCCCAATGCTTACTACTGGCTCGGCGAGTCATTCTACAGGCGGAAGAACCATGACTTGGCGATCAAGCAGTTCGAGCTGTTTCTGAAAGAGTATCCCAAGAATCCCAAGGTGGCCAGCGCCATGCTTAAACAGGGGTACGCGTACCTTGAAATGGGGGAT
This sequence comes from Candidatus Methylomirabilota bacterium, assembly GCA_016207095.1. Lineage (GTDB taxonomy): Bacteria > Methylomirabilota > Methylomirabilia > Methylomirabilales > Methylomirabilaceae > Methylomirabilis. The sequence goes on along the minus strand of JACQQF010000087.1, from coordinate 3,815 downwards.
GCGTCCCGAGGCCGAACGGTTCTCACCAGACTCGTCAAGCGGTTTCCGAAGTCGCAGGAGGCAAGGTCGGCGAAGGACAGACTGAGTCACGTGAAGAAAGGCCTTGGAAGCAGCTCGGGGGTGCTCGGTCTGTCAAAGCGCGCCTCTTAACAGGCGCAGTCTACGGACTTCCTGACAGCAAATCCGAGATAGAATGAGCAGGCGATGAACGGAACGCGATGGGCTGTTCTGCCGGCACGGGTTGCCCTGGCTCTTGCGATACCTGGCACTTCTGTTCATAGGCGCAAGAGAGATCGGTCAGACGCTTGACATGACGGGCAGCGTCTGACATACTGCGTTTCTTGGAAGAGTTAGCGGGAAGACGCGCGAGGCCGCGCAGTCGGTGCCGTAGCGAACAGGGTAGAGCAGGAAATGGAGTCGAGCCGGCCGTTGATTGAACCGGGAGGGAGCTTGACCATGAACCAGATCACGAGAACTGCAAGGGGATCATGGCCCGCACTCTTTTTCGTCTTGGTGGCTCTGATTGTCGGCGGCTGCGCGACGACCAGATCATATACGCCCGAGATCGACCGAATGAGGACGGACTTGGCCGAGGCTAAGGCGGCCGGTGCGCAGACGCTCGCTCCCGACGAATACGCCCGCGCCGAGTCGTGTCTCGACTGGTGGACCCACTATGTCACTCAGTTCGATCATATCGGGGACGCCACCATGGCCAACCTTCCTGCCAGATGCCGTACTGCGTTACAGGCACTGAAGAGCAAGATGGCTGTCGCCCCCGTCGCAATGGTACCTGATATTCCGGCCCCTCCGCCTGTCGAGGCGCCTCGGGCGGAGATGGCTCCGCCGCTGCCTCCTGCCCCGCCCGCGCCGGCGGTGGACCTGGGGATCTACCCGAAGATGGGGACGCTAGCGGATGCTATGGCGGCGCTGCCCGCGACAGAGGTGCCGCCGGCCCCGCCTGCAGAGGTGGTGGTTGCGGTTGCCCCGCCCGCGCCGGCGGTGGACCTGGGGATCTACCCGAAGATGGGGACGCTAGCGGATGCTATGGCGGCGCTGCCCGCGACAGAGGCGCTGCCGGCTATCCCTGAAGCGCCGCCAGCCCCCGCTGTTGCGCCACCACCACCTCCGGATGTTACACCAGCACCTGCTCCCGCGCCGCCAGCCCCCGTGGTTGCACCACCAGCTCCCGTGGCCGCGAAGGAAGCGGGAAGAGAGCCGTCCCTTGGGGATATCTTCTTCGACTATGATCAATCTTTCATCCGGCCGGACGCAAAGAAGACCCTCGACAAGAATGTCGAATGGCTGAGGGGGAATGCAAGGCCAATTCTGATCATCGAGGGGCACTGCGACGAGCGCGGAAGTCAGGAGTACAACCTCGCTCTTGGGCACCGGCGGGCCAAGGCGGCCCAGGACTACCTGGTGGCGTCCGGTATCGATGAAAAGCGGATCAAGACCATCAGTTACGGTAAGGAACGGCCATTCGTCGCCGGCCACGATGAATCGGCCTGGCAATGGAATCGTAGGGCCCACTTCGTCCTACCGTAGATGGGTTAGAGCGTCGCCTGCCTTCGCCTCTTTCACCAACACTCCCACAGAGATATCCTTCCGGGCCCGGCGGAATTGTCAGCCGGGCCCTAGTGTTCATATCCTTACCTGCTCTCGCAGCGATGCGGTAACCTGGAATATTCAGAAACGCTCACCATGAAGCTCTTCTTCAGCCCGGACTACGTCCGCTCGGGTCACGCCTTTGAGACGGCGCGCAAGTCGCAGTGGATCGTCGAGTCCCTGCGCCGCGAGCCGATAGGCGGGATCGATCTCCTCGCGCCCGACCCACTGAGTGAGACGCAGCTCTGCGAGGTGCACGACCCGTCGTACGTCACCGCCGTGCGGACGGGGGAGCCCCGCGCGCTTGCGGAGTCGCAGGGATTTCCCTGGGACCCGTCGCTCTGGTCGATGGTCTGCGCCTCGAATGGCGGGGCCGTCGAGGCGGCACTCACGGCCCTGGCGGAAGGGGTCGCGGGCTCGCTATCGAGCGGGCTGCATCACGCGGGGCGTGGCCGCGGGGCGGGCTTCTGCACCTTCAACGGCCTCGCCCTAGGGGTTCGCGCGGCGCGCGGCGCCGGGGTCGGCGCGATCCTGGTCCTGGATCTTGACGCCCACTGTGGGGGTGGCACTCACTCCCTCGTGGCGGGCGATCCCCAGGTGTGGCAACTCGACATCGCCGTGTCGCCTTTCGATACCTATGCGCCCACCGCACGCACCACCCTGGATCTCGTCCGGGACGCCGCGCGCTATCTGTCGGTTCTCCAGTCGCGTTTGCAGAGGCTGGAGGCCGAGGCCCCAGGGTTCGACCTATGTCTGTACAATGCGGGTATGGACCCTTTTGAGGGATGCAGCATAGGGGGACTGCGCGGGATCACCCGCGCGATCCTCGAGGTACGGGAGCGGCTGGTCTTCGACTGGTGTGGGCGGCGCCGGATCCCCATTGCGTTCGTGCTCGCCGGTGGCTACTTGGGCCCCGGTCTTGACGAGCCGGGTTTGGTCGCCCTCCATCGGCTGACCCTCTCGGCTGCGGTTCGGGCGAGGGACGGGTCAGCGTGAGCGCCTCTCACATCAAGCGAGGACTCGTCGGTGTCATCCGCCGGCGCTATGGCTGAAGTGGAGGCATGAGACTTTCAGAAACCAACAACGTCCCTCGAAAGGAGGCGACCATGCGGCGAACGGCTGTATTCCTTGGCGTGACCTTGGCTGTGGGAATCGCAGTGGGGGCGATCGGGACTCAGGTCCTTAGTGCCCCGCAGGGGCCGGTAACGCGCACGGTGTTGCTCGAAACAGACCTGGCGGGAATGGCTGGGAAAGAAGGATCCGTGGTCCTCGCGGAGATCGCGCCAGGGGCGGCGACGGGGAAACACGTTCACCCGGCGCACGAGTTCGCCTATGTCCTGGAGGGCGAGGGAATCTTGGAGGTGGGGGGGAAGCTGGCCGTCTCCTTGAGGCCGGGTGTGGCGATCCATCAGCCGCCGGGGCAGGTCCATAATGGCCGGAACACAAGCGCGACGTCTGCGCTGAAGATCCTGGCAGTCTACATCGCCGAAAAGGACCAGCCCCTTACTGCACCGGTGAAGTAGTGGAATCCCACAGTCCGTTCCAGGGACCTTGGTAACAGTTTAGTACAATGACATGGGTTACAAGCTCGAGCATCAAGGGGGTACTCGATGCCCTTGAAGGAGACCCATGTCATGGATGAACGTCGTCGCTTGGTTGAGACCTGTCACCGGAGCTTGCTGAGCCTGTCAGAGCTGTGCCGACGGTGCTGATGCACGTTACTCTCGTAGGGCAATGATATTCCCTCTTCGTCAGGCTTCAGACGAGCCGAGAGGCATCCCGGCATTACGGGGGTGCCTCTTGTTTCTTTCAAGGGGCCCCCAAGCGCGATGGGCTTACCCAATCCTGCTAGTACCGTTCCAACTATTTACGCCAAAAAAGGCGATGCTAAGGAGAGCGATGATTCTTAGTAGGGCTCCTATCGGTGATTAGTGCCGTTCCAACTTTTATGGCAAAAGGACATCTCTTGGCGATTAGCCGAAACGAGTTGGAACGGCATTAGCCGCAACAAGTTGGAACGGCACTAGAATACTTAGTCGATCCATGATATGGTCCTTCCTTATTACCAGTGGATGAGCCGTTGCACTAGTGTCCTGAGTCGCAAATTCGCTTCAGAAATCCCCCCTCCCTCGACGGGAGGGGGCGTGGGGGAGGGTGAGTGAGTATCAGGCATCTGCCGTCTTCACCCCCACCCAAGCCCTCCCCCATCT